>JBAVSO010000131.1:0-3809 GCA_049695635.1 Candidatus Cybelea sp. | reverse complement strand
GTGGGCTGCCGATTCAAGATTGCTTCCGGGTGATCGTCGACGGGTTTACGGCATCCGAGTTAGGGCTGACCGGCCCGAGCTCGACCTTGCCCGTGACGTCGTCGCTATCCGCTACGGTGCTGCCGATCACATGTACCGGCAATGTGTCCGATACGGGCGATTACGGTCCCGAAGTGCAGCGCTTCACCTTCAAATACAGCCTGGATTTCGATGCGGCCGATGACGCGTTTAATTTCTCAGGCCCCACATCGGACGTGACGCTGAGCGTGACGGCCGGACCGGTGAATAGTTCGGCGTTACTGACGCTGATCAAACAACCCGATCCGTTCATGCTGCATGGCGATCCGTCGTGGTTGAGCATCGATCTGCGCTTTGTCGTCGCTCGCGCGGGCCAGTCGTTGTATGGGGTTTCCGGCATCAGTGGACCGGCGGATGCGCCGCGCTTCGTCCAGCAACTGATGGCGGCCATCACGCCGGCGCAGTTCGATGCGCTGCCCTCGGGTGAAGACGATACCAAACTCTACACCCAGCCCACTGACGAAAACAACGTTCCAGTGTTCAACTTCGCGCTGGCCAAGGTGCACTACATCGGTTTGATCGGCGCGAGTAACGTGCGGGTGTTCTTCCGGCTGTTCCAAGCCCAGACGACGACGTCCACCTACGACTATCAATCCGGCCAGCCGGCGAGCACTCCGGGACAGTACCGTCGGGCAACCAGCAATCCGGACGGTCAGCCGATCCCGTTGGCCGGCTTCCTGGGTGGTGAGTACGTGACGATTCCGTTTTTTGCGACGGCGCGCATCGATACCACTGCGCAGAGCATGGATCAGCAAACCGACGATCCCTACAACGTGCAGGACTTCACGGCGCATGCTGACGGTTCCGAGGTGGATAAGATCTTCGGCTGTTGGCTAGACAACAATCAGCCGCTGAAGCCCGACGGCGTCACGGCCAACAATGTGCTGCCGATTTCGGTACCGCCGGCGCAAGATGGTCCGTTCAATCCCAGTAATTCCAACCCGGCCTTTCGTCCGGTGCCGATCGGCCAAGCGATCGCGCGTTCGTTGCATCAATGCCTGATCGCCGAAGTGGCGTTCGATCCGACACCGATTCCAATCGGCAAAGATACTTCGGACTGGGATAAGCTGGCGCAACGCAACGTTGCCTGGAGCGACGTCAACTCGGCGCAAGCCGGGACGACCTTTGAGATTCGCCCGACGTCGTCGAGTATGCCGGCGGACCAAACGCCCGACGAGCTGATGATCGATTGGAACACCACGCCGGCCGGTACCGCTTCGATCTATTTGCCGGGAGTCAATGCCAAGGACGTGTTGGCGCTGGCCAACCGGATGTACAGCAACCATAAACTTTCCCATGACGGTGCGCACACCATCACTGCCAAGACCGGCGGCATTACGTATCTCCCGATTCCAGCCGGCGGCCCGGTCAACTACGCGGGATTGCTGACCGTTGACGTTAACGCGAGCGGCCGGCGCGGGGAAACCTTCACCGTGGTGGTGCGCCAACTCACCAATGCCTTCGGTCGCGCGACGCCGCCACCGCCTCCACCACCGCAGCTCGAGGCGCGCGCGCAGGCTCGCGTGCACCAAGCGGCTGCGCCGCCGATAGCCGTCGTGCGCGACGAACTCGCCTGGCGGCGGGTGATCGGTGCCTTCCAGCTTTCGATTCCGGTGAAGACCAAAGAAGTGCTGTTGCTGCGCGAAGAGCGCGACTTGTCGGTGCTGCGTTGGATCGCGCAGGCGATTCCCAAGAGCAGCCGTTGGTATCCGGTCTTCCATCGTTATCTCGATCTCATCGGGGGACGGGTGGGGAGCTTCGGCGGCGATCCCGGCGTGATTACGCCCTCACCTACCGGCGACGGCGTTCCTGGGTATCCCAAACCGCCGTATCCCAAACATCCGCCGCATCCCGGCCACGGACGCGACCACGACCACGATCGCGAGGCGACCGGCAAGGTCGAGAGTTTGGTCTTCGATCGCTACGGTGATTTCGTGGGCTTTGTGTTGGAGACCGACTGCGGCGATCGCTATTTCGCCAGTCGCGAACGCGAGGTCGAGCATCTCGTCGAGCGGGCGTGGCGCGAGCGCTTGCGGCTAACCGTCGTCTTCGATGAGGACCAGGATGATTGCGACGGCATCGAGCGCATCATCGTCCACGTGCCACCGGCGACGCTCATGCGCGACGAATTCGAAGAGGAGTAGCGGAGAACCGGCCGTGGCGCGCTACCGCATTACGATTGAGAGTACCGACCGGCAAGCCATGCTCGACTTAGTAAACGTTTACCACGTGGAGGTTCTCGACCATGGCAGCGGCTACTCGAAGAACACTGGATATCGGGTCGATGCCATTGCCGACAACGCGATGATCGCAAAGCTCAAACATACCGGCTATGCTGTACACAAGCACGAAGATGTCGACAAAGTTGCGGCAGAGCGTCAGCGTGAAGTCGGACGCGGGGACCGCTACCAGAAGCCGAACGATGCGTAACAGTCGTTAGCGGGTTCTTCGATGTACTTGAACGTCACCGAGGTGGAGTCGGCGCTCACGGTCGCGACTTCGGCACCGTACACCGGCTTCACGCAACTGATCACGTTGCCCAATCTCACCTGGGAAGGCCGCCAGTGTCGCGCGATTAAGATCGCCAACGGAACCGGGCCAAACCGGCCCGGCGTCTATTTCCTAGGTGGCATCCACTCGCGGGAATGGGGCAGCTGCGACATCCTCATTAACTTCATCGAACAACTCGAACAGGCGTATCAGAACGGAACCGGTTTGACGTGCGGCAACCGCACCTTCTCTCCGGACGATATTGCATCAATCGTCGACACGCTCGACATCATCGTCTTTCCGCAAGCCAATCCCGACGGTCGAAACTACAGCATCAACACCGAAGCGCTGTGGCGCAAGAACCGTCGCACCGCGGCGCCTAACTCCGCGATGTGTACGGGCGTCGATGTCAATCGGAACTACGATTTCCTTTGGGATTTTCCGACGTACTTCAATTCTGCGTCGGCAATTAGTGACTCGACGGATCCGTGCGACTACCAGCTTTATAACGGCCCGAGCGCTTTTTCAGAGCCCGAGAGCGGTAACGCGAAGTGGATCTTCGACACATTCCCCAACGTCGCGTACTTTATTGACGTGCACAGCTACGGCGAGGATATTCTCTACAGTTGGGGCGACGACGAGGATCAGAGCTCCGATCCGACGATGAATTTTCAAAACCCCGCGTACAACGGCATGCGGGGCATCGCCGGCGATGCCTACAAGGAATACATTTCAGCCAGCGATCTGTCCACCGCTCTGGATCTCGCTAACGCGGTCCACGATGGCATTGCCGCGCTACGCGGCACGGATTACACTATCAAGCCGGGTTTCAATCTCTATCCGACCGCGGGGACGTCAGATGATTACGCCTTCAGCCGACATTTCGTCGATCCCAGCAAGCAAAACATCATCTCCTACACGCTCGAATGGGGAACCGAATTTCAGCCGCCCTATAGCGAGATGCAGAACATCATCCAAGAGATCACTTGCGGTCTGTTGGCGTTCTGCCTCTCCGTCCGTAATCGCCTCAAGAACTCTACGCTTGTCCTTAATCGCAATCCGATTGGTCAGGATGAAGTAGATGCGCGGCGGTTGCAGCCGCACGGGTCGCTGAGTGGGCTGCCGATTCAAGATTGCTTCCGGGTGATCGTCGACGGGTTTACGGCATCCGAGTTAGGGCTGACCGGCCCGAGCTCGACCTTGCCCGTGACGTCGTCGCTATCCGCTACGGTGCTGCCGAT
>JBAVSO010000130.1:0-20894 GCA_049695635.1 Candidatus Cybelea sp. | reverse complement strand
CAGTAGAGGCCGAAAGCAGCGGATTTCCTTCGTAAAAATCTTGGGGAAGGTGGGAGTCGAACCCACATGAGTTGCCTCGGCCGCTTTTGAGGCGGCTGCGTCTGCCATTCCGCCACTTCCCCGTCGCCGGCTACGGCTGATTCTCGTCGAGCACGCGTTGAGCCTCGGCGGCGGTCCTCGCGGTTTCGATGCCGAGGTGCAGCTCCACGGATCTTCGCGCAAAAGTCAGTGTCACAAGCAAGGCTCCGCGGGTCCTGCGTACGTTGAGGTGCGCAACGTCTCCCGCATGCCAGCGCAGTATCGTTAGACGCTGGCCGTCGAGGATGCCTAGGCCGTTGCGATCGGAAGCGTTGAGAAGCGTGTCATCCGGCGCGAAAGCAAAGCCCGAGATGCTGACGAGACGCGCCGCCGAGCCGGGGCGATGTGGTTCAAACTCCTCGGTGATGGTCAGCACATTGCTTCGGCCGCTCAAAGTCAGCGTCCGGCGAAAGAGCGCGCCACCCTCCGGAACGTCGGGCGCATCGTACGAGCACGTAAACCGCGTCGAGGTAAGAACGTCGAGTCTGCTACAGAGATACGCGCGATTAAAGGTGCCGGCGGGAAGCGGGTGCGTGTATGGCGCGATGTAGTCGCGAGAAGAAGCGGCCGGCTGCGGATCGGTCGCGTCCCGTAGCAGCCCGATGCTCGTTGCCGCGTTTCCCGAGCCGTTGCTGAGCTCGGCAATTCGCGCGCCCGCGAATGGAGCGAAAACCACGCGAAGCTTCGCATTCGCGATCACGGTACCGTCGGGATCGCTAAATGGAGGCGGTGTGCCGCGCGCCGGCGCGGGCGCTTCCGCGACCGGGCCCCCTATAAGCCCGACGGGAACAACGCGCGTCCCCCCAGGCTGAAGGTCGAACGGCGGAACGGCAACCATTCGATGAGTCAGGCGCACCTTGCCGACCGCAATGCGGCGTTTTGCGTTGCTCGGATTGATTGCAACGATAAATCCATAGGACGAATCATCGGCAAGCAGCAGCGTCACATTTGGGATCCGGTTGCGATGCGAGTCCGTGTGAACCGAGGATGGATCAACGATCAGCCGCCCCGACGACCGCAAGCGATGAAGCGCCGCGACAGCCGAGGGCTTTATCCGGCGCATTAACGGAGACGCTGGAGAAAGCGGCAGAAGTAGCGGCATCGAGCTGGCGCGCGTGTCGGCGACGGTCAGATCGGCAAGAGTGCAAGTCAAGCCGCGAGCGTTGCACGCGCGCTGCATGGCAATCGTAGCCTCGGCGAGCGCCGCAAAGTCGCCGTTGCTCAAAGTTCCGGGCGCGAAAATGCTTGGCGGCCACACGATCGAGGCGTCGGCGGCGACATGCGTCTTCGCCAACCACGCACCGTATCTGCGAACGATAGCGCCGAAAGCGAGCGTGGGTGCATAGCGCGGCGATGCGCGCAGATCTACGGTGAGAGCAGCGTCCCAGGCGTACGACCAATTCGCCCACGGCGCTTCCCAGCCATGCGGATAGATCGTATCTTGCACGGGAAAGTTCACGATCCCGTGCGCGCCGAAACGAAGCAGCTCGCCGAGTGCAAGCGTCGTGCTCACCGGATCGCTCGGACGTGGAGCGGCTTCGTCGGCAGCCTGCAGCCAACCGGCTTGAAACTCAGACTGCATCACCGGCAAGCGCCGCTGGGTCTGCAAGAGACCGGTGGCAAAATCTAGATCGGCGAGATCGTGCTCGGTTAACCGGTACGAGTTGCTTTGATACCAGTTTCCCCAAGCCCAAGCCGGCGATGCGCTCGGCACTTTCATCTCATATGTGTTGATGAATAGCGGGACCTTGCCACCGACCGCTGACGCTACGGTCGTGCGCAGCCAGCCAACGTAGGCGTGCCAGTGCGGAGCCGGCCAAGTGTCGTTGTCGAGATACGCGCCTTGATCATCGTCGAGGGCAATTGCGACGACGTCACCGCAGTATGGTTCGACGGTATGCAGTGCCTCGCGTAACCACTGCGCGGAAGCCTGAAGATGCGTGCCGTTCGCGAGCCATTCGGCGGCCGCAGCATCGGCGTGCGCGTTCTGGAGCGTTGCCGTCGCGGGATACCGTCCTTCGAGCACGTCGTGAAGCGGCATCTTGTACTCGGGGCGCTCGAGCAGCCACGCCGGATAGCCGCCGTTACGCCACTCGTTGCGAATGACGGGCCCGGGTCGCAACACCACCTTGAAGCCGAGTGCGTGCGTTAGCTTCAACAGGCTCGCGAGGTCACGCTGCGGATCGGTGGTGCCGGTAAAGTCGGTCGTACCTTCGGAAGGCTCGTGCCAGTTCCAAATGAGGTACAGATCGATCGTATTGATGCCGAGGCGCTTGTAGGTCCGCAGCGTCGAAGCCCATTGGTCGCGCGGTATGCGCTCGTAAAAAAACGCGGCGCCGTACACAAAGAACGGCTTTCCGTTCACGCTGAAGACCGGATAGCCGCGGTATTCGACCACGCGTGAAACGTTCCAACTCGGCCATCCGGCTGTTGCCTCGGCACGCGCGGCGACCGGTACAACCAGCGCAAGCACTACTGCGGCCAGGAACGGCCACCATCGCTGCACGCGAGCCGTAACGAAATAAACGATCGCACCACAGATTAACCAGCCGACTCCAAGCGCTATCGCAAAAAGGCCGGAAGCAACGAACGCCAGCGTCCATCCCGCTAGGGCCACCAACGCGGGCACAGGGTAGAGCGGCATTTTGAATGCTCCGCTCGCTCGCCGCGCGCGCAGCAGAGCCAGCGCGACGATTTGTGCGATGCCTTGGATCAGCACAATTCCGGCGGTGAGAAACGCAATGACCTGATCCAGCGTGAAGAAGCTGGCGACCAGCGAGAGCGCGCCGACTGCCAACAACGCGACGTGCGGGAAGTCCTTGCGCGGGTGAAGCCGCGCGAATAGGGGCAGAAAGGCCCCGTCTCGCGCGGCCGCAAACGAGATGCGCGAAAAGCCGAGCAAATTCCCGTAGAGCGACGCGAATGCAGTCACGAGAACGAGCATCGTCACGATGGTCGCGGCAGCGTGTCCCCAGTGGCGTTCGACCACAAGGGCGCCGACGTATTGAGCCTGCGCGGTCGGTTGCCCGTGTGCGTCGAGTAGCGATTGCCACGGTACCGCGTTGAGCACTCCAATCTGCAGCAGAATGTAAAGGACCGCGACGATCGCTACCGATAGCAGGATCGCACGCGGAATCGTTCGCTCGGGGCGCAGCACCTCGTCGCCTAAGAGCGCAGCGTCGGCGTAGCCCGAGTAATCGTAGAGCGTGATGTAGAGCGCGCTGCCGAATCCGGCGACGAATCCGGCGCCTAGCTGTAGGGGACGGCCCAGATAGAAAGCTTGCGCGAAGTTCGCGTGGGAGAGCCCTGCTATCGCGACGAGCGCGATCGTAAGCGTGGCGGCAATCGCCAGGACCGCTCCGAGCGATGCGACCTTCGAGGTGCGCCGATAGAGCGCGATCAGCGTCACCACCCCGATGCCGATCGCGAGCGCGTCGTGGGCCGCGGGATGCACCGCGAGCGGGGGATAGAAGAACGCGGCGTAGTTTGCGAAACCGATATAGCCGCTCGCCAATAAGCAAGGAGCGTAAAGCAGGAACTGCCAGTTGAAAAGAAAGGCGAGCATCTTGCCGAGTCGCCGTTCGCCAAAAACCTCGCGTAGATAGACGTAGGTACCGCCCGATCCTGGATACCGCGACGAGAGTTCGGCCCAAACCAAGCCATCGCAAAGCGCGACGACGGCACCCGCGATCCAGCCCAGAAGCGCCAGCGGGCCTCCAAGCGCTGCGATGACGAGCGGGATCGTTACCAAGGGGCCGATTCCGATCATCGTAATGACGTTGATCGATATTGCGCCGCGCAGATCGATCGCGCGTTTCAGTTCGTTCATCTACAGGCCACTAGGCGCCGCCATTTCGTGCGACGAACCCCGTCGCCATGCAGGATCGTTCTAATCTAGCGCGACTTCTCGGTCTCGCAGGCGACGTGCGCGTGGATTTCGTCGAAAGTGAGGCGCTCGCAAGCAATCCGCTCGGCGATCCGGCGACGCGGCCGGTCGCGGTCTACCTGCCGGCCGGCTATGACGCGCAAGGTTCGCGCCGCTACCCCGCGCTCTACGTCTTACACGGCTATACCGGCGACGTGATGGCGCTGCTCTCGTCTCGGCCGTGGGAGACGAACGTTTTTCAGTGGGCCGACCGCTTAATGCGCGACGAGCGGATGCTTCCGGCAGTAGTCGTATTGGTCGACGGATTCACGCGGCTGGGCGGGTCGCAATACGTCGATTCGGTGCATAACGGGCGCTATGCAACCTACGTGGTACGCGACGTCGTCGGCCATGTCGATCGAACTTATCGCACGATTTCCTCCGAGGGCGGGCGCGCCGTGCTGGGAAAATCGTCGGGCGGGTTCGGCTCGATGCACCTCGTTTTGGAGCACCCCGGGAGCTTTGCGGCCTTTGCCTCGCACAGCGGTGATTCGTATTTTCGTTACGCCCATCTGCCGGCGTTTGCCACAGTCCATCGCGTGCTCGAGGCATACGGTTTCGATCTCGCCGCGTTCGTCGAAGCGTTCGAGCGCAAGCAGAAGCGCGCCATGACCGAGTACACCACAATGGAGATGCTCGCGTATACGGCCGCCTATTCGCCCCGAAGCGCGACCGCCTTCGATCTTGATCTGCCGTTCGAACGAGCGAGCGGAGCCTTACGCGACGACGTTTTCGCGCGCTGGCTGGCACTCGATCCGGCCGAGAGAATCGCGACGCACCGCGCGGAGTTGGCGCGGCTACGGCTCCGTTACCTCGACTGCGGGCGGCGCGACGAGTACAATCTCGACATCGGCGCGCGGGTCGTGGCCGAACGGATCCGGGCGCTAGGGCTTTCGGTCCAGCACGAGGAATTCGACGACGACCATCGCAACGTCGGTTACCGGTACGAAATCTCTTTGCCGGCGCTTGCCGCCGTTTTGGACAACAAATGACGAGACGATATAGCCTGCTGTTGGCCGCCCTACTCGCGTTGAGCTGCGCAACTTCGGTGCGCGCGCAAGTTGTCGAGCCAACGCCGATGCCCGATCCACGCACCTACACCGATCCGGCGATGACATACACGGCTCCAGCGAATGCATACCTGATCGCGCGCCAAGTTCTGCCGCCCAACCAACTGGGGCAGGATCTTCAACCAGTCGCCGCCTGGGTGCTGAACCCCGGTAAGGAGGACGCGCGTTCGATCCAGCTCTCGATGGAGGCATACGATGGGCCGCCCGAACAATGGGAATCGCAGTTCGAGAGCCAGACCCACAGCTCGCAGGATGGTACGCTCATCCGCAACAAAACGCCGATGGCGCTCTTGAACGGGATGCCGGCGTATTTTGTTGAGGTCGCCTACGGCAGTGGGTTCGATGCAAAAAAGGAGTTCGCGATAGTCTGGGCCGACGGTCAGCGCGGCATCGTGCTCTCCGAAACCACGCGTTTGGGCGACGCGACGGCGGAAGAAGCGAAGGAGGTTCTCAAACAGGTGACGGCAGTTCAGTATCCTTTATACCAGCCGTAGCCTCGAGCGCGTCGCGGAGATCGTCTATGAGATCCGCGCAGTCTTCTATCCCTACCGACAAGCGAAGCAGGCCGTCACTGACGCCGCGCCGTTCGCGCTCGGCGACCGGTATCGATCCGTGCGTCATGCGCCCCGGGTGACAGATCAGCGATTCAACGCCGCCGAGACTTTCGGCTAAACTGAAGTATTTCAAGCGGCTCGCGAAGTCGTGCGCCCGCGGCGGCGGCCCTTCGAGCTCGAAGGAGAGCATGCCGCCGAATCCACTCATCTGCCGCTTCGCTAACTCGTGTTGAGGATGCGAAGGTAAGCCCGGGTAGTAAACGCGGGCAACGTCGTCGCGCGATTCCAAATACTCGGCTACGGCCTGCGCGTTGCGGGCGTGCTCGCGCATGCGCAGCGCTAGGGTCTTCGCCCCGCGCATCGTCAGCCAGGCATCGTGCGGGCCGGGAACGCCGCCGACCGCATTCTGTAGAAAGCGTATCTGTTCGTGCAGCGCCTGCTCGTCGGTGATGACGACGCCGCCGACGACGTCGCTGTGACCGCCGATATATTTGGTGGTCGAATGGACGACAATCTGCGCGCCGAGTTCGAGCGGCTGCTGAAAATACGGCGTCGCGAACGTATTATCCACGGCAATCACCTGCTCCGGGCGGCGCAGCCGAGCAATCTCTGCGATGTCGGCGAGCTTGAGGAGCGGGTTGCTGGGCGTCTCGATCCAAAAGAGTTTCGTTGCCGGCATGATGGCCGCGCGCACCGCGTTGAGGTCGGTCGTATCAACATACGTGAAAGTGAGGCCATAGCGTTCGAGGACGCGCGCGAAAAGGCGATACGTCCCGCCGTAAAGATCGTCGCCGACGACGACGTGATCGCCGGCCGATAACAGACCGAGCACCGCCGAAGTAGCCGCCATTCCGCTCGCAAAGGCGCTACCGAACCGAGCGCCTTCGAGCGAAGCGAGTTGACGCTCCAGTGCGAGCCGCGTTGGGTTGATCGTGCGGCTGTAGTCGAAGCCCTTATGTTCGCCGACCCGCGTTTGCGTGTACGTCGAGGTTTGGTAGATCGGGACGATTGTGGCACCGGTCGCCGGGTCGGCCTCCTGGCCGACGTGAATCGCCTTGGTCGAAAACCTCATTTGGTAACGACGTCGGAGCTGGTCGAAAGGAAGCTGATGATGTCTTGACGCGTCAGCACGCCAATCGGCTCGGACTCGTCGGTTACAACGATCGCGGGGTTCGCAAGCGTCAAAAGCTTATACGCGAGCTCGATCTCCTCGGATTGTTCGAGCGCCGGGAACGGACGACCCATGACTTCGCTCACCGCTTGGTGGATGATGTCCGCATGATCGAAGACGCTCTGCATTACACCGATGTCGTTCACGCTGCCGACCTGCTCGCGCTCCCGCATCACCGGCAATTGCGAGATCTCGTAGCGGCGCAGCAGGTCAAGCGCCGTTTTGACGGTGTCGTCGTGCTGCACCGTGATCAGGGGAGGCACGGGCGTCTTGCTGCGCAACACGTCCCCCACGGTGGCGCGGCGTTTGGCGTCGGCTAAAAAGCCATTCGCGATCATCCACTCGTCATTGAAAATCTTCGACATGTAGCCACGCCCAGAATCGGGGAGTATCACGACGACGATTGCGTCGGCCGGCAGCGTCTTGGCCAACTTCACGGCAGCGACCGCCGCGGTTCCGGACGAGCCGCCGACAAGCAGGCCCTCCTCGCGTGCTATCCGGCGCGCCATTAGAAACGAATCGCGATCCGAAACGCGCACCATCTCGTCGATCACGCGGAGATCGACAGTTTCGGGAAGGTAGTTCATCCCGATTCCTTCGACTGCATACGAGCGCGGAATGTCGCCTGAGTAGATCGAGCCTTCGGGATCGGCGCCCACGACGTGAATCGCCGGATTTTGTTCTTTGAGATAGCGGGCCGAACCTGAGATCGTTCCGCCCGTACCGATTCCGGCGACAAAGTGCGTGATCTCGCCCTGCGTTTGCTCCCAAATCTCGGGACCGGTCGTATGGTAATGAGCGTCAGGATTGAAGTGATTGTGAAACTGGTTCGGTTGAAAGGCGCCCGGAATCTCCGACGCGAGACGATTCGCGACGCCGTAGTACGACTCGGGTGAGTCGGGCGCCACGTTGGACGGCGTTATGACGACGTCTGCACCATAGGCTCGCAAGAGGTCGATCTTTTCACGCGACATCTTATCGGGCATAACGAGAATACAGCGGTACCCTCGTATCGCCGCCGCCATCGCCAAACCGGTGCCGGTGTTACCGCTGGTCGGCTCGACGATCGTCCCGCCGGGCTTGAGCAGCCCCTGGGTTTCGGCGGCGTCAAGCATCGCGACCGCTGGGCGGTCCTTGACACTGCCGCCCGGGTTTACGTACTCCACCTTGGCAAGCACGAGGCAGGGCGCTCCGTCGACGACCTTATTCAGCCGCACGAGCGGCGTCCGGCCGATCGCCTCCAGCGCGTTCTCGCAATAGGCGAGGCGTGCCCTCCGGGAGGATGGAGCGGGGCTTGCCATAGGAGCGGCGCCTTCGGCGTGCCGAAGAAGTTCGCCTATGAAAAGGTACGCGGGCGCGTTCTACGCTGTAACGACGTTGCTGCTAGTTTCAACTGCGGGATGCAACTCCGATTCGCTCCCGCCGGCCGCGGGGTTTGCCAGTGTTAGCGGCGTCATCGTCGACTCAGCGACGAACGCCCCGGTCGCCGGTGCGGTTATCACGATCGATACCGTCCTGACGGCGACGACTGACGCGGCAGGGAAGTTCTCGATCGAAAAAGTTCCGAGCGGAATTGCGGACTACGCGGTGCAGGCAAAGGGCTATCAGACGCTTGCGTCTACAACGAACATCGAACCCGGTAAGCCCTTCCAACTGAATCTCACGCTTGCGCAAGCGCAGACGCACTAGCGGCTTGTCCTAGCCGACCGCTGTCGAACGGCGGTACGCGCTGGCTGGTTTTACCAGCGTAGCGCGATCGGCAACGGTCCGGTCGACGATTCCGAGGACGACGGTAGCGAGCTTCTCCGGGTCGTGGCGGACCATCTCGGTTTCACCGATTACCGCGGCGCGAACGGGTTCGATTCCAAGCGCGATGATTCGATCGATATCCGGTTCGACAGGCACTTGGCCTTCCTGCGCGTACGCCCCCAGGAGGCGCGACGGCGGCTCGTCGTTGACGATGACGTAATCGCAGATTTGCTCGCCCGCGTTGGCCAGCAACGCTTTCACATGGTCGGCCGCGGTCATGCCGTCGGTCTCTCCTGGCTGCGTCATGACGTTGCAGACGTACATCTTGACCGCGTGAGCGTGCGCAACTTCGCGCGCGATTCGGCTTACCAAAAAATTCGGGGCAACTGACGTGAAGAGCGAGCCAGGACCGAGAACGATCGCGTCGGCCTCGCGAATCGCCGCGATCACTTCGTCGAGCGGTGCGGCTGCGGGCGGGTCGAAGAATACGCGTTTGATCGGCCTTTTCGCGGCGGAAATTTTCGATTCGCCGTCGACGATCGTGCCGTCGTCGAGCTCGGCGCACAGACGAACGAAACCGAGCGTCGCGGGAAGGACGCGCCCAACCACGTTGAGCACCCGGCTCGACTCCTTGATGGCCTGATCGAAGTTCCCGGTAATTCCCGACATTGCCGCCAAGAAAAGGTTACCGAAGGAATGACCGCTTAGACCCTCGCCCTCCGTAAAGCGGTAGCGAAAGAGATCGGTCACGAGGGCTTCGTCGTCGGCTAGCGCCACGAGACAGTTGCGGACGTCGCCCGGCGGCAAGACACCCAGCTCCTTCTGAAGCCGCCCGGATGAGCCGCCGTCGTCGCTAACCGTTACGATGGCGGTGAGATTGCTCGTTCGGCGCTTGAGCCCGCGAAGCAGCGTCGAAAGCCCCGTTCCGCCGCCGATGGCGACGATCTTATATCCCTGCTGCAGTCGCCTGCCGGCCAACGCGTCGCGAAATCCTTTTGGGCTGCGCCCGCGCGCGACTCGAACGACCGCGCGAATCCACATCCAAACTCCGGCCGTGACCAGCGCAAGTCCCGCGATCGCTAGAATCCACGTAAGATACGCAGGCGGAAAATAATCGTCGACGATACCGTCGAGGGTCTCGTTGACGTGTATTCCCGCCCCCTGTGCGGTGAGCCATCGCGTCGCTGCATCGAGCAACACGACGACACCGAACGCCGCGATCAAAATCCAACGTTTGACGCCGACACCGGGCAAGAGCCATTGGAGCGATCGGGTAAATCGTTCTCGCATCAGGCCGCTCGCGCGAGGTCGCGCGCCTCAGAGGCGACGTCGAGGCGCGGATTTTCGGCGAATCGTTGCATCAGGCGCCGGGCGACGTAGACGGATCGGTGGCGGCCTCCCGTGCATCCGATCCCAATCGTCAGTTGCGTCTTTCCTTCGGCCAGGTAGCGGGGGACCAGAAAATCGAGCAGATCGGCTACCTTCGTGAGAAATGGCGCGAGCGATGGATCACTCTCGATGAATGCGCCGACCGGCGCGTCCTCACCCGTCTGCGGCGCAAGCCGCTCTTCGTAGTTCGGATTGCGCAGGAAGCGCACGTCAAAGAGAAGATCGAGGTCGGTCGGCAGACCGAACTTGAAGCCGAAGGAAACGAAGGTCATCGTCAATCGCATCGGCCGATCGGCAAGAAAAGCCGCGGCTATTCGTTCTTTGAGCCCGCCGGCCGTGAGGCTGGTCGTGTCTATGATGACGTCTGCGCGCTCACGCAACGGAGCGAGCACTCGCCGATCGGCGTCAATCGCCTCGCGCAGCGAGCCCTCCGGCCAGAAGGGATGGCGCCGGCGCGTTTCGCTGAAGCGTCGCACGAGCAGTTCGTCTGCGGCGTCTAAAAAGAGCAGCCTCGTGTCGTGCGTTCGTGCGATCCGATCGATCGACGCGCCCGGGTCTCCCAGCTCGGCGCCGGAGCGCAGGTCGAGCGCGATCGCGACGTCCCGCACGGGGGAGCGCTCGAGCGCCTCGATTGCGCCCTCGAGAACGACCGGAGGCAGGTGTTCGATGCAGTAAAAGCCCAAATCTTCGAAGGACTTTATCGCCTGACTCAAGCCCGCACCGGAGAGGCCCGTCACGAAGACGATGCGCAGCGAACTCATATGAAGCTCTTTTCGCCCGAGCGCGCTAACGCCCTCATTTCAAAGCTCGAGCCGTTAATGGAGGAGCTCTTGAGGCGGCGGCGCGAGCTCGCAATCAGGCTGCTCGAGTCGGATCCCGCCTTGCATCAAACGCCACCTCGCCGGCCCCGGATTGCCTCGGCGCGCTCCGCGCTGCCCCCGCCGCGTTTTGGGGAGCTGAAGCACGAAATCGGCCGGCTGATCTACCGAATCGAATCGCTGGGGTGCGTCGTCAAGGATATCGACCTAGGGCTCGTCGACTTTCCAGCGATGCTCGACGACCAGGAGATCAATCTCTGCTGGAAATTGGGCGAGCCGTCCGTGGCATACTGGCACGCTACGGATGAGGGTTTCGCGGCTCGTAAGCCGCTGCTTTAGTTAGGTCGCCGCCGATTCCGGCGCGACTGCGATGAAGTCTTCGGCGAGGCCCTGCAGACGAACGTCGCCGAAATCGGCGGTATATGCGCCGCTCTCGGCTGCCGTAATTTCGCCGACCTCAGGGACGTTTGCCAGCTGCGGAATTCTCCCGCGAATTTCGTCGGGAATTCGGACGCGATCGCCGACTGCGAGCGTACCCTGATCGAAGAGCGCGTTAAGGCTATCGAGGAGCAGCGGCAGCGGGATACCATAATCGTCGCTGATCGCGCCAATCGTGTGCGATTCACTGATTGCGCAGTTCGAGCAACCGCCTAAATGGAAACCCGCAAAGACGCGGCGCGCGCCCGCGTGCAGCTTGAACGCCTCGTCGACGGTCATCTCGGGGGTGAAGTGCTGGTCGTTCATCGGATGCATTCCTTCGGTAGAACGCCATCGTCACCCCACTAGTTGCATTTCTTGGGCGAAGTACGCCTGTAAGCCGGATTCTGTTCCCACGCTTGTGGGCGATGACCATCTATCTGGGGCGCTCGTTACCGAGCGCCTCGGTGCGACGTAGCTCGTTCGGACGGGCCGTCCATCTATCGAGCCGTCTTGCTTCAGGTGGGGTTTGCCCGAGCCCGCGTCACCGCGGTTCTCCGTGAGCTCTTACCTCACGATTTCACCCTTGCACGGCGCCCAAGGCGCCGGCGGTATGTTTCTGTGGCACTTTCCTTCGAGTTGCCCCGACAGGACGTTATCCTGCACCTTGCCCGTATGAAGCCCGGACTTTCCTCCCCTTCGGTTGTGGGAGGGGCGGTCACCCGGCGTACTCCGCGAGCGTAGTATACCACCGGGCAACAATCTCGGCGGAATCCACCAAGCGAGGTCCGGGCCGGCTCATGTACGCGTTACCGTCCATCGCGAGGACTCGTCCGCGGCGCAGGGCGCGCAGCGATCTCCACTCGGCGATCGAATCGAGAAGCGCCAGCGCACGCTGCGTCGCCGCCCGATCCAAACCGCAGGGCGCGACGACGATCGCGTCCGGATCTACCGCCGTAATTTCATTCCAGCCGATTCGTTGCGAGTTCGATCCGGGGTGCGCCAAGATGGGCGTTCCTCCGGCGAGCTCGATTAGTCCCGGAATCCAGTGACCCGCGCTCATCGGCGGATCGGTCCACTCGAGCACGAGCGTGCGCGCCCTTGCGCGCGACATCTTTCGCATTTGCAGCGCCTCCACCCGAGACGTCAAGCCCGCGATCAGTCGTGACGCCCCCTCGGCGCGGCCGGTAATTCCACCGAGGAACTCGATGTTGCCAAAGACGTCGGCGAGCGTTCTCGGCTCCAGCGAAACGATGCGCGGATCCGAGCGTAGGCGCTTCGCAGCATCGGTGACGATTTCGTACGAAACCGCGCAAACGGCACAGAGCTCCTGCGTAACGATCAAATCGGGCGCGAGGCGATCGAGCAGCCGCGCATCGAGATGATAGAGGCTCGAGCCCGCATGCACGGCGGCACGCACGTGGCGATCTATTTCTTGCGGCGCTTGTATTTGCGGCCCCGTCGCGGCCGTAAGTTTCGGCAACGCGAACGTCTCAGCAGGAAAGTCGCACTCGTGCGTAACGCCCACAACGTCCGAACCCGCTCCAATCCCAAAGAGAATCTCGGTTGCGCTCGGCAGAAGGCTGACGATCTTCATCTTAGCAAGGGCATGCAGCGAACCGGGCCAAAAGGCCCGCTATGAACGTCTTCGCCATCGTCGCGGGATCGCGATTTTGCTGGTGCCAACGTTGGCTCGGTAGTAATGCCGATCATTGCCTCGCTCGACAAGTCGACCGAGGCTAAGCGGCTGACCGGCGTGCAGGTAATCTTCAACGTACTCGGGGTTGCGTTTTGGGTGTTCTTGATCCCCGGTCGGCGCCGAAAGCGCCGCGGAAATCGAGACCTACGAGATGAGCTCCTGGGTGCTCACGCAAGTGGGTCTCGTCGGGCACGCAACGCGCGAGATCACGCGAGCGCTTGGAGCTCACTCACCCTGAGCGAGCGAGTAACCGCGCTCGCCGTTGAAAGTATAGAGTCCCTCGGTCTTGATGACGTCGAAGCCGGCCCGACCCGCCGCCTTGAGCAAATCAATGACGTTCTCCGAGGAAAACGGCTTGCCGTCGGCCTCAAAGCGGCAGCACCAGTGGTCGCTCCAATAGGTGTCAGGATTCCCGTCGGGCCAGACTTTGGTGCCGCGATTGCTGATCGTCGTCAGCCTGACGCCGTCGACGCCGAAGCGGCTCATCACTGAGGCAATCTGATCCGGGTTGCCGTCTCGCCGGTCAATGAAGAGATCCACACCCGCGCGCAGTTTCATTGGGGGCTTACCGGCCGGGCGAATCGCGAGGTTCATCTGCGACTCTTTGTCGTACTCGACGGCCTTGAGATTTTCGGGCTTTTGGCCGAGGCGCGCGATCACGGCGTTGGCGAACTCTTTGGTGCCGACTTTCTCGCGCGACGTACCTTCCTTGTAGATGTCGTAGGTGTGAACTCCATCCTCGATGGTGCGCAGCCAGGCGTTGTGAACGCGCTCCGCGACGTCGGGCTGTCCAACGTGCACCAGCATCAGAATCGCTCCGTGCAGAAGGCCCGACGGATTGGCGAGGTTCTGGCCTGCGCGGCGCGGCGCCGATCCATGAATCGCCTCGAACATCGAGCAGTGATCGCCGATGTTCGCCGAACCCGCCAAGCCGACCGAACCGGTGATCTGCGCCGCGACGTCCGAAAGCACATCGCCGTAAAGATTCGGCATAACGATCACATCGAAGGCCTCAGGCGTGTCTGCCATCTTGGCGGCGCCGATGTCAACGATCCAGTGCTCGTGCTCGATCTCAGGATATTCCAGGGCGATCTCGTTGAAGGTCCGATGGAAGAGCCCGTCGGTAATCTTCATGATGTTATCTTTGGTGAAGCAGGTGACTTTTTTGCGCTTGTTCGCACGAGCGTACTCGAACGCGTAGCGAATGATGCGCTTGCTCCCGGGTCTGGAGATTAGCTTCAGGCACTGCGCAACTTGGTTCGTCTGGCGATGCTCGATACCGCCGTAGACGTCCTCTTCGTTCTCGCGAACGATGACGATGTCCATGCTCGGATGCTTCGTCGCAACGTACGGGTAGAGCGACATGCAGGGCCGCACGTTCGCGTACATCCCCAGCGTTTTGCGCACGGTGACGTTGAGACTCTTGAAGCCGCCGCCTTGCGGGGTCGTGATCGGGGCCTTGAGAAATACCCTCGTTCGTCGCAGCGACTCCCACGAGGCGGGCTCGATCCCGTTGGAGATGCCTTTTTTGTAGACGGACTCGCCGATCTCGATGCGTTCGAGCGCGAGGTGAGCGCCGGCGGCATCCAAGATGCGAAGCGTCGCCGTCATGATCTCTGGGCCGATGCCGTCGCCGTACGCGACCGTGACGCGCGTCTGCTGCATCTACGTACTATGCGGCTACGCAGCGGAACTTTGCGTACATGTACGGATAGTCGTCGTAGAACCAGTTGCGGAACGACCGGCGGATCAGTTCGCGCGCGGTGACCGGTGAGGCACCCTTCATCACGTAGTGTTTGCCGTCGAAGAAGTCGGCCGAGTATTGCGGATAGGAAGCCATCGGCTCGAAGCCGGGCAGCGGGGCAAAGGGCGTGGACGTCCACTCCCATCCATTGCCGATCAGTTCGGCGACGCCCCACGCGCTGACTCCGTCCGGATGTGCATCAACCGGTTCGGGATCGAAGCGTTCAAACCCGAAGTTACCGTGGCGCGGTGCCGGCGAATCTGCGCCCCATGGAAATGGACGCTCGCCGCCGGCGGGTGTACCGAAGGCGGCGCGATGATACTCCGCCTCCGACGCCAATCGCTTGCCGGCCCACGCTGCATACGCGCCGGCGTGCTGATGTGATACGTAGACGGGCCAAGAGCGCGGAAGCGGTATCTCCTCAAACACGGTCCGTAGAAACCACCGGCCGTCGCGCTCGCGCCAGAAGACCGGGACCGGGCCGCCGGCCTCGACGAAGCGCATCCATTGCCCGTTGGTAATCGGATAAGCGTCGATCTCGAAGCCGGCGACCTCGACTTCCGTGCGCCGGAACTCGTTATCCCAGCCGAACGGTATTTCGTCGGGCTCGACGCCGAGCGTCGCCGTTCCGGCCGCCACGCTGCGCATCGGGACCGCCAGAATATCGTGATCCTCGTGCTTGCTCGGGACGCTGCGCTTACGGTCGTATGCTAGCTGATGAATGATGTATGTCAGCGTCTCTTGGTGCATCGGCTCGTGCTCGAGGAGCGTGTACGCCGCTTGCGCTCGGACCAGACGCGGAACGTTTGGATCCTCGATGGGCGCAGAAGTTAGCGCACTCTTTACACGCTCGTCGCAGCGCGCTGCAAACGCAGCGACGGCCTGGCGGTCGGGCCAGTCGGAGCGATCGTGGCGACGAGCCTCGTCGAGGTTTCCGGGATCGATCCCGCGTTCGAAGAGGCGCTCCAGCTTGGAATCGAGCGGAATCTCTCCCAAGCCGCGCTCGTTAAGCGTCATAAAGCTGAAAGCCGGGATGTGCCCTTCGTAGAACGCAAACGGATGGCGCAGCGGAATCGCTCGGTCGTAAAATGCATCCGCGCCGATCAAACCAAAGATCGCCGCAGTGCGCTCCCGATTGCGGCGGTACCAATCCAGAAGGTAAGCGCGATCGATCGCGATTCCGGTAACTACAGCGTTCCTCGCTTTTCTTGTTCGCGCTCGATCGAGACGAAGAGCGCCTTGAAGTTGCCTTTCCCGAACGAGAGGCTGCCTTTGCGCTGAATGATCTCGAAAAACAGGGTCGGGCGGTCTTGCAGCGGTTTGGTGAAGATCTGAAGCATGTAGCCCATGTCGTCGCGGTCAACCAGGATTCTAAGCTCGCGAAGAGTTTCGAAAGCCTCGTCGATCGTACCAACCCGTTCTTCGAGCAGGTCATAGTATGAGTCGGGCGTGTCGAGGAACTCGACGCCGTTAGCCTTTAGCGCCCGGATCGTCGCCGCGATATCGTCGGTCCTGATCGCCATGTGTTGCACGCCGGCGCCCCGGTAAAAATCGAGGTACTCCTCGATCTGCGATTTCTTCTTGCCCTGCGCCGGTTCGTTGATCGGAAACTTCACGCGATGTCGCGGATCGGTCATGACTTTGGAGCGCAACGCGGTATATTCGGTGGAAATATCCTTGTCGTCGAACGATACGAGCTGCGAAAAGCCGAAGACGCGACCGTAGAAGTCGCCCCATTGATCCATCTCGCCCCAGCCGACGTTACCGACGCAGTGATCGATGAACTGCAAACCCGGTTTTGAGGCGCGCGCCACCGTCTTGCGATCCTCGATGAAGCCCGGAGCAAAGATTCCGGTGTAGCCGTCGCGCTGAATGAACGAATGGACGGTATCGCCGTACGTCGCGATCGTGGCCTTGACGAGGCGGCCATGGGCATCTTCGAGCGTCGCCGGCTCGAGGACGACGCGGGCTCCGCCGCGGACTGCCATCTCGAAGGCAGCCCGCGCGTCCTCGACCAGAATCGCGATATCTTTGACGCCATCGCCGTGAAGCATCACGTGGCGCGAAATCGGATCGTCGGGTACGAGGCTCGCCGTAAGGACGAAGCGCAGCTTATTCTGCTCGAGCAGATAGCTCACTCGATTGCGCAGGCCGGTCTCAGGTCCGGCGTACGCGATTTGATCGAAGCCGAAGGCCGACATGTAATAGTGCGCCGCTTGTTTGGCATTTCCGACGTAGAACTCGACGTGGTCCCAGTCGATCTGTGCGAGCGGATTGCTGCGCGCTTCGGTCGCGGTACTCATGGCGCCCGGTCTTGGCGAAGGCTCGTGGCTGGCCCTGTCAAAGCAGCCGTCCATGGCTACCTCAACGGCGCTGCGGCCCTCGGTGCGCGCAGCGTTCGCAGGGCTGATCGACTACGCCGGCCTCTTTCCACCAGCGCAGCTTTCGATCGCCGCGGCGCAAGCCGAATACGAAGCCGCGCACCGCGGCCCGCACGCCTGGATGCTCGGCCGATTCATCGTCTCCGCGCCGCTTGTCGCCACCTGGTCGGACGTCAAGCTGCCGTTCTCGGTGATCGTGGACGCCGAAGCCGATGCGCTCGAGCGCCTCGCGGCGCTCGCCGCGAAAAGCGCGCAGATCGAATCGCTCGAGATTCCATTGCCCAAAAACATCTCGGCCAACGAAGTTGCCGGCACCATTGGGAGACTCGGCGCCGACATCGCGATTGCCGGTCTGGGCGAGGTGCCCACCTTCGTCGAGCTCCCGCGAGGCGAGCACTGGCTCGGCTCATTGCCCGTTTCGATGAACTCGCTTGCGCGGGCCGAGCTTGGCGGAAAGCTGCGTTGCGGCGGAGTCACCGCCGACGCATTCCCCACCGTTGCCGAGGTGGCGGCCTTCATCGTGGCGGCGCGCGGCGCAAACGTCGCGTTCAAAGCGACCGCGGGGTTGCATCATCCGATCCGGCACCGCGATCCGGCGAGCGGTTTCATGATGCACGGGTTTCTCAACCTAATCGCCGCCGCAGCGCTCGCTCCACGCGTGGACGCGGCGACGCTCCAGCGCATCATAGCGGAAGAAGAACCGAACGCATTTATTTTCGACGACGCATCCTTCTCATGGAAAAGCGAGCGCATTGACGTCACGGAGCTGACCGCAACGCGCAACGACGCGTTCGTCGCTTACGGTAGCTGCAGTTTTTCCGAGCCGGTTGAGGATCTGTCGGCACTCGGATTGCTTCCCGTCCAATGACTAGGCGGGCCGATACGACCGACGCTCGTCTCGAGTCATGGGTGCCGGTTGCGGCGGCTAGCGACTTCCCGGTTCAAAACCTGCCCTTCGGCGTTTTCGTTTCCAACGGCCGGCTGCCGCGTATCGGAGTAGCGATCGGCGAGAAACTGGTCGATTGTTACGCAACGGCGCAGGCCGGGTTTTTCGAGGAATGCTGTGAGCCCGAACTGCTGCAAGCGCCGACGCTCAATCCGCTACTCGCAGCGGGTTGTTCGGTTTGGGCGGCGCTTCGCGAACGTCTTTCGCAACTGCTGCGCAGCGACGGCGATCCCCGATTGCGCGACGCCGGCGTCGATCGTTTTCTGATCGAGCGAAGCGCGGTTGAGATGCGCGTGCCGATGGAGATCGGTGATTACGTGGACTTCTACTCCTCGATGGAGCACGCGACGAACCTTGGCCGGCTCTTTCGCCCGAATGCCGAGGCGCTGCTGCCGAACTGGCGTTGGATTCCCGTGGGCTACCACGGGCGCTCGAGCACCATCGTAATCGACGGCACGCCGGTTCGACGTCCCAGCGGTCAACGCAAGCCGCCCGACGCGCCGGTTCCGCAGTTTGGGCCGACCCAGCGGCTCGACATCGAGCTTGAAATCGGCTTCGTCACCGGCCCGGGAAACGTGTTGGGCGATCCGATCGACGTTGCGGATGCGCGCGAACATATCTTCGGACTCGTCTTAGTCAATGATTGGAGCGCGCGCGATATTCAAGCCTGGGAGTACCAGCCACTCGGGCCGTTCTTGGGAAAGTCGTTTGCAACGACGATCTCGCCGTGGATCGTTACGTTGGATGCGCTCGAGCCGTTTCGGGTCGAGGGGCCGGCGCAGGAGCCGCCGCCGCTGCCCTACCTGCGCGTCGAGGAACCCTGGGCCTACGCGATCACTCTTGCGGTGGATTTGCAAACGATGCACATGCGGGAGGACGGTTTACCTGCCAAAACGATTTCGCAGACGACCTTTCGCGACATGTACTGGAACGTCGCGCAACAGCTCGCGCACGCAACGGTCAACGGTGCGATCGCCCGTCCGGGCGATCTGTTTGCGTCCGGTACGATCAGCGGCGCGGAGCCCGCAACGCAAGGAAGCCTCATCGAGCTGGCCTGGAACGGCGAACGCCCGATCGCGCTCTCCAACGGCGAGAAACGCGCGTTCCTCGAGGACGGCGATGAGATTACGCTGCGCGGCTGGTGCGAGAAGCCTGGAGCGCGCCGCATCGGCTTCGGCGCGGCGCGCGGCCGCATCGAACCGGTAAGATCCTCCTAGACGCGAGCCGGCTGTTCGACCCAGGAGCGGAAATACTCGGGGTCTTCGCACTGCAGGCCGGCCTGGGCGAGTTGCAGCGGCTTGAACGTATCAATCATCACGGCGATCTCGTCGGTTGACTTCTTCCCGAGACTTGACTCGACGGCGCCGGGCTGCGGGCCGTGCGGAGCTCCCGCGGCGTGGAGCGTCAGCGAACCTTCCTCGACCCCGCGCCGGCTCATGAAGTTTCCGCTGACGTAATAGAGGACTTCATCGCAGTCAACGCTGGAATGGTTGTACGGCACCGGTATTGCCAACGGATGGTAATCGAATAGTCGTGGAACGAAGGCGCAGAAGGCCGCACCGGGTGCATCGAAGGTCGCGTGCGCCGGCGGCGGCTGATGCAGCTTTCCGGTAATCGGTGCGAACTCGTCGAGATTGAACGCGTACGGATAGCAGTAACCGTCCCAGCCGATCACGTCGAACGGATGATTCTGCACGATGTAAATCGCGTCGCGACCGGCATTCGTTAGGCGAATCTCGTATTCGCCCTGGGTGTCGACGGCCGGCTTCAGTACCGGCGCGCGAAAGTCGCGCTCGTAATACGGTGCATGCTCTTCGAGCTGACCGAACTCGTTGCGATATCGGCGCGGAATCGTCACCGCACCGGTGGTTTCGTAAATCAGAATGCGCGTCGGCGCGGCCGGGTACACGCGGTAGATCGTGCCGGTCGGCAGCAAAACGTAATCGCGCTCTCGATAGGCCAGCTCGCCGAACTGCGTCTCGATAACTCCCGCCCCGTGGTGGATGAAGAGGAGCTCGTCGCCGCCGGTGTTACGGTAAAAGTATTCCATCGCACTGCGCGCGTCGGCAATGGAGATCACGACGTCGCTATTGCCGAGCAGCGGCGTTCTCGATGCAACCGGATCGCCCCCTTCGAGCTGAAGCGAGGCGCTCTTGAGATGCCGATTGCGCAGCGGTTCGTTTGCGGCAAAGGCAATCTGCGGACGTTCCCACGGACGAACGTCGAGCGTCGCGGTCGGCGGACGCACGTGGTAGAGAAGCGAGTAGACGCTCTCGAACCCTTTCGTCGAGAAGAGCTCCTCGGCGTAGAGTCCGCCGTCGGGGCGGCGGAACTGAATGTGCCGCTTATGCGGGACGGAGCCTTCGCGCACGTAGGACGGCATCTAGGCGCTCTCGGCGTTAACGGCGATTGCGCGTTCGGTCGCGCAGAAGCCATTCGTCCTGTGCGACCCGTCGCAAAACGGCTTCGTCTCTGAGCCGCCGCACCGGCAGAGCGCCACATTTTCGCTCTCTATCGTGTAGACGTTGCCGTCGGCATCCGTCAGCGTGAACTTGCCTCGAATCAGATAGGGACCGCTCTCGCGAGCTTTGATCGTTACGTCATTCATTGGGGGCCGCTTTCGACGCGCGCGCGACGCGCTCCTAATGGTGCGATGCGGTTCCCTTGAGGACGGCGCGGGCAAGCACGTGACCGGCGACGCGCGCTTCTAACTGCGAGGCCGTTAGTGGGACCTCGGCCGCGACGTGCGCGACATCGAGCGCGTAAAGCGTAAAGACGTAATGGTGCGCCGGTCCGGGCGGAGGACACGGGCCGTAGTATCCCGGTTTGCCGAGCGATGTCTCGCCGAGCTGATCGGCAGCGAGACTTGCGTTGACCGCTAGTCCGCGCGCCGTCGCCGGCAGATTGTAGACGACCCAGTGGTAGAAGCCGCCGGCAATCGGCGCGTCGGGAT
>JBAVSO010000129.1:0-18461 GCA_049695635.1 Candidatus Cybelea sp. | reverse complement strand
CCGGAATCACTAACTTTGGATATAGGGTAAACTCGGCGTACGAAACGGGATCGAGCAGATAGCCGAATCCTGCAATCAGCGCCGCTTGTCGTAAGGTCAGACCTTCGCTGCGATTCGGCACGATCTTCCAGTTGCGCGGTCGCGCTATTTGCTCCTCGTTAAACGCGTGATAGAATGGCGCGGAGAAACCTTACCATCAATCAGCGAATACCGGTCGGCGACGCGACCTCTCGGGGCGCAATCCGGGGAATCAATTCGAGCGCCGAAGCGACGGCGGACTGATCGTGACCCCGACGGGAACCAAATCGGGGCTTCGAAAGGCGGAACTCCTTCGGCAGCTCGCCGAGTGGAGCCGCTCGCGCGCGGCGGGACCGGCGCGCGCCTGGCTCGGAGCTTGCGGACTTCGTTCTCGAAATGCCCGCGATCTGCTAATAGCGTTACCGCGCGGCCCGGCTTCCCGTGAACGTACGAGTTTGGTCGCATGGTCCGGCGTCTCTAGAAGTCAAAGATCCTCAGCGAATTCTCAGCCGATCGGCCGATTTGAATCAAAGCTTCTCACCGCGATAGCTTTTGATGTTCTTTCTATTGCGGTCGCACGCAGAGGCGGAGCAAGCTTAGCCTCGAGGTGACACTTCCAGTTCTCCATCTTCGAGGTGAAACGATAACAATGAAACTCTCTTCCCTACGGCGTTCGCTGAGTCTACTTGGCCTGCTTGCTGTATTCGCGAGTCAGGCGGCCGTGGCGACGGCCGGGACGCTCGGCGGGATCTCCGGCATCGTCAGCGACGCAAAGACCGGAGCACCACTGGCGGGCGTACGAGTAGAAATCAGCTCCCCCTCCCAAAGCCTCACCGTAACGACGGACGCCCACGGTCATTACATCGCCTTCTCTCTGCAACCTGACGATTATACGCTTACGTTGGAGAAGAACGGCTACGACACGCGGGCCCTCCCCGGATATAGCGTCTTTGCCGATCAGACTCAACAGTACGACTTGAAACTCAGTCCCGAGTCGGCCGGGTCAACGCCGGGTTCACTCTAGACTCCTGAGCTACAAGCTGCGCGCACGGCCTCCCAGTTGCGGAGCCGTGCGCGCGCATTGCGCGAGTGACGCTTACAGAATCTCGGCCTTGACGGTCACTTGAAAGTTCACCGACGCAGCGATGAAGCAGCGCCGATGCGCCTCGTCGTGCAACGCGAGCGCCGTCGATCGATCGCCCTTACCGGCGAGCTTCACCAACGGGTGAAGCTCTGCCTCGACGAACTGCCCGGATCCATCAGCGTTCTCTTCCATAACACCGAACGCGTCGTCGCGATAGTCGACGACCGCTATTCCGTTGACGGCGCAGAGGTGCAAGTACCAGAGCATATGGCATGACGTAAGACTCGCGATCAGCAACTCTTCGGGGTTGTAATGGCGGGGGTTGCCGCGAAACGCCGGATCGCTCGACGCGGCGATCTCGGGCTTCCCTTCGACGCCGATCGTGTGATCGCGAGAGTAGCTGCGATACGTCTTGGTGCCCTCGCCGTCAGGCGGCGCCCATCGGACGCGCGCACGGTAGGTGTGCGTTTTCACGTGAGCCGGCCGCTCAAGCTTGAAGCATCATGGCGGGCGAGCGAAGGAGCGCCGGCTCGGCGCAGTCAAATACGCTCTTGCGCGATAGAGCGTTTTCACGGAAAGGAACGGTGGCCATGGCTCTCTCCAGACGCGTTTCCGCCGAGTTTCTCGGCACGTTTTGGCTCGTGTTCGGTGGGTGCGGCAGCGCAGTAATAGCCGCCGGATTTCCAAAGCTCGGGATAGGCTTCGTCGGTGTCGCACTAGCCTTCGGCTTAACGCTCTTGACGATGGCGTACACGATCGGTCCTATCTCCGGGTGTCACATCAACCCGGCAGTCACGTTCGGTCTATGGCTGAGCAAACGGTTCCCCGCGCGCGACGTCCTGCCATACTGGATTGGACAGGTTCTGGGGGCGATTGTGGCCGCTGCGGTCCTCTACTGGATCGCGAGCGGCAAACCCGGCTTTATCGCCGGACAATTCGCGAGCAACGGATACGACGCCCTTTCTCCAGGCGGGTACGGCATGGTCTCGGCGCTCGTTGCCGAGATCGTACTCACGTTTTTCTTCCTCATGGTGATTTTGGGAGCCACCGACCGGCGCGCCCCGGTCGGTTTCGCCGGCTTGGCGATCGGGCTCGTATTGACGCTGATCCACCTGATCAGCATTCCGATCGACAACACATCCGTTAACCCCGCGCGCAGCACCGGGCCTGCACTCTTTGCGGGCGCGGCCGCGCTCTCGCAGCTATGGCTCTTCTGGGTCGCGCCGTTGATCGGCGGTGGCCTGGCGGGATTGCTCTATCCAACGCTCTTTGGCGAAGAGGTCAGCAGAGTGCCGATCGTCGGCGACGCGGTGAAATAACGCAATGCGCTTCTTCAGCGCTTTCCCAGCGCGACGAGCGCCTTTGGTGGAATCAAACAGAAGAGGGTCCCCGTAGACGAAGCGGGGTCAAGGAATTCGATGCCGGCGAGCGCGGCTTTCTTTAGCTCGACGCTCGCGCCGCCGATCGCTCGTCCAATCGTCAGGCTCATCGCCGGCTCGTGTCCAACCAGAACGATCGCCTTCGCGGCTCGATAATCGCTGCGGATAGTCCCAAGCCGTTCGAGGTTGAAGCCTCCGGCAAGGCGTGGATCTTCGACCAGCTTGGCGCGCATGTTGAGTCGCGCCGCAACGATCTCGGCCGTCTGCTTTGCGCGCAAAAGCGGACTCGTGACGATCCAGTCGAGGTCGAGCGAAAGGTCGTCTATCGCTCTGGCTTCATGCTCCATTCTCGCGCAGCCCTCGCGAGTGAGCGGCCGTTCGAAGTCGTTTCCGCTCCACGATTCGGGCTCGACCGCAACGCCGTGGCGTAAGAGATAACACCTCATCGGCGACCACTACGGCGGCAAAAGGCTTGCGCCCTCGCTGCTATGAAAACGGCGCGGATGAGCAAGACGTGGCAGACCCGACTCATTCATCCAAGCGTAAAGGCACCGCCAGGTTATCGGGCGCTCTCGACGCCGGTCTACCGAGGATCTACCACGCTCTTTTCATCGGCGGCCGCGGTGACCGACGAGTGGGACCAAGAGCGCGTGGGCTATACCTACGGCCTTTACGGGACGCCTACCTCACTCGAGCTCGCGGCTCGCATCAGCGAACTCGAGCGCGGCCGGTACACGATTCTCACGCCGGGCGGTCAGTCGGCGATCTCGCTCATCGACTTTGCGCTGCTGCAAACGGGCGACCACATTCTCGTACCCCTGAGCGTCTATCGCCCGAACCTCAAACTCACGACCTCGCTGCTTTCGAGATTCGGCGTCAGCGCGACGTTTTACGATCCGCTCGCCGGTTCCAACATCGCATCGCTCATCGGCGCGAATACACGCCTGGTATGGGTCGAAAGCCCGGGTTCGGTGACAATGGAAGTGCAGGATGTACCGGCGATCGTCGCGGCGGCACACGCGCGCGACGTCATCGTCGCGCTCGATAACACTTGGTCGGCGGGCCTGCTTTTCGACGCGTTCGCGCACGGCGTTGACGTTACGATGCAGGCGATCACCAAATACATCGGCGGCCACAGCGACCTGCTTCTCGGCTCGATTACCGTTCGCGACGCGTCGCTCTACCAAAGATTCGGTGCCGCACGTCAAGTGATCGGTTCTGCGGTCTCGCCCGACGATTGTAGCCTCGCGCTGCGCGGGCTCCAAACGCTCGGCGTACGTTTGGCTGCGATCGAAGACTCGGCACTCAAGATCGCGCGCTGGCTCGCCGAGCGCCCGGAAGTCGCGCGCGTGCTCCACCCGGCGCTGCCGTCTTGTCCCGGACACGAGTTCTGGAAGCGCGATTTCACCGGATCGTCCGGCGTCTTCTCGATCGTGTTTGCGCCGGGGCCGACGCGCGAGCAGGTCTTCGCCTTTGTCGACGCCCTCGAGCTCTTCGAAATCGGGTACAGCTGGGCGGGAACGACCAGCCTGGCCGTCGCGTATACGATCGCGACCGCACCCGGCAGGCCACCCTACGATCACCGGCTCGTGCGGTTGAGCATCGGCCTCGAGTCGCCGAGCGATCTCATCGCCGACCTCGAGCGAGCCATGCCGGCGCTACGAACTCGCGTACCGGCAGCAGTTGACGAAGAGGGCGTCGGCGAACGAACCGCTGATTCGGAGGTAGAGAGAGAATGAAAACCGTCGGCTTCATGTTAACTGCGCTCGCCGCGGCACTCGTCGTGCCGAGCGGCCACGCATCTGCACAATCGGCGACACGAACGCTGGTCTTTGAGTTCGGCTTCAACACGAAGGCCGCAAGCTCGGGGAACGGAACCGGTACCGAGACGATCGTGATCGGTCCTGCTAGCGACGGCGGCGTTACGATCAAGGGAACCGACCAGTGGTGGAACACCGTGCGCCCGCGCGCGACGAACACGTGCGAGCTTCATCCAAACGGCGGCGTCTCGTGCACGCAACGTCCTTATGCGCTGTCGCCCATTCAGCTAACGCTCTTTCCGTTGTTGGCGCAGAATGTTTTCAACGAGCTTAACTCGAGTGGTACGTCGAGCTGGAAACACTCTTACCAAGTAAAAGCGGCGATCGTACCTGGCGCATCCGGATTTGCGGGCGATCTTACCACCTGGGATTGCACCTACCAACTGCACGGTAAAGGACCGATTCCAGAGGGCAAGGGCGCCATTCTGATTCAAACCGAAGGCACACTTGCTCAGCAGGGTGGTCGGTACCTCAAGGCCACCTCAAAGCAACACATCTCGTATGACCCGCTCAACAAGGTTCCGCTGGCCGTTTCCGACACGCGCACGCATATTCCCATGCGTAGCGTGAACAGCAACGACCTCGTTCAGGCGCAGCTCATCAAGGATTCGCAGCCTCACGTGCATTAGGAGCCCCGCAAGGTAAAGGTTCCTTCGGCAATCGGAACGCACTGGCCGGCTATGCGCACGCGGTCGCCGCGATCCTCGACCCACAGCTCGCCACCCCGCGACGATAGTTGACGCGCGAAGAGCTGGGATTTCTTCAGCGAGTCAGCCCAATACGGCGTTAGCACGCAGTGGGCCGAGCCGGTCACGAAATCTTCGGCGATGCCCCACTTCGGTGCGAAGTAGCGTGAGACGAAATCGCAATCGTTCTCGAAACCGCGCGCCGTGACGATTAGCGTCGAGAACGGCAACGACGCGATCGCGCGGATGTCGGGTTGTAAATCTCGCACTTGCGCCGCGTCGGTGAGAACGGCCATGCCGCGATCGGCCTCCCATAACTCGATCGGCCGCACGCCGAGCGCTTCCGACACAAGCTCGGGATCATGTCGCTTCCGTAGCGGCAGCGCCGGAAAGTCCAGCGCAAGACGCGGACCTTCGCGCTCGACGTCGAGCCGGCCGGCGCGCGAACTGAAGGCGACGCCGTCCTTTTCGCGCCGTAAAATGTCGAGCAAGACATAACCGCTTGCCAGCGTCGCATGGCCGCACAGCTGTAACTCGGCGGCCGGCGAGAACCAGCGTATCCGAAAATCGCTGCCGTCGGAGACGAAGAACGCGGTCGCGGGAAGGTTCATCTCGGCGGCGATCGCGAGCATCGTCGCATCGTCGAGCCACCGTTCGATCGGAAAGACCGCCGCGGGATTCCCTCCGAACGGCTTGCCGCTGAAGGCGTCGAGGTGGTAGAAGCGCAGGTTCAAAGGCGCTACTTCGCTAGGCTGATCGTCGCGGCGCTCGGGTTCTTAAAAAGGCCGCCGCCGATCGTCTTTTGTGGAGCCCGGCCTCCCGGATACTTCCAAAAGCCGGCGTCGTTATGACCCCCGTCCGGACCGTCCGGCCCGATCAGCGTCGAGCCTTCGATCCAAAACTGCACGACGTTCACTGCGCGTTTCAGCTGGATTGTGCGAACCAGCTTAGCCTTCGTTCCGGCAACGGCGAAGTCATAGATCGTCGACGCTCCGTCGCCGATCGCAACGTACTTACCGTCCCACTCGACACCGCCCCAACTCGAGAAGCTCTGATCGAGCTTGACATGCTCGAACTTCTTCGCGCCTTTGTGCAGCTCGATGAGGACGAAATCGTACACATCGTTGAGACCGTCGACGAAGAGATCACCGGAGCCGTCGTAGCTGCAAAAGAGATACGCCCGAACGCTTGGATCTTCATAGAACTTCGCCGTCGTTTTTCCGCCCGCAAAAATCGCAACGTTGCCTCTGTTCGTCCCCTTCGGTCCGTAGTTCGTTGCGGCAAGCGTGCCGCTCGCCGGATCGACCGAGCAATCCGTGGGCAAGAAGCCCTTGTCTCCGTACGTTGCGATCGGACCCGATCCGCCGTGCGCGAATTCGAGAATATTCTCCGCATTCGTGTTCGTAACGTAGACGTTCCCGGCGGTGTCCGAGCACTCGCGCACCGGCGTATCGAAACCGCCCAAGGTGCCCACCAAGGAACCCTGTGGGTACGAGAAAACGTAAACCTGGTTGGTTCCCACGTCGGAGATGTAGAGCAGGTCCTTGTTTTTGGCAGCCGGCGCCATCCACGAGCTCGCGATCTTCGCGGCAGTCGCCGGCGGCGCGCCCGCCTGCGAGCTCAAACCGCAGCCGGCCAACGCAGCAGCCGTACCGCACGTTAGCGCGTACCAATGATTCTTCATGCGAGGGCGTTTCTTCGGGGCCGGCGGAGTCCGACCTTGGCGGCTGTGATTTTTTCGCTAGGCCGAGCGACTAACCCGCAGATATGAGCGGCACGAACTCGCATGATGCCTTCGTCGAGAGCATTGATCGGCATCGCGGCATTCTCTTGAAGGTCGCCGGTGCATACTCCCGCAATCCGGTCGACCGAGATGATCTCGTTCAAGAGATTATCGTACAGCTGTGGCGCGCGCACGTGCGTTTCGACGCCCGGTCGAGCTTCTCGACGTGGATGTATCGAGTGGCAGTGAACGTGGCAATCTCCTTCCAACGGAGCGAAACGCGAAAGCCGCACGTCATTCCGGCAGACGCTTCGCTCTTCGAAAGAATTCCTCAGCCGCGCGATGAGCCGGCCGACGATCGGCTGGTCGTGGTACGCGCGCTCATCGAGCGGCTCGACTCGCCCAACCGCGCGCTCATGCTGCTCTATCTCGACGACTATGCATACGCGGAGATCGCGGAAATTCTAGGCATATCCGAGACGAACGTCGCCACCAAGATCGGCCGGATCAAAGAGCGCCTGAAACGCGACCTTGCCGGCGTCGCCCGCTGAAAAATGGAGAAGTTCATGGAACTCGAGGAAATCAAAACTCTTTGGGCTCAGCGCAATCGCGAGCTCGAGGCGAGCACGCGTCTCAACGTTCTACTGCTGCGGCAGTGGAATTTTCGCGCCGCCGAGACTGCAATGAAACGCTTCGGCCGCGGAGTTTGGTTCGAGCTGATCGTCAACGCGATCGGTTTGATGCTGATCGGCTCCTTTGCGGCCGGTCATATGCGCGAGCTGCAATTCTTCGCGCCGGCGGCGGCGATAGGCGTTTACGCGATCGCCCTGGTGATCGCATGCATCCGGCAGCTCGTAGCCGTTGCGGCTCTCGATTACGATGAGCCGGTCGTCGCGATTCAAAAGAGCCTCGAACGGCTGCGAATTCGACGCATTCGCCTGACGCTTTGGACGCTGCTCTTCGCGCCGCTGATGTGGCTGCCGTTGCTGATCGTGGCTTTGCGCGGCGTATTTGGCGTTGACGCTTACGCCGCGCTATCGCCGAACTGGCTCGTCTCCAACGCACTCTTCGGTTTTGCGCTCATACCGTCGGCGATCTTCCTCGCTCGCCGGTATGGCTCGCGGCTTGCCGCTTACACGTCAATGCGACGGCTTGCCGATGAAATCGCCGGCCGCAGCCTTTCGTCGGCGCTCGAGTCGCTCGACGCGCTGCGCCGCTTCGAATCCGAGCGCTGAGGCTACTCGCTATCTACCGGCTGATACGAAGGCCGCTGGTGCTCGAAGAAACTGCGCGAGAAGCTCGACGGAATCTGACTGAACTTTCGCGGAGATTGCGAAAAATCGAAGCAATCGGAGATGCTCTTCGCACGGGCGTCGGTCGTCCCGAGGCTGCCGAGTTCGAAGGTGTCCTCGATGAATCGGAGGATGCTTCCGAACTCGTACTGAGTGTGCGAGATGTAACTCTGGCTGGAGTTGCCGGATTTCGCGTAGGGCGAGACGACGAGCATCGGCACGCGAAACCCCAGACCGCCCCAATGATCGAAGAACGGCGGCTTGGCGTTATCGTAGAACCCGCCCCAATCGTCCCAGACGATCACGACCGCGCTGGAGTTCCAATAGGAGCTCTCGCCGATCGCGTTGACGATGCTAGCTACCCACGATGGTCCGGTATCGCTGCCGGAATCGGGATGGTCGGAGTTGGTTTTGTCAGGAACGACCCACGAGACTGCCGCAAGCTTTCCAGATTTGATATCGCTGAAGATCTGGGTGTTGGAGTCCGTAACGTTGGTGCCCCATTCGGAGCTGTAGCGAACCGCCTTGATCGCCTCGAAGGCGTTCCAAACCGCTCCGCTATTGCCTTTCACCGGTGGCGAATAGTACGTCCACGAGACCGACTTTGCGTCGAGAAGATCGCGCAGCGTCGCGTAGCCTAGACAGGGAAACGGACCTTGGTCGTGCTTGTAGTGCAGCGCGGAATTGATGTATTCGAGGAGATCGGTTTTGACGCCCGGCGGGCCGTCGCATCCCCAGGGAGTCGAGCTGGGGTAGTCGACCAAGCTCTTCGTCTTGGCGGGATTGAGGATCGTACCGCCCGCGATCAAGTCCTGGTGCGCCGTGAAACTTCCGCTGCCTTGCGTCTGGAACATTTGGTCCGCAAGAACGTACTGTTGTGCAAGGGTCCAATACGGAGCAATCTGCTCGGGATCGACATATTGGTAGGGAAAGGTATGATTGCCGCTGCACTTGCCGTTTTCGAGCGCGAAGCCATCCATTTTGCCGCCGTCGTAGCTTTTTAGGAACCCTTTGTAACCGTGGCCCGGATCGCAGAACTGCGAGAGCTTGGTCTCCTTGAGCGGAACGTAGACGTCGCCGCTGGGCGTCTCCATTAGACCCTGAGTCGCCCCGTCGGCGCCGGGATAGGTCGCGAAGAGGTCGTCGAAGCTCCGATTCTCCTGAATGACGACGACGACGTGCTGGATAAAGTCGCTGCTACTTTTTTTGTGCGTTGGCGGCGTGCTGTGAGCCGGCACCAATCCGGCGCCGCCACTTTGACCGCCCGTGCAGGAAGCAAGGCAAAAGGCGGCTGCAATCATCGCCCATCGCTCCAAACCAATCCGTAGCATCATACCAACCCTCCGCAAAGCTACGGACGTCTTTCCCCTCGGCGGGCCGCCTACCCCACTTGTTTAACTCCAATGCGCCGGCGCAGCGCACCGCCTATTAGGTTTTATTGATAAATGTCATCTTGCCGCGAGCAAATCCCAAAGCGGCGACGACGCCTGCCGCGAAGGCGAGCAGCGCCGAGGCGATCATCGCGCCGCGAAAACCGGCGAGATACGACGAAGCTACCGTAACGACGACGCCGAGGGCGGCGACTCCAATCAATCCCGCGGTACGCGCGACCGCGTTGTTGACGCCGGAAGCGACCCCCGAATGCTCGACGCCGACCGAATCCATTACCGTCGTGGTAAGCGGCGCGACGAAGAGCGCGCCGCCGAGCCCCAAGATGATTGCCGCGGGGAAGAAGGTCGTCCAGTAAGAGCCGTCCGTGCCCGGCAGCGCATACGCGAGGAATCCGAGCCCGGCGAGTATCGAGCCGAACAACAACGGCGTTCGCGGACCAATTCGCGTCACCAGACCGCCCGACCAACGCGATGAGACCACCATGATGAAGATGAACGGCAATAACGCGGCCCCGGCTTGCGCCGGCGAGTAATGATGGACGTTGATCAGAACGAACGGTACGAAGTAGAGGCTCCCGCCGATCGCCGCGTAGAGCAGAAACGTATAGACGTTCGCTACGCTAAAAACGCGCGATGCGAAAAGGTCGGCTCGCAGCATCGGGTCGGGCGTGCGCCGTTCGAAAACGACGAACGCGACCAGCGTTACGAACCCGGTAACGGAGCTTCCAATGGCCGCCGCCGAGACACGACCGCCGTTCAGATCGATCAAGCCGTAGACGAGCAGGCCTAAACCAATCGTGGCGAGCACGGCGCCGATCACGTCGACCTTGCGATCGGACGACTCGTCGCGGCTTTCGGGAACGCGCAAGGCCAGGAGCAGCAGCACCGCGATCGCGAGCGGGACGTTGATCACGAAGACGTATCGCCACGAAAAGCTCTGGGTCAGCCAGCCGCCGATGACCGGACCGGCGGCCGAGGTCAGCGATGAGAATCCCGACCACAGGCCGATCGCGCGACCGCGCTCTTGCTCGTCGTAAGCGGCGCTGATCAGTGCCAAGCTTCCCGGCGTCGAAAGCGCCCCGCCAATGCCTTGGACGCAGCGCGCGACGATCAGCACGGTAATGTCGTTCGCGAAGGCGCACGCCAGCGACGCGAGGGCGAAAATCACGATGCCGACCCCGAAAATCAGTTTGCGTCCATAGATGTCGCCGAGCGCACCGCCCGGCAGAATCAGCGCGGAGAGAAAGAGAGCGTAGCCTTCGATCACCCACTGCGTCTGCCCGGTCGTCGTGCGGAGCTCGTGCTGAATGACGGGAAGCGAGACGTTGACGGCCGTGCTATCAATGAAGGTCATCGCCGAGCCGAGAATCGCCGCAACGAGCACCCACGCCGGATTCACACCTCGGGCTTCAAGCAGTTGCAGTCGCTTCCTATCCGGCGAAGAATATCGCTGCGTGAGCTCAATCCTCGATCGACCGCTGCGTAGCGCGATTTTAGCGGCCGCCGATAGCGCGCTGGTGCGCCGTGCCGTCACACGCTACGGCATGCGTTTGGGCGCGCGGCGCTTCGTCGCGGGAGAGAACGCGGCCGAGTTCTTACCGGTCGCGCGGGCGGCAGACGCGCAAGGCTTCGCCGTCGCCGCGACGATGCTCGGCGAAAGCATCGGCAGCCGCGAAGAGACTGTCGCGGTGACCGACGAGTACGAGCGCCTGCTGCGCGCCTTTGCCGAAGAAGGGCTCGACGCCAACGTCGCATTCAAGCTCACACACGTTGGACTCGACATTGACCCCGAGCTCGCGTACGAGAACGCAGCCCGGATCGCCGCCGCCGCGCGCGAGAGCGGCAGAACGGTTCGCATGGATATGGAGCAGTCGCGCTACGTCAATCGAACGCTGGCCATTTATCGCCGCCTGCGCGAGGGCTACGACAACGTCGGTTTCGTGCTGCAATCCTATCTTTATCGCAGTGAGGCGGATCTGACGGCATTGCTTGCGTTGGCGCCGAACGTCCGCATCGTGAAGGGCGCGTATCTAGAGCCGGCGGACGTGGCATATGCTCGCAAACGCGACGTTGATGCGGGCTATCTAAAGCTCGCCGAGCTGGCGCTGTCGCACGACGGCTACACGGCGATCGCTACGCACGATCCGAAGATCATTGATTGGACGATGCGATTCGCGGCGGCGCGCGGCCTTCCAAAGCCTGGGCGCTTCGAGTTTCAAATGCTTTACGGCATCGCCACGCCGCTGGCGCGGCGTCTCCTCGATGCCGGCTACCGCGTGCGCCTCTCGATCCCGTACGGCGAGTACTGGTTCCCGTACTTGATGCGCCGTCTGGCCGAACGCCCCGCCAACCTCGCATTTTTCGTCCGGGGCATCTTTTCGCGATGATAACTGGCATCTGGGCCGCCGTCTTGACGCCGGTCGATGCCGATCTCTTGCCCGATGCGTCTACCGCGGTGCCATACTACCGGGATCTCCTTCAGCGGGGATGTGACGGAATCAATGCGTTGGGAACGACCGGTGAGGCGATGTCGTTGAGCACTGACCAACGTTTGCGATTCATGGAATCGCTTGCGTCGAGCGACCTGCCGATGGAGAAGACCATCGCCGGTACGGGGGCTGCATCGCTGAACGATGCCGCGCGCTTAACGCGCCACGCGTTCGACTGCGGCTTTGCAGCGGCGCTCGTCATGCCGCCATTTTTCTATCGCGACGCAACCCACGATGGCATCGTCGCCTTCTTCGACGCGCTCTTCGAACGCGCGGATCCGCCACGAAAGAGCGTGCTGCTTTACAACTTTCCGCGCATGAGCGGCATCACGTTTTGCGCCGAGCTCGTTGACCGTCTGCTGGCGCGGTTTCCCGAAACGGTCGCCGGGATGAAAGACAGTTCGAACGATGGGCGCTTGCAAGCTGAGATCCTGGCTCGCCATCCCGACCAGCGAATTCTTCCCGGCTCGGAGAGTAACTTGCTCGAGGCTAAGGGCCGTGGCGTCGCGGGCTGCATCTCCGGTAGCGTCGCGCTCTGGCCCGAGCTTGCCGGCGCGGCCTTCGCTAGCGGCGACCAAACGCACGGCGAAAAACTAACGCGCTGCCGCGCAGCCTTAGACGGGATGCCCTTCATCGCCGCAGTGCGTCATCTCACCGCGGCCGCGCGCAACGATCCAGCGTGGGAGCGCGCGCTGCCGCCGAACGTGCCGTTAACGCCGCTTCAGCGGCGCGCTCTCGCGCGACTGGAGGGAGAATGCCGTTAGATTACCGTTCTGGTCGGAGCAATAGACCCAGCCGTTCACGACGATCGGGCTCTCCCAGTGCACCTGCCCGATACTCTTTGCGTAATTTGCGCTGCTCCACAGCTCGTTGCCGTTGAGCGCGTTGAGCGCGACGATCTGACCGTCGAACGCCACAAAGACCATGCCGTCGGCGACGACCGGCGAGCTCCCCTCGCCCTCGCTACTACCTCCGCTCGTATGCCAGATTTCCACGAGTTGACTCTGACCCGATCCGTTGGTTTTGAGACGATACGCCGCGACGAGGTCGGGGAATCCTAGGAAGATCCAGGCATTGTTCGAGGTGTCGGTCCAGACCGCCGGGGTCGAGAATAGGCCTTCCGGCAAGTCGATGAGTTGCAGCTCGTTGCCAACGCCTGGAAGCGCCGCACGGTTGACCAGCTTGAGCACGGCGTCTTTGCCGCCTTGCACGAGCATCCACGGAGTCTGGCTCATCGGCTGCGCCGGCAAGATCGTCGGTGAGGTGCTTCCGAGATCCACGTCGCCGTTTTGGAGCTGTTGGTAGTTGGTCGGCGTGTAGCTTCCGAACAGGTTCGACAAGTCGGCGCTTAGCGAGAGCACCGAATCGCCGTAATTGTAGCCGCCCTGGTTGGCGTCAAAGTCCCCGTTTCCAGTCGCGACGTAGATACGTCCGTTCATCGTTGAGTCCGGATCCACGACCGCGCCGCCGCGCGCCCAAATTCCGGAGAGTTGCGACGAGCATGTATGGGGACCGGGTAGTTTGCGTTTGTTGCTGCAGAGCGAGTTGAAGACCGTCGCGCGACCGCTGCTCAGATTGATGCTGACGACATGTCCGTCGTATGGTGGCGCGTCGCCGTCGTATCCCGACGTCGTCGCATACAGATAGCCGTTGGCGACGTTGAGCGGCGATTCGACCGCCTCGCTGTCCGGCATGCGCGTGACGCGCTTGGGGAAACCGGCCGCATGAATCTCGTGTCCGTCCGATGCGTTGAGTTTGTGAACCATCCCGTCAACACCGGGCACGTAAATCGCCTTGCCTGACGGATCCGCAGCCGGCGTCGAGTGCGTGTAGTGCGGTCCGCTCGTCGTGAACTTCCAAATAATCTTCCCGGTCGCTGCCTCGATTCCCAACGTCACGCCGCCCCTGGTTGTTTGGAAGAGCATCATTCGGTAACGCCGGCCAATGCGAATGTGCTGCAGCAGAATCGGTGTCGAGTCGGCAACGCCGGTGAGCGCAATCTGCCATCGCTCGCGCAGGTTGTGGACGTTTTGGGGCGTCAACGCGGTCTCGGCGGAATTAAAACTGCTGCGTGCCGGATCGAATCCGAAGACCGGCCAATTAACGGCACGAGCCGGAAGCAGGGTCACAACGATCAGGCCGGCGACAACGGCCGTCGTGAGGAGCGGTCTGGCCATCTTGTTTGGTTGGCTGCGGCGGGTCCGCTCCCTTTCGTCGTCTAAGACCGTACGGTGCCGAATAGCTCCGACTTGACGCCCCCGGTCGAAAACGTCGTCGTTGACGTTCCCGGGTGGCAACAAGTGCGGCCGCGCATCCCCGACACGCAGCAGCGCCGGACTCTCGAGAAACGCCGCAGCATTCGCGAGGTCGTCTTCGGCGTGCAGGACGGAATTTTGACGACGCTCGGCATCATCACCGGCGTCGGTGTCGCCGAAGGCGATCGTGCGGCGGTTTTCATCAGTGGGTTTCTCGCGCTGCTTGCGGGCGCGCTCTCGATGGGCGTCGGTGAGTACCTCGGGCGAAAATCCGAGCGCGAGGTCGTTCGGGCAACCATCGACCTCGAGAAACGCGAGATGGCCGCCGATCCGCAGGGCGAGTTCAGCGAGCAAGTCGCCTTCTATAAGCTCAAGGGTTTCAGCGCGGAAGAGGCTGAGATGATCGTGCGGCGCCTGACTCAGCACCCCGACATCTATCTCTACGAGATGGTGCGCGACGAGTTCGGCATTGATCCGCGCGAAGCCGAAGACCGAGGCTTGCGAGGGCCGCTCGCGATGAGCGGCTCGTATGCCCTCGGATCGCTCTTACCGATTTTGGCCTTTATGTTGCCGGTCTCGATCGGTGCCTCGACCCTGACGTCGCTGTTGTTTGCGCTCGCCGGTCTCTTCGCGGTCGGGGTTTACGCCGGAACCCTGAGCGAACGAAATCCGGTGGGCAAGGGTTTCGAAGTTGCGCTTTATGGCTGCGGGGTCTTCGCGATCTCGTATCTCGCCGGTCACTTTATTCCGCCGCTCTTCGGGCACGCTCCGGTTTCCGTCGGCGGCTGATGGTGCCGGCGTTGGCACACGCGTTGCTTGCCGGCATCGTGCAGGCGGCCGCGTTCTTCTGGGACAGCCTGTTCGGATTGATCTTCGGTTTTCTCATCTCCGCCGTCGTGCAAGTGATGCTCACGCCCGCGACGATGGAGCGCTATCTCGGACCGGGCCTCAAAGGCCTGCTCTTCGGCACCGGCTTCGGCATCATCTCGTCGGCCTGTTCGTACGGCGCGGCCGCGGCCGCGCGCGGCTTCTATCGCAGCGGCGCCGACGTTCGCTCGACCTTTGCGTTCCTAATCTCCTCGACGAACATGAACGTCGCGATCGTGATACTCTTTTGGTCGCTGCTCGGCTGGAGGTTCGCGTTTGCGGAGTTCTTCGGTGGAATCATCATCATCGCCGTGGTAACCGTCGGGTTCACGCTGCTCTACCGGGCTGGGGAGCTCGAGCGGCTCCAGCGCGAACAGACGAGCAGCGCCGAGCCTTCCTGTCACGAGCACGCTGCAGGAGAGATGCGACGCGACTGGAGCGCTGTCGCGGCAACCGCGGTCGCAGACGTTCGCATGCTGCGGACCGAGTTGATCGTCGGATATCTTATCGCGGGCTTTGCCGCGGCGCTCGTTCCGCCCGGCTGGCTCTCCAGCGCGCTTCACGCCGTCGGCGCGGTTCCGTACGTCGGCTACGTGATGCTGCTCTTCGTTGGCCTGTTAATCGCGGTTGCGACCTTCGTCTGCTCGATGGGGAACGTCCCGATCGCGCGATTTCTCGCCGACGCGGGAATCCCGCTCGGCGCGAACACGACCTTCATCTACGGCGATCTGTTAATTCTTCCGCTGATCGCAATCTATCGCAAGTCCTTCCCGCCGCGCGTCACCTGGACGTTCGTTGGGCTCTTTACGATCGGCGCGATGCTCGCGGGCGCGATCATGGAGAGGCTGATCGGCCGGACGGCCGGCGGCGTCCCAATGGGCTCGATGGCGCTCAACGACCGCTTCACGCTGATCTCGAACCTCGTAGCGATCGCGGCCGTCGGCGCCGTTGCAATCGCCGCGCTGCCGCGTAAGCAGACCGCGAAGCGCTAGCCCCGTTCACGCCGGCTCGTGCGAAACGGCGGGTCGTCGTTAGCGTACCAATCCATCGCCTTGTCGTAGAGAAATTCGAAGTTCTCAAGTGAGTAGGGATTGTTGCGCCGGCGCAGCTCGAAGTAGCCGCACTTCTCGAGCTGCTGCCACATCTCGCGAATGAGGGGCCCGCAATAATCGGCCATCAGGACCGTGTCGAGAAGGCCGTGACGTGCGTAGGTTCCGATTTTCTCGAACGTGCTCGCTATCAAAAGCTCCGGATGAGCGTTTTCGTCGAGCGCATGAAACGGGAGCAAGATTTCCGCGCGGTAGGCCTCATCCTTCATGCGCTCCGGGAGCTCATTTTCTACGAAGAGACGGGCCGCGCGGAACTCGGGCGTATCGAACTCTGCATAGGCCTTCATCGTGCCGTCGAGCTGGGTCGAGCGCCTGAAATGTTCGAGCTGCTCGCGAGTGAGCCGAATCTGGCGATAACCGACTGCGACCGTCGCGGCGATGACGATTGCAGTCACCGCAGTCGAGATTGCCGTTATCGCCTCCCAGATCATGAGATTCGCTAGTTCGTGTCGGCTGGCCGGTAGTCCGGCGCCTCGTGAATGAAGTGGCTCATGTCGTATTTCGATTTGATCGGGACAAATTGACGCGGCGGTTTGGAGAAGTCAAAGCAGTCCTTTTCGGGCGAAGTGGCGCGAGAGTCGCTCGCCGCAAGCGAGTGCAGGCTAAATCGGTCTTCGATGAACTTTAGGATGCTTCCATGTTCATAGTGGATGTGCGACACCAAGCCTTTCTTTGCGTAGGGTGAGATAATCAACATCGGGATTCGCATGCCGAGTCCGTCATAGTCGACATACTTAGGACCCACGGAGTCGTAAAAGCCGCCGGGGTCATCCCAAAACACGAAGATCGCCGTGGAGCTCCAAAACTGCGATTCACCGATCGCATTGACGACCGAAGCCACCCACGAAGGGCCGCCGTCTGAATTACAGCCGGTATGGTCCGAATCTCTGCAATACGGCGTGATCCAAGTGACCGAAGCGAGGGTTCCCTTCGCAACGTCCTCCAGAAACTTCGGCGGTCCTGACGTTACGTCGTTGTTCCAATCAACGCCGTAGCAAATGTGCTCGATGGCCTGATAGGAGCTCCAAATGCCGGTCTCTCTGTAGGAGCCGGAGCCGCTCGAAGAGTCCGGCTCGTCGTCGCTCTTTCCACACGGCTTCCCGTGAGGACCGTGCAACCCTAAAGGCCCCGCGTAGAAATGCCACGAGAGTCCCGCCGCGTCAAGCTCGTCGGCGAGTGTCTTGTAATCGAAGCAGACGGGCATGAGGTTGGGGCCAAAAACGCGTGGCGGGTTTGCCTTTAGCGTTTGCACAAAATCGGTGGGGCCACCCGGACACCCCCAATTGATAGCGGGATAGTTCGTCGCGTGATCCGCCTGCCCGGCGATGATGTACTGATGCGAAACATAGCTGCTGACGTCGAAGTTCGAGGGGTACATTTCGTCCGCGAGTACGTACTGGTGCGCCAAATCGAAATACGGTGTCGTCTCCGAGTGGGGCACGTAGCTGTATGGAGGATATTTCGCCGGACACTTCGGAAAACCGGGGTGGCTGCATTGCCAGTACAGTTTGTCGAAACCGTTCATTCGGCAATCGGTACCTGGTATTTTGCCGGTACCGTTACAGGCGAGGATGAACCCCTGTTCGTTGTGCTGGAGATCCCAACTCGTGGAGAGGCCGATTGGCTTGAGCTCGATCTTCTGATTCTTCGAGTCGTAACCGAACGTTACGGTCTTAGCGCCGGGAAAACCGTAAAAGAGATTGTTCAAGCTGCGATTCTCTTGAATGACGATGACGACGTGCTTGATCTTGTCGAGCGCGCTGCGATGCGTCGGCTCGATCGGGAATCTTCCCTCCCGCGAGGCTGCGAGGGGAACCATCGGCGAAGACCCGCCTCCGACGCCCCGGCAACCCGCGACGAACAGAACGGCAGTGATGAGCCAGAACGCTCGGCGATAGTAAGAAATGGGCCTCATTAGAGAGTTGCTCCTAGTTTGTATCGGGCGGACGATAATCTGGTGGTTGGTGCAGGAAGTAGTCCTCGTCGTATTTTGATTTGATTGGGACGAACTTGCGGGGCGCCTTCGAGAAGTCGAAGCAATCTTGCTCCGGCGACGCGGCGCGCGTATCGCTGGCCGCCAATCGCGGCAGACCGAAGCGATCTTCGACGAACTTGAGGAGGCTGCCGTGCTCGTAGTTCACGTGCGAGACAAAGCCCTTTTTTGCATACGGCGAGATGACGAGCAGCGGTATGCGGCCTCCTAACCCGTCGTAGTCGAGGTACTTCGGCGCCTCCGAATCGTAGAAACCGCCGTAGTCGTCCCAAAAAATGAAGATCGCGGTCGAACTCCAAAACTGCGACTCGCCGATCGCATTGACGACCGAGGTGACCCACGAGGGCCCCGTATC
>JBAVSO010000128.1:0-4859 GCA_049695635.1 Candidatus Cybelea sp. | reverse complement strand
TCCCCCTCGGGCGTCGTCCCGGTGCGAGTTCAGGGACCTCCCGCTACCAAATCCTGGATCGACGCCACGGCATCGCGGGGCGATTTGCTTTACATTGCGGCCACACCCATCTTCCCAAATGGGGTAGTCTACGTCTACACTTATCCACAACGCAAACTCGTTGGGACGTTGACGGGCTTCGCTGAGCCGTTTGGCGAGTGTACCGATTCGGCAGGCGACGTGTTTATTGTCGCGTTTTCAAATACGTCATCCAGCTTGTCGAGCACGATCTATGAGTACGCGCATGGGGGTACCAGCCCAATTGCTACGCTGAGCGATCCGAACGTGGCTTTCAGCTGTGCCGTTGATCCGATGACCGGCAATTTGGCGGCGGCAGGGGACGGCGTTGCCGTCTACCAGCACGCCGCGGGAAACCCCACTATTTACAACAGTTCCGACGCTTTCAAGTTCTGTGGATACGACAACCACGGAAACCTCTACCTTACGGCCAGGAGTGATCATTACGGGAACCAGGCTCAGCTCGTCCGATTGTCAAGCGGCAGCAACGAGTTCGACCAGATTCAGCTCGGCACCAAACTATATGCCGGCATTCGCCTGTGGCCGTCGGTTCAGTGGGACGGAAAACACATGACGGTATCCTCCAACCCGAACGGCAACCCAATATCCATTTACCGGCTACGCATTTCGGGAAGCAGCGCGACGGTCATCGGCACCACCGAAGTGAGCAGTGCGAAAAACAACTACTCGGGCCAGACCTGGATTCGGGGTGACACCATCATCGGCACTGGCAATACGAAGCGAGCTTATGAGAGCGCTTTCTTTTGGCGGTACCCTACGGGTGGGGTCGCACGTCGGGAGATAAAACAGGTGGGGAATGTTCGCAATCCCGAGGCCTCCGGCGTGACGGTTTCCGTCGCTCGCTCGCGGTAACGGCCCATGGACTCAGCCGACCGCCGCGCTCGGCGAAAACTCCTAGCCGAAGCGTACAAGAGTCTTCCGTCGCGGGAGACACTCAGCGCTGCGGCCGAGTTGGAGCGAGCTAAGATGCAACGCGCCGTCCAAGACGAGCAATTTGCCCTCCAGCGAGGCTCGCTCGCCGTCGCGGTGCTTTCGCAAGTGCCCCGCGACAATGAAGAAAACAAGCCGCTTTTTGCAGAAGCACGTAGGATGCTCCTCGAGGTTCTTAAAAGAGGAGTTGCGCAACTTCAAATACTTGATGAGGACGACGAAGAAGCTGAGGACGAGGAAGGCGCGCCGTGACAGAAATCCTGTCGCTGTGGCGCTCTCCACTCGATCAGGTCGCTGTTTCCGAGGCTGAGTGGTTTCGGAATCGTCAGCCGCGTTGCTCGATCGGTTACCCGGAAGACTTTAGCGCGATGACGATCTACAATTACGGCTATTACGTCAGCCAATCAATGGCAACGTTCGACTCGGCCCTAACGGCGATGTTCAGTGCCATGAATCCTGGGCCTTACGGCATCGGCGGCATCGCGTTCATCCCGCAACAAGAATTCAACCCGGTGCACGCCTCAAGCAGTGGGTTTGCGATTCCTGATCAGTGCAACATCGTCGGATCGGGAGGCGGCGGCTCGGGAACGACACCATTCTTTCATTTTGTCATTAACTACACAGGAGGTTCACGCTTTTTTGCGTGCAGCGGAAACTACACCAGTGGTGGGAAGTATTTCCGTAGTCTTGCCTTCAAGGGTGCACCTCCTCTTGGCAGCATAGACGACACGTGCATCTATGCGGACACTGAGAATTGCCGAGCCGTGAACTGCACCTTTACCGATATCCCCGTAGCGTTCAACGCCAAGGGTAACGGCTGCACACTCGAACAATGCACAATCGACTACGATGGGATCCCAGGAACCTCGTCGACCATCCCAGTCAAAGCCATCATCATCGCCGGCGCGCAATGTGCGATCCTGGGGCCTGGCGAACTACAGCAACAACCCCAAGGCGCTATGAACCCCGGGCCAGCTTACTGTACCTGTGTGTCGATAGAAGGCGCCGAACAAACTGTAATTGCAGATACCCATTTCGTCGACTGGAATATCGGCATCGATTTCGAGTTCACTGCTGGGGCCATCGATACGGACATCAGAAACTGTGAAATCCAATGCGCGCAGTCGGCGCTGAACATCATGCTTCCATCTGGCGCGACCACAGCAACGTCCGGCGTCAAGGTGACCAGTTGTATGCTCGCTAAAACCAACGACTCAAGCGCGGACGATCCCGCAGGCCATGCAGTCGTTATTATCGACCCGCAAGGCAGTAGCAACTCCCTTCTCAACGACATTACCCTGCTCGAGTGTACCGTCTTTACCATGGGCTCAAGTGCGATACTAGGCCAGCATGGCCTTGAGATAGTCGGGGGTACGAACATCAAGATCATCGGGGGAACTTATTCGAACAACAGCGTCAACGGTGGCGCCGGCATCGCGATCACCGGGGCGTGCGGCGACGTGCAGGTCATTGGTGCGAATTTGCAGCCGACCTACCCATGGACCGGAACCACGATGGGGAGTAGTTTGAACAATCAGCAATATGGGCTGCTCGTCAGCGGTGGTCCGACCGGCACGATCTACGTCTCGAACTGCGACCTAACTGGTTACACGAATACCATGCCGTACATGCAGCAGCCTGTCCTCGTGACCGGGACGGCGCCGAATGAGCTATTTATATCCAACTGTCCGGGTTACAACGACCAGAACACGCATATCCGAACGACGGCTCCCTCAGGTACCGCCAGCGCTTCGAGCCCCGGAACTGGGGGTACCCCCTACTTCGGACCGTCGGTGTTCATTTTTTCGAATTCAGGCGCCGTGAGCTTGAACGTGTTCGGCCAGACCATTTCGACGAGCTTTGGGATCATTTTCCTGCCGAGTCCATACGATACTTTTAATTTCACGACTGCGCCGACGATGTTCTTATGGATCGGCAAATGAAAGCGGGACCGAGCGTCGACCAGTTTCCTTAGAATTAGACGCGACGCCGCGACTGTTTCACGCTTCGCGGTTTTGGGCTGTCACGGATTTGTCACGGAGCGGCTGGAATCGGGCGGGAGCGGCTGGGACGACCATTCGCCGGAAACCATACAGCGTAAGCCTTTTCACGATTGCCAGGGATCGGCCGGGACCACTGGTTGCGAGTTCGAATCCCGCTGGGGCTACCACAAAAATCCCATATCCTATCAGGGTTTTTGCGCGCGCCGCCGAGTTTCGTCTAACTAATATCTAACTGACGGTTCGCGTTGCGTTTTTTTGCCTTAACTCACCATCCTATCGAAGGACTCCGCCGCGGCCAGATCCCGCTCCCGATAGACCGTGATATAGCGGTCGACCGTGATTGAGATCGTGCTGTGACCGAGACGCTGACTGATGACCTCGATCGGCACCCCGGATTTGGCCAGCAGCGAAGCATGGGTGTCGCGCAGGTCGTGCAGGGTGATCTATGTGACTCTCGCCCGCTTGACCAAATCGCCAAACGCCTCGGCGAAGTTCCACGGCGGGATCGGGTAGCCGTCGGGCCTTGCGAAGACCAGATCTTCGTCATGGTAGGACTTGCGGAACGCGAGCTTCTCTGCCGCTTGAGCCGCCCTATGGGAATGCAGAATCGCGACGAGCTTCTGCGAAAGGCAGATCGTGCGCGGCTTCCCGCTCTTTGGCTCCTTGAACGAAAGCTGCCCGCGCGGGGCGTCCGTGAGCGAGCGCGCGATCGTGGCGGTGGCGTCATTGAGATCGACGTCGCGCCAACGGACCGCCAGGATTTCTCCGCGCCGCGTACCGGTGAACGCCGCAAAAGCGACGGCCGGATAGAACGCGGGATAGGCTGAAAGATAGCCGCGCTTGCGCGAGCGTTGCGTGGGACACCGAGCTTCCTTTAGTAGCCGGCTCAGTTCGGCTTCGGATAGCACTGCTGACGCCGGCTTCCGCAGCCGAGGCAGATCGTCCGCGTCAAGCAGCAGAGCGGGATTACGAGGGATGAGGTTCCATTTTACGGCACGATTAAGGACGTTGCGCATCAAGTCTGCCGCGTGCCGCACTGTTCTTGCACCGATCTTCTTCTTCGACCAGCGCCCGTAAGCCGTCGTTAAATCGGCCGCTCTGAGGCTGCCAACCGACATCGTCCCAAACGCGGGGCGAAGATAGATTGCCACCAGGCCTTCGTATCGCTGCAAGGTTGACGGCGCAAGTCGATCCGATTTCAGCTGCATGAACCGATCGAAGAGTTCATTCATCCGCAGTTCGGGCCGCAAGGCGAGCTCACCGAGTGAGATCTCGTTCTTACGGCTGACCAAGAGGGCTTCGGCTTGTTGTTTGGTGACGCCGACGAGCGTTTCGGTACGTTGTCTGCGTTTGCCGCCGGCCGTGCCCAGGTTATAGATAATACGGTACTTCTTCTTTCCGAGTTTTCTAAGGTACCCCAAGATTATGTCCTCCTGGGGTCCCGGCACCGTTACTCTTCGACGGCAACCGTAAGAACGCTTCGAGCGCCTGCTTCGTCACGACGACGCGCCGTGCCGTGATACGGATCGAGGGCAACCGCCCTGATGCGATGAGCTCGTACGTCGAATTGCGGCCAATTCCGAGGATTCGCTGAGTTTCGCGTACGGTAAGCACGTCGCCGGCGTCGGCAAGGCTGAGCGATATTTTCATGGCTTCGCCCAGTCAGGTCCATGCGAATGCCTCGAAGCTTTTATATTCGAGGCTTTCGCAACAGTTATTACTATGAGTGAGAACTGCGCGTTATGCCACGCGGATGCTTTCACGTTCCAAGGTCATCGGTCTATCGTCATGGAGTCGCGCGCACGCTGCTCTTTACGAATGCTGTACTCAACGTCTCGCCGTATCTCG
>JBAVSO010000127.1:0-21165 GCA_049695635.1 Candidatus Cybelea sp. | reverse complement strand
CGCCGGAACGATCGCAGGCTTCAATCTCGTCAAACAGCAGCTCCCCAACTACGACGTGCCGTCGATTCAGGTTCTTTTGACGTATTCGGGTGCCTCGACGACCGAGATGCGTGACGCGATCGTGCGTCCGCTCGAAGACCAAATTGCCGGCGCGCCGGATCTGAGCTACATGCAAACGTCGATCCAGCCGGGACAGGCCTCGATCGTCGCCGTATTCTCGCTGACGTCCGACCCGAATACGGACCTCGTTCAAGTGCAGGGCCGAGTCCAGAACTCTTTGCATCAGCTTCCAAGCGACCTGACGACGCCGCAAATCTCGATTTACAATCCCAGCGAGGCGGTCGTCGTCTCGCTGATCGCGTCGTCGACGACGCTTGCGCTGGGCGATCTCTCCGCTATCGTAACCAACGACGTCGTCCCGGCGATCGAACAAGTTCCGGGCGTCTCCTTCGTCCAGGAGAATGGCGACGTGACGTCGTCGATCCAGGTCAACGTCAAGCCGGATGCATTGCGCTCGTCGGGCTTTACCCTGACCGACGTCGTGAACGCGGTGGCGAATAACAACGTCAGAGCCCCAGGCGGAATCGTCTACGGCCCGGCGCGCGAAACGACACTCGACGTCCGCGGCGATATCACCGACGTGCCGTCCGTCACGAACCTGTTGCTCGGCAATACCACGACGTTCTCCAATGCTTCCGCCAGCTCGGTCTACCCATGGAGCGCGTCACCGCGTCTCTACCGGCTCGGCGACGTTGCCGACGTGAAGGACGCCTACCAAACGCAGCGCGTCTTCGCCTACAGTCAAGGCAAGCCGACGATCCTGCTTGACGTACAGAAGGCGGCCGGCTCCAGCGAGGTCACCGCCTCCAACGCGGTGCTGGCGGTGCTTCCTCGACTGCGCCAGCAGTACCCCAACGTGACATTCACGGTACTCAACGTCCAGTCCACCTACACCAAAGAGCTGCTCTCGGGTGTGACGCGTACGCTGATCGAGGGCATCATCTTCACGGCCATCGTGATGCTCCTCTTCCTGCGCTCCTGGCGCAACGCAATTGTCGTCATGATCGCGGTCCCGGCGTCGTTTCTCGTAACGCTCGCCGCCATGCGTGTGGCGGGCTTTACGCTGGATACTGTTTCGCTGCTCGCCATGACGCTCATGATCGGCATCTTGGTGGACGATTCGATCGTGGTGCTCGAGAACATCGAGCGTCACTTCCGTGAGGGTGAGGCGCCGCACGTTGCGGCGGTGAACGGACTGAGCCAGATCGGCGTCGCGACGATCGTGATCACGCTCGTCATCGTCGTCGTCTTTCTGCCGATTTCGTTCCTGCCGGGATCGGTTGGTCTCTTCTTGCGCGAGTTCGGGCTGGTCGTCACCGTAGCGACGCTCACGTCGCTCTTCGTGTCCTTCGCGGTGACCCCGGCGCTCGCGGGTCGGTGGGCGCTCTACTCCCGGTGGAAGCCGTGGAGGATCGTCGACCGGTTCACCGCTGGGTTCGAACGGGTGCGCTGCTGGTACACGGAGCGCGCGCTTCCCTGGGGGCTCGAGCATCGCTCGGCGGTCGTTTGGGTCTCGTTCGGAAGCCTGCTCGTAGCGTTGCTGCTCATTCCGTTGGGTCTCGTCGGGTTCGAATATATGCCGCCGGTCGATCGAGGCGAGATCTTCGTGACGATCAACTTTCCAACCGGAACCCCGCTGACGCAGACCAACGGCGCCGTGCTGCGAGCCCAGTCGATTGTCGATCGGGTTGGGGACCTGCAATCAGAAACCGCGATCGCGGGCGCCTACCAGGGCGCGCTCAGCGGCTACGTCAACAACGGCGCGACTGGCCAGCTCCATCTCTTTTTGAAGGATCGGCGTGCGCATTCGACGGCCTATTGGGTGGCAGAACTCAGCGATCGAATCGGCAGGCTTCTGCCGGCCGCGCGCGTCGTCGCGGTTCCGGCGACCGATCCATCCGGCGGCATCGCGCAGCCGATTAGCTACGTCGTTTCGAGCTTGACCGCCGATCCCGCGCCGGCGGCGCAACGCGTCTTCGAGACACTCGCCTCGACGCCGGGTGCGACCAACGCGACCACGTCCAACACGCAGAACTCGCCGCAAGTCGAAGTTGAATTCGACCGTGAGCGCGCCCGCGCGCTCGATGCGGGTATCGGCACGGCGTCCACGGCGGTACGCGCCGCCTTCGGCGGATACACCGCAACGACGTTCACCGGCCCGAACGGCATCAAGGACGTACAAGTCATCTATCCCGAGCGCGACTTGCGCTCGCTGACCGGTATCGCGGCGATACCGATTCGCGCAAATAATAGCTCGATCATCACCGTCGGCGACATCACGCACCTTACGCTTGCGCCGGCGCCGCCACTGATGATGCGCATCGACCGGCGCAGCGTTGTCCTGATCGGCGCGAACGTAGCGCCCGGCGCGGTGCTCTCGAACGTGACGCGCTCCTTCGAACGGCGCTTGCGGGCCCTCAATTTGCCGAAGAACGTCACGATCACCCCGGTCGCGGGCGGCAATCAAGCCTCGTTGACGCAAACCGTCGCCGAGATGACGATCTCGCTGGCGCTCTCGATCCTGCTCGTCTACTTGCTGATGGTCGCTCTCTACAACGGCTACATCACGCCGTTCATCATCATGTTTACCGTGCCGGTTGCGGTCGTTGGAGCGCTCGGGGCGCTAGCGATTACGCGTCAAACGCTGAACCTCTTTTCGCTCATCGGCGCGATCTTGCTCGTCGGTCTAGTCGCCAAAAACGGCATCCTGCTGGTGGATTTTGCGAATCAACTGCGCGAGGCTGGGCTCAGCAAGCTCGAGGCAATCAAAGAGAGCGCACTTGCGCGGTTCCGTCCGATCGTCATGACGACGGTTGCGATGATCGCCGGCATGTTGCCGCTGGCGCTCGCACTCGACCCGGGCTCGCAAGCGGAACGTCCGCTCGGGGTCGTCGTCATCGGAGGCCTCTCGAGTTCGCTCGTTTTAACGTTGCTCTTGATACCGATTATGTATCTCCGTTTTGCGCCGCAGCGTTATCGGCCATCGACGGTCAACGGCGAGGCCGACCCGGATCAAATCGAGCTTCCGATGTCACTGCCGGCGACGCCCGCCGCAGAGAGGTAAAGACATGCTCCGCTCCGCTGTTGTTCTCGTTGCCACCGCGCTCGCATCCGTGGCGGGGGCCGCTCGCGCCGACACTCCTCCGCTGCGTCATCTCGTCTACTCGTTTAACTTCGAATCAAAGCAGAACGGCACCGTGCCCAACGACCCCGGTACGTCGGGCGCGCAAACCTACACCGGCAATCTCGACGATACGGGTACCATTACCGTCGACGTGCTGCGGGAGGCGCCTGATCGCGGGCTGGTCGTGATCGTAAGCGAACAAGGCGATCGTACCCGGAGCGGCGAGGCGACCACCTGCGCCGTCTACGGCAACACGAACGTGGCGTGCGATCCGACCAAAAAGGTGAACCGCGAAGAGTTTTCGTTGCTGCGTTTTCTCGGCGCCAACTTCCTGGATCCGGCTCGGCTCGACGGGAAGCAGCGTTGGTCGGTTTCCGAGAAGAAGCCGGGCGACTCGATGAGTGCCGGCTATGTCATCGAGAAGAGCGACGGCGATATCATGGCGATCGGCGAGACCCGTCACGTCGAAGACACCTCCCAAGGTGTGACGACCTTCGATGCCGAGACCAAGATCGACTACGTCGCAAGCCGGTTACTCCCGACGACCATCGACGAATACGCAACCGAGCAGCGCCATGCCGGCGTCAACGGCATCTACACGACCGTCTATCAGACCACGCTCAAACTAGTCTCCGATTCTATGGCGAAACAATGATTCGACCGGATCAAATCAAGCCTTCGACGCCGTTAAGCGATCGGCCGGGAACGCGCAGCGAGAGTTTAGGAGCCTCGACGTAGCGGGCATGATCCGCTTCCGCCAAGTTTGCGTAGGTCGTTGCAAATCGCGCAGCCGAGAGGTCGAACCGGTCGCTGGAACCGAGATAGGCCGAAATCGCGTGGGGATCGCCGGAGCGGGCGTGGCCGCGTGCCAGAGTCCAACCGCAGTACTCCGCCGTGAACTCGAGCTGTTGCGCGGTCACGATATCGAGATTCGCCGAGGTTTTCATGTCGCGCATTTGCCGCACGTAGTAGTCGCGGTCGCCTAGCGTAAACCATCCGAGAAAAATATCGCCGGCAGCCTGAAGGATGCGCTGGCCGATGACGACGCGTTCGCCATGATTGGTGAACTCGCTCGGTTTGGTGTAGGCCTCCAGCACCGATGCTTGGGCCTCTTTGATTTGGAGAAGAAGCGGCTCGCCCTGATCGGTGAGGGAGAGCGAAACAAAGCACGCCGTGCCGACGCTGCCGACTCCGACGACCTTCAGCGCGACGTCGTGCAGTTTGTAACGGTCGCGCAGCATGCGTACGTGCGCCGGGAGCGTCTCGAGATACCGGGCGTGAGCCTCGCGTGCGAGTTTCCCGCCCTCCTCGTCGAGATGAAGGCGCCGAAAGGTAGGCGGCTGATCGACGAACTGCGGAGGCGAACCACGCGTCAACTTCGGCAGCGCCCGTTGTGCGGTTCGGCGTCTCGCACGATCGAAAATTCGGCGGAGCACGCGCCGATGCAGGGGCGTTTCGCGGATTACTCGTTTGACGTCAACGCGTTGATAGAATACTTCCAGCGGCGAAAGCGTCGCGAAATAGGCCATGGCTTCGCGGTACGCGCGCACGCCGGCGAGCACGATCCGTTGCTGCGCGTTCGCGGGGAACGAACGGGCACGTGCCGCGAGGACGATGCTGGCTGCCAAACGGAGCACGTCCCACTCCCACGGCCCCGGCAACGTTTCGTCGAAGTCGTTGAGGTCGTAGATGACCCTGCGTTCGGGCGTCGCGAAAAAGCCGAAGTTCGCGATATGCGCGTCACCGCAGGCCTGAACGGTAATGCCGGTGACTGGAAGCGATGCTAGATCGGCCGCCATTACCACGGCCGAGCCGCGGTAGAACGCAAACGGTGATGCCGCCATCCGCTCGTGGCGCAGCGCTACTAATTCCAGAAGCCGGCTCTTCTCTTGTTCGGCAAGCAGTGCAACGGGATCGCGGCCGGGCGCTGGCTGCCACTCGCCAAAACTGGAACGCGGCAAGCGCTTTCGTAGTGAATCCAATTATCGACCGTCCATGGTGGAAAGCGCGCAGTTCGTCAAAACGGCGCGTCACCCTATTGGCTCGAGAATCGGCTCTGCGGCGCCGGCGTCGGCACGCCTGGACGGTCTGCTCGGCGCGGCTGGACGCGCCTGCGGCGCGCGCCGATACCGCATGTACGCGATCGGTACGACGAAGAGCGTCAACAGGAGCGAGCTCGACAACCCCCCGATTACGACGACACCCAAAGCTTGACGATACTGCGCACCGATCGTGTGGCCCAGAGCCAGGGGCAACATTCCGGCGACCATCGCTGCCGTCGTCATCAGAATCGGCCGGAAGCGGCGGTGGGCAGCTGCGATCATCGCCGCGTAGGGAGGTTGGCCCAGACGCGTTTCGCGCTCCGCATATTCGACCAGCAGGATGCCGTTCTTGGCGACTAAACCGATCAACATGACGGTGCCGAGCATCGAGTAGAGATTCAGCGGCTGGCTCGTCAGAAACAACGCTCCGAACGCGCCGATCGAGGCGAGCGGCACCGTCAGCATGATCGCGAGCGGGAGCGCATAACTGCGATAGAGCACCGCGAGTATGACGTACACGATGACGGTCGAGAGCAGCAGAGTCGTGAGAATCTTGGCGGCGGTCTCTACAAATTGCTCGAGGTCGCCGCGCGGTTGGACGCGGGCGCCGGGCGGAAGAAAGCTCGGATCGCGCAACTCTCGCGCCAGCGGTCCGGTGACGAACCCGATCGGTGCCGAGCCGACCGTATTTGCCGAAACGGTGACGATTCGTTCGCCGTTCTCGCGCTCGATGATCCTCGGCTCCGTAGTTGCGGCGATTGATGCAAGATCTCCCAGCGGTACGAGCCGGCCGTCGGAGGACCGAACGGGAACTCGCATTGCGGCTTCGAGATCGCCGCGACGCGTCGCGTCGGCTTGCAGCACCACGTTGGTGAGACCCGACGCGGTGCGCACTTTGGCGGCGATCGCTCCGCCGGTGGCGATCCGCGCCGTTTGGGCTGCGTCGTCGGCAGAGACGCCGAGCAGCGACGCTTTGGCTGGATCAATCGTAACGTCGATCCGCGGTCCGACGCCGGCGTTGCTCGCGCGAACGTCGGTCGCGTACGGATTCGCTCGCAGCGCGGCAACGATGCGACCCGCAGCCGTCTCTACGACGCCTGGATCACCGGCCAGGCTATAGTTGATCGGGGCCGTTCCCCCCATCGCTCGCCCGGCACCGGCGATTTGCGCTTCGGGCACCAGCGATTGCATTGCCTTGACGAGCGTTGTCGTAGGGTCGCCTGAAGCGGTTTCGTCATCGAGCGTCGCATCGATCTGGGCGACGTTCGAGGCGAAGACGTTCGTTACGCCGTTGAAGGCGAGACCGGTCGTCAGAACGACGTGACGTATGTCGCGGTCGTCGAGGAGGCGCGCGACTAGCCGAGCCGCTCGCACTTGAGTCCGTTCGAGCGGTGTGCCGGCCGGAAACGTCAACGAAAGCGAGGCGCGCCCGGCGGCGGTCGGCGGCGAGAACTCCGTAGCAATGCTTCCCGATCCTGCAAGCCAGATTGCGAGCGAACATGCGACAGTCGTTCCGCCCGCAATCGCGCGGCGATGTTGCCAAGCCTTTGGAAGCCAGCGCTGGGAGTATCGGGCGCTCAGCCCTTCCTCCCATCTTTGGATCGCTCTTGCGCCGCGACGTGCCGCTTCGATCGCGGCACTTGCCGCGGATGTGCGAAGCATCCACGGGAGAAGGCGCCGCGTTTGGGCTTCGCGCGCGCGCAGCGACCAGCGCGCGGCCAGCAGCGGCGTCAGCGTGAACGAGACGAGCAGCGAGAAAGCCGTCGCGAAGACGATCGTCAATCCGAACTCTCGCATAAACTGCCCGACCACGCCGCTCATGAACGCGATCGGTGCAAAGACGGCCACGTCGACGAGCGTTATCGCAAATGCCGCGCCGCCGAGCTCATTGCGGCCGGCGATCGCCGCTTCGTCCCCGCGCAAGCCACGCCGCGCGCAGCTTGCGATCGCTTCGACGATCACGATCGAATCGTCGACGAGAATGCCGATCGTCAACGAGAGGCCCATCAGCGAAAGAACGTCGATCGTGAGGCCCGCGGCCCACATGGCGACGAGCGCGGCGCAGAGCGAGGCCGGTATCGAGATCGCTGCGATCAGCGCGTTGCGCCACGAACGCAGGAAAAAAAGCATCACCAGCACCGTGAGCACGACGCCCTCGGCGAGGGTCTGAAAGACGCCATCGGTGGTGGCAAGAGTGTACGGTTCGTCGCTTCGCAACGGCGTGAAGCGAATCAGCGGGTACTGCCCAGCGAGGCGAGCAAAGGCCTTATTTGCCGCCGAGATTGCACCGAGCGCATCGGCAGCGGCGCTCCGCCCGACCGAAAGAACGATCGCGGGGGTACCGTCGACGGTTATCGCGACGTTGTTGTTGTCGTAATCATCCTCGACGGATGCGACGTCGCGAATCCGAAGCGAAGACGTCCCCGGAATCGAGACAGGCAATGCGCGCAGCGATGCCGTCGTATCCGCTGCCGCGCGTAGCCCGATCGTCGACTCTCGCAACGGCGACCGGAGACGGCCGCCGGGAAAGACGTCGTTCGCCGATTCGATCGCGCGTAAGACGTCCAGCGGTGTCGCCCCGATTTCGTAGAGCGCGCCGACTCGGGGAACGACCGTGAGCTGACGATCGAGCTCGCCCGAGACCGCTACCGTTCCGACACCGTTAGTCGCTCGCAGCGCGGGTGCGATTTTGTGCTCGACGATATCGGTGAGATCGCGCGCCGCGAGCACCGCCGAGGTCACCGATTCTTCCATGACGGGAGTTTGCGATGGATCGCGATCGGCGACGACCGGCGGCACGAGGTCGGCCGGCATGTTCGCGCGCGCGGCGTCGACGGCTTGCTGAGCGTTGGTTCGGTCAGTCTCGAGGTCGCTGCCGAAGCGGAAACGGACGTCAACCTCGCCGATATCTTCCTGAGCCGACGCCGAAACACGCTCGACGTCGGGGATCGTTTCGAGCTGATCTTCGATCGGCGCGATGGCTAAGCGCTCGATCTCCGCCGGCGCCGCTCCCGCGTATGGCGCCGAAATCGAGACGACGGGAAAAGCGACCGGCGGCAAAATGCTGCGTCCCATGCGCGCGAATGCCAAAAGACCACCCAACCCGACCAACAAGTAGAAGAGCGTGGCGGCAATCGGGTTACGCAGCGCGAAGCGCGTCAGGAACATCTGCTGGCCCTTGGCGCCGGACGCCCTGCAGGCTGCCGCTTTTGTGCCAAAATTACTACGCGCCGAAGTAATATGCCGGCGGCAACGCCTTCCAAAGCAGCTTGAACTCTCTATTCTAAAGACATGAAGTACGCACTTTTCCTCGCGCTCGCGGGAGCGCTCTCAGCCGCCCCCGCGGGCGCGCAGATGGAGCCGCCGATACCGATGACCGCCGGCCAGTTTGCAAACAGCATGCCGGGCCACGACGTGATCTTAGCCGTTCGCGTCGATACGCTCGCGCGCACGGCGCTCGATGCCGAGCTCCTCGAGCGCGTAACCGATTCGCGATATCGAGCCACCGGCAAGCGGGTCGTTCTCTATTTGGCCGCGGAAACGCCATTCGTGATGGGGTCGGTTGCCGACCTCAAACCCGGCGCAATCATCTTCGTCTACGGTGTAGCGACGACGGCCGGGCGCGCAGATGTCAAGAAGGTGGTTGTGGTTACGCCGTACGCAAAGGTCGAGTGAGCGCGCTGGTAGGCGGGACGAGCGGCTGGATCGCGCTAGCTTTGATCCCGGTAGCCGCCGGTGTGGGCTGGTTTGCGCGGCGATGGCTGCGCGGGCAGTTCCGGCATCGGATGCGCACGCACTACGTTGTAGGATATGCCACGCTTGGATTCGCGTCGCTGCACGGCGCATTCTCAATGGGTGCGATGGGCGGCGCCGATGCGACCGGAATCCTTTTTGCGATGATGGCGATCTTTGGATTGGGATGGCAGGCGTTGCTCGGAAGCAATCTGCAATCCCCGGGCGACTATCGAAAGCCGTTGCGGCGATGGCATCTCGTCACGTTCGTCGCCGTCGCGATTTTCGCGGCTGGACACGTATTGCTCGATCGCTAAGAAGTGCTAGACTTTCCGCGCTGGATCGACGATCGGGCCGTCGTCGAGAACCCACTGTGGTTCCCAACGCGGGTCGCGCAGCAAATCGATGGTGTCGCTAAGATAGCGGCGTTCGCTGCGCAATCGGTGCACGGTGTGTGAAGCGCTCAAGTAGGCCGAGCCCGCGCGCTGCCGCATGTCGCCGAGTAGGCGCGAGAGACGGCGTTCGTGGGCTGCGATATTCCGCGCTCGCTGCGCGAGCAGCTCGGCGGCCGCGTCGCGTTTGAGCTGACCGAGCAAGACCAATGCCGTCTCCAACGCCGGATCCTCCGTCTGTACGTCGAGGAGCACGCTGCGCAGCAGCTCCCCAAAGCGTCGCTCACCCGCATCCGACAGACGGTAGAGCGCCTTCGTCTTTTGCGGGCCACGCTTCGCGGCCGCCGGCTCCCGTTCCAGCAGGCCCGCTGCGGCGAGACGCTCGATTAAGCCGTAGACGTTTCCGCGCTTAAAGCTTCGATAGAGCGGCGTGTGCTCGCGCATCGCTTTGTTGAGCTGGTAAGCGGAGGCAGGTCTACGCCGCACGAGGCCCAAAACGAAGAGCTCGCGTTGCGCATCGGCGGCGGTCACGATCTGTAACGCTCGCAAACGGTATGCAGCTCTTCCTTTCCCGCAAGACAGTCTCCCGAGAATAGGCTGGCGATTGCACGACCGGTGGCGATGATGTTCAGGCCGGATACATCGCGCGGAAACGAGTCGAAGAAGTCCATCGCTTCGGCAAAATCGGACGACAACGTGAGAATCCAGCCATACATGAAAGCCGCTATTCGGTGTTTGGGGTCGACCTCGAGAGCGCGGCGCGCAATTGCGAGCGCGCCCTTGAAATCCCAAAAATAATCGAGTTGGACTTTGCACGAGGCCATCAGCGCTTCCACACTCTTCGGATCGTCGAGCAATGCAGCGCGCGATTGGCTCGCGGACGTCTCGAGGAGCTCTCCGGGACGATCGTACTGAAAGTCCGCCATGAAGACTCGGGTGAGCGCGGCCCCCGCGAGGCGGTCGCGTTTGAGTCGTCGATGGTCAAGGCACGATCGTAAAGATGGAGCGCCGCCATCGTCCCGGCCGGGCTCCCGGAGTTTCGAAACTCGGCAGCCGCGGCGCAGTACTGCTCGACGATGCCGGCCATGTAAGGTGGCCGACGTTCTGTGACGTCGCCGATGAAGCGGTAGCCGCGTCCGTGATCGGTCACGATATAGCGCTCCGTCGCGCTATCTTCGAGCGCGTGCCGGAGCATCAAAATGTGCTGCCGCAGCGTCGCGTCCGTCGCTTCCTCGTTTCGAGTCCACACCCTCGACATGATCTCGTCAATAGTTAGCGTCGCATTCGGACGGCTGACTAGAAGCAGCAGTAGACGCAGCGCTTTGTTTGTGAGATGGATCGGAGTGCCCCGGCGGAACAGGGTCCATCGAGCCTCGTCGAGGGCGAAAGGCCCGAAGTACAGCACCCTGCGCTCGGTTTGGTCGCCTTTTGGAGGAAGGCGTATCTCCAAGCTGATGTAACCCTCAGCGAACGTGATGAATCCTGATAACTTCGGGAACACCCAGCGCCGGTCCCCCGGCGCTCGCGTACTCGTCAGATCGGCGCAGACGCATCGGCTTGAGTTGTCTTGAGAATTCCTTTAAGACCGAAGCCTCGATTGAATCTATACTTGAAGCGTGCGCTTCATGGCATCGAGGAGAGTGGCGTGATTCGATTCCGGGCTTGTGGTTTTGTATTACTCGCAAGTTTGGCGGGATTCGTCGTTGCGTGTACGCAGCGCAATGGCTCAGAGAACGCGTTATCGGTAACTCCCTACGCCGGTAGCACGGCCGACCGCAGCGCGTCGAAAGAGATAACGATTTCCGGAATTGGGAAGGATAGGGGCCTCGACCGGCTCGTTACTGCGTTTATGCTCCAGAACGCTGTTCCCAACGCCGAGCTGGCCGTGCAGAAAATGGGCACGTGACGTTTTCGCACGCCTATACGAACAACGGGCTCGCCGAATCGGCAACGAAGCAGTCGACGATCATACGTTTGGCCAGCCTTTCAAAGGCTTGGACGAGCGCCGCGCTCTACAATCTCATCGCGGCGCACAAACTCGAGCGGAACTGGCGGGTCTTCCACTATCTCGGTATTAGCAAGCCGCTGCCCGTTAGCGCCCACGTCGACCGGCGCGTCTTTGACATAACGATCGAAGATATGATTGCGCACGAATCGGGTTGGGACGATACGATCTCGCGCTGGGATCCGACGTTTAGAATGCGTCAGATCGCGTTGGCCCTTGGTCTGCACGGACCAATCAACCAGACCGAAGAAGTGCGCTATCAGCTGCACGAGCCTCTGCAGGAAAAGCCGGGGACGACTTACGCGTATTGCAACTTTTGCTACACGGTCCTGGGCATGCTAGTAGCAAAGACGGCGGGGATGAGCTACCAAAAATATCTAGCCAAAGTAGTCGAGCCGGCGCTCAACGTCAACAACGTTTTCATCTCCCCCACCGTCGGCGACTGGCTGCCGGACGAGGTTGCCAAATGTTACAATCCATATCGCGGGCGCTCGGCGCTCTATATAACGTCGCACCGAAAGTACCCGTATCCGTACTCGGGCGATAGCATGCTCGACGAGGTCGTGCAAGGCGCCGGCGGCCTGGCGACAAATGCCGACTCGATGCTCGCGCTGATGAAGCGCTATATCATTTGGGGCGTCGGCACTCCGCCGCCGGTGGCTACAGCGCGATGAGAGAGGGCGAGATGCCTGGTGCAAACACCTTCGCCGCACAACTTTCAAACGGCGTTGATATGCCTTTCTCGTTAATACGAACTCGTATGCGTACGGCAGCAACTCCTATGCCTTTAACGACCTCCAGCTCGAGATTGGCTCGGCGTTACAAGAAAAGTAGGAAGCCGCGCGATCTTAAAGCATCGTCGATATCGTCGTGCTACGGCCGTCGCTTACGATTGTAGCCGCGCCGTTTTCGTCGGTCCTATAGATGCGGGCCCCGAAGCGTTGCAATGTTTCGATGGTCGAGAGCGCGGGGTGTCCGAACGTGTTGTGCCGGCCGACCGAAATTATCGCGTATCGCGGCCGGACCGCGGCGATGAAGGCGGGTGTTGACGAGTAAGCCGAGCCGTGATGTCCGACTTTGAGCACCGTGCATTGCAGATCGGCGCCCTCCATCAAGAATCGTTCTTCGGCCGCGGCGCCGGCATCGCCGGTGAATAACATGCAGAAGGAGCCGTACCGCAGCGTGAACGCGACCGAGTTTTCATTGATGTCGTTGCGCGAGTTTACGATCAACGGCAACGAAGGTCCGAGAAAGCGCAGCGCGACGCCGTCGAGGCTCCAAAGCGCTCCCGCGCGAGGATACGCGATAGCGACCCCTTCTGCGCGCGCGGTCGCAACGGCATCTCGATAGGCGTGCCCGCCGTAACGCTGGCGGCTATCGGCAAACTCGCCGACGCGCAAGCGGCGCAGAGCCGGCGCCACGCCGCCGGCGTGATCGCCGTGCGGATGCGAAAGAACGATCGCGTCGAGCGCATGGATTCCCCGGCGCAATAGGAACGGCACGACGATCCGCTCGCCGACTTGTTCGGCGACGGAACCGTTGACCTGCAGGCCGTGCTCGAGCCGGCCGCCGGCGTCTACCAGCAAAGCGTGCCCACGCGGCGTTTCGACGACGATCGCGTCGGCTTGCCCGACGTCGAGCACCGTGATACGAAGCCGGTGATCGATGCCGCGCGGCGGCAACAGCACGAACGCCGTCGCAAGCGCGACCGCAGCGACGGCGAGCGTCGCTGCGCCTCGGCGCCAAAGCAGCGGCGCGCAAACCAACGCGGCGTCGTAACTTGCGATGCACCACGGGGGCGCCGGCGTCATCGGTATCGCCGCACCGGGGAGCGCGCCGATCGTCTGGACGACCGCGAGCATCCATGCGAGCAGCCACGAGTTGACGTTCGCGCAGGCTTGGGCCAGCGGAGCGCACCACGTCAACAGCAGCTGCATCGCGCCGAGCGCCATTGTCGCCGCGACGCACGGAACGACGGCGAAGTTCGCAGCCAACGCGTAGGGTGTGAACTGCAGAAAGGCAGCCGCGCTCAGCGGCCAGACTCCGATCTGCGTCGCCAGCGAAAGGATCAGCGCCTCGCGTACGCGGTTCGGCAGCTCGATCCGCGTCTCCAGCCACCGTTCCAGCGGGCCGGCACACGTGAAAATCGCTCCAACGCAAGAAAATGAGAGCGCAAAAGAAATCGTTGCAACACTGGCAGGCCGCGCGAAGGTCACCACCAGTGCCGCGAAAGCAAGCGCGTTCCATGAAAACGTCGCACGACCGCAGGCGCGGGCCGCGAGCGCGGCCGTCACCATCGTTGCAGCACGTACTGCCGGCAGCTGCGCGCCGCTCCACCAAACGAATCCCCAAACGAGCGCAATCGCTGCGAGGCACGCGAGCCAGCGCGGAAGCGAAACGATCGTAAGCAGCGCGAGGCAGAGCGCGGCGACCGCGCCGAGGTGCAAGCCGGCCGTAACCAAGACGTGAACCGTTCCCGTCTCCTGAAACTCGCTGCGTAGCGCCGGCGAGAGCGCTGAGCGCTCTCCCCAGAGCTCGCCAGCTACGACCGAAGCATCGGGCTCGCCAAGACGATCGCGTAGCCGTTGGTATGCCCAGGCGTGCGCTTGCGCCAGCCGCGTGGTTAGATCGCTTGCCGTTTGCGCGTGCAACGCGAGTATCTGTGCGGAGTCGAGCCGCCCGTCGAAACCGCGTTCGCGCTCGATCTCGCGTTCGCTCGGCTCGCCCGGATTGCGCGGCTCGTCGAACGGTTCGAGCCGTCCGCGCACGATCGCGCGCTCGCCGACCGGCGGCAGCGAACCTCGCACGCGCGCAAGAACGCGCAAGCCGTTCCCGAGCGCGAGCGTTACGCTGGTCGAACCGTCGCCGGCACCCGTCGCTTCCAGGACCCTAGCGCCATATCGAGCGGTGCGAGCTTCGACCACGAGCGGGGTTGCGCGCTGGCGCAGCTCGGCGTTGGCTGCGCTGGCCACGAGCACGGCTCCGGCCAGCCCCAGAAGCTGCGGAGGCCAGCGGCCCCAAGTCGCGGCAACGCCAAACGCGGCAAAGCCGGCGCCGGCAAGAAGACGAATATCGGGCCCTACCGGTGTTACGGCCAGCGTTCCGAGTACTGCCGCCATCGAGCAGAGAAGCAAGGCCGAGGGCATCGTCGCTCTCCTGCGACGAGCCGTTCAGTCGTCCACACGTACAGAAAGAAAGGGAAGAGCCGTGCGGATCATCGTCACCGGTGGGGCGGGCTTCATCGGATCTCACATCGCCGATGCGTATGCTGCGCAGGGCCACGAACTGCTCGTCATAGACTCGCTCTGGGAGCACGGCGGAGGCCGGCGCGCCAACGTGCGCGACGACGTCTCGTTCGTGCAGATGGACGTCCGCGACGAGGGCATCGGCCGCGTCTTTGCAGAGTTCAAGCCGGAGATCGTCAGCCATCACGCGGCGCAGCACTCGGTCGCGATCTCGGCTCGCGATCCCATTTACGACGCTCAAGTGAACGTCATCGGGCTGCTCAACGTTCTCGAGCACGCCAGCCGCAGCGGTGCCAGTAAGGTAATCTACGCGTCGAGCGGCGCGACCTTCGGCACGCCGGAGCGCCTGCCTATCACGGACGCGACGCCGCAGCGCCCCAGCTCGCCCTACGGCATCACCAAGATGGTCGGCGAGCACTATCTGAAATTCTATCGGGATGACAAACGGCTCGATTTTACTGCGTTGCGTTATGGAAACGTCTATGGACCGCGTCAGGATCCCAACGGCGAGGCCGGTGTAATTTCAATTTTCATAGGGAAATTTCTCGCGCACCAGCCGGTGCGCATTGATTGGGACGGCGATCAGACGCGCGACTACGTCTTTGTGTCGGACGTCGCAAGAGCTAACGTGGCGGCGCTGGAACGCGGCTCCGGGGAAGCCTGCGTGATCGGCACCGGAGTCAAGACGAGCGTCAACGAGATCTATCGCGCGCTGGTTTCGATCAGCGGCTTCGAAGCGCCGATCGAGCATGCCGAACGCCGTCCCGGCGACGCGCGCGACGCGCAGTTCGATGCGGCGCGTGCCCGTACGGAGCTCGACTGGAACCCGTCGACGTCACTCGACGAGGGAATTCGAGCGACCTACGATTATTTCGAGCACCTCGCTTCCGCGCAGTAACCCCGCGCGATGGAGCGCTTTGCGGCAACCGCCGAACGTATCGTAGCGGTCTCGGCGAAACTCGAAAAGATCGGGCTGCTCGCCGAGTACTTCCGGACGCTCGACGACGCCGATCTTCTTGCCTCCGCGCGGTTCTTCAGCGGCGGCCCGTTTGCGGCGCGCGATCATCGAACCCTCTCGGTCGGCGGCAGGACGATCGTCGAAACCGCGCGGCGCGTCTGGGGATTCGACGATGCAGCACTCGCGAGCAACTATCGTGCGACCGGCGATCTCGGCGCGGCGCTCGGCCCGCTCGTTGCGCCGGTGCCCGATGCGATGCTCTTTCGCGACCGTTTAACGCCCGCGAGCCTCGACGTTCTCTTCGGCGAGATCGCGGCTGCATCCGGAAAACGCGCGAACCGGCGACGCGAAGCGGTTCTCGAGCGCATCTTTCGCGCGTGTGACGATCCGCTCGTAGCGACCTACGTCGTCAAGATTATGACCGGCGACTTACGAGTCGGATTGCGCGAGGGACTGGTGCTCGAAGCGATCGCGAGTGCGTTCGGGGCCGATCCGGACGACGTGCGGCGGGGCGCGATGGCCTCCGGCGACGTCGGTGCCGTCGCGCTCGCTGCCAGGCACGGCACGCTGAACGAGCTGCGTGTCGAGTACGGCGCACCGTTCGGATTCATGCTTGCAACGCCGGTCGCGTACGGTGAGGCGTATAAAGAGCTGTCCGGCACCGTTTGGCACGTCGAAGACAAGTACGACGGTATTCGCGCGCAGGCGCATGTGCGCGACGGAACGGTGCGAATATTCTCGCGCCAGCTCAACGACGTCACCAGGTCGTATCCGGAGATTGCCGAGGCGCTCGCGTCGCTGCGTGGCGACGCGATTGTCGACGGTGAGATCGTCGCGATGCGCGAGGGGCGCGTGCTGCCCTTTCGATCGTTGCAAGCGCGGTTGCAGCGCAAAAGCCTCGACGAAGCACTGCTTCGCGACGTTCCGATCGCGTACGTGATATTCGATCTGCTGGCGATCGGCGACGAGCTGTTGCTCGATGAGCCGCTGGCCGCGCGCCGCGAACGGCTCGCCGGTCTCTTTAGTTCGACCGTGCGGCTGGTGCATGCACCCTTTGAGGCGGCCGGCGAACCGGCCGCTGCTGACGTGAACGAGCGTTTCGAAGCGGCTCGCGCGCGCGGAAACGAAGGCCTGATGCTCAAACGCGCCGATGCGCCCTATGCGCCCGGCCGGCGCGGAAAATGGTGGCTCAAGCTTAAGCGCGAGCTGTCTACGCTCGACGTCGTGGTCGTCGCGGTCGAGTGGGGCCATGGCAAGCGCGCCGAAGTTCTCTCCGACTATACGTTCGCGGTGCGCACGGACGACGGCACTCTACAGGCGATAGGAAAAGCCTATTCCGGCTTGACCGATGCCGAGATCGCCGAGCTCACGCAATGGTTCTTAAGCCATCGTCTTTCGTCCGAGCATCAGCGCAAGAAGGCGCGCGCGTCGGAGATTCCGGTAGAACCGATGATCGTGCTCGAGGTCGCGTTCGACGTCATCCAGGAGAGCGATCTGCACGAAAGCGGCTTTTCATTGCGCTTCCCGCGCATCGTTCGTATCCGCGACGACAAGCCAGCCGAGGAGATCGACACGCTCGACCGCGTGCGCGAAATCTATCGCGAGATGCTGACCCGCGAAGGCTCGTGATATGCGTCGGGCGCGTGAACGTGCTCGGGGCGGACGCCGATGCCGATCAGGCGCGCGGGAAGTCGTCGAAGAAAGGGAAACTCGTCGAATAAACGAGCTGCAAGCGGCGCTTTCGTAACCGCTGCTCCTTGCAGCAGCGGACCGATCGCGCGATCCTGCACGAAGGTTTGAAACGCCTGCGTTACCTTGGTGGGAAACATGCGGCGATCTTGGATACGCTGCAAGTCAGATTCGCTTGGCGTCGCACCCTCGCGCAGCGGCATTGCTAGAATATTCGCGGTGGCGACAGCGTCTTGAATCGCGAGATTGATGCCGATGCCGCCGATCGGCGACATTGCGTGCGCTGCATCGCCGATGCAGAGCAGGCCGGTCCGATGCCAGCACGCGAGCCGGTCGACGCGTACGTCCAACATGGCGATCTTCGACCAATCGTCGAGCGCTTCGACGCGGTCCCTTAGCATCGGCACGGTCTCGGCGAGCCCGCGCTGCAGCGCGCCGATTCCCTCGGCCTGCAGCTGTGCGAACGAACCTTTGGCGATCAGATACGCGCACTGCCAGTAGTCGCCGCGGTTGAGCAGGACGACAAAGTGACCGGTTCTCACCCAGCCTAGCTGTTGCGTCGAGTCCTCCGGATGCTTTGGAATTCGCAACCACAAGACGTCCATCGGTGCGCCGAGATCGTCGACCGCGAAGCCCGCGAGGTCGCGAATCGTCGAGTGCCGTCCGTCGGCTCCGACGACGAGCTTTGCCGCGATCTCGACCTCGCCGTTTGGAGTGCCGGCTCGTACGCCGGCAACCCGCCCTGCGTCTTCGATGAGGCCGGCGCCTTGCGTCTTCATCATCAGATGGAAGGTCGGATAATGTTTACCACGCTGGGCGAGAAAGTTAAGGAAGTCCCACTGCGGCATCAAGGCGACGAACTTGCAATGCGTCGGAAGATGCGTGAGATCGGCGATTTTGACCGACTCGCCCGCGATATTTGCGCTAGCGGTCTGAAACTCGTCGTGAGGGAGGGCGAGAAACTCGTCGAGCCAGCCGAGTTCGTAGAGCAGCTCCAACGTTGACGGGTGGACCGTGTCGCCGCGAAAGTCACGGAAGAAGTCGGGATACTTCTCGAGCACGGTTACGTCAACACCGGCTCGAGCCAGCAGGACTCCCAGCATCATGCCGCAGGGTCCGCCGCCGACGATGCAAACGTCGGTATTCAAGTGTTGCGATTCGCTCATGCAGCCACCAAGTTAAGCAGCTTTCCGGGAACGTAGACGTGCTTGCGAAGTTCTTTGCCGTCGAGGTGCGCTCGAACGTTAGGATCGGCGAGCGCGAGCGCCAGCGCTTCGTCCTCGCTTACGCCGGCGGCGGCCGCGATGCGAGCCCGGACTTTGCCGTTTACTTGCACGACGAGCGTGACCTCTTCGACTTCCAGCACGCGCTCGTCCGGCTCGAGGTAGCGTTCGAGGTGCACCGAGCGCTCGTGACCGAGTCGCTCCCATAGCTCTTCGGCAATGTGTGGCGCAAACGGCGCGATGAGAATCGGCAGCGAGCGAACGGCATAGAGCAGGGCCGGTGTGGCCGGCGCGGTCGCGGCAGCCGTCATCAAATTGACGAGCTCGTCGATCTTGGCGATCGTCGTGTTGTAGTGAAAGCGACGGTCGAGCGTCTCGTCAACCGCCGACTTCGCAACGACGTGCACGGCTCGAAGCAGCGCCTTTTCTTCGATCGAGCGAGCCTCGGGCACGCCATTTCGATCGTCGCGGGCGCTTTCTAGGTGTGGTTCGCAGGCGCGCCAAATTCTGTTGAGCAGCCGGACGCGTCCTGTGATGCCGTCGTCCGTCCAGTTGCTCGTCTCCTCGGGCGGCGTCACGTAGAGCAGGAAGAGGCGCATCGCGTCAACGCCGTTCGTTTCGGCCGTCTCGTCAATGGCGACGACGTTTCCGCGAGATTTTGACATCTTGTCGCCATCGCGCAGCAGCAAGCCTTGATGAAAGAGATGCTCGAACGGCTCGTCGGTGCCGCTCACCCATCCGCGATCGTGAAAGAACTTGTAAAAAAAGCGCGAGTAGAGCAAGTGCAGCACCGTATGTTCGGCGCCGCCGATGTACTGGTCGACGTTCATCCAGAAGTCCGCGCGTTGCGGGTCCCACGGCAACTGGTCGTTATGCGGGTCGAGGTAACGCAAATAATACCACGACGATTCGAAGAAGGTGTCCATGGTGTCGCTTTCGCGGCGCGCCGGACCCCCGCATCGCGGGCACGTGGTGTTGATGAACTCCGGAATCGAAGCCAGCGGCGAGCCCCTCGACGCGCTCGGAACAGGCCCTGCTCCCGTAATTCGGTCGTGCGGCGGGAGAAGAATCGGGAGCTGGTCGTCGGGCACCGGAACCTCGCCACATACGCCGCAGTAGACGATCGGAATCGGCGTTCCCCAATAGCGCTGACGCGAAATCAGCCAATCGCGCAGCTTGTAGCTCACGCTCGTTTTGCCGGCGCCGATGGTTGCCAGACGTAGCGCGATCGCTTCACGCGCGCGTTCGCTCGACATTCCATCGAAGTCATCGCTGCCGATCAATCGCCCGTCTTCGACGAATGGAGCCCCCTGCGGCGCGCCGCCCGGCGCGTCGCGCGAGACGACGACCTGCGCGATTGGCAGCGCATGCCGCTTCGCGAACTCGAAATCGCGCTCGTCGTGCGCCGGAACTCCCATCACGGCGCCGCTACCATACTCGGCGAGCACGTAATTGGTCAGCCAAATCGGGACGCGTTCACGCGAGAGAGGATGGATCGCATACGCGCCGGTGAAGACGCCCTGCTTTTCCATCAGGCTCGTTCGTTCGAGTTCCGACTTCGACTTCAAAGTTTGCGCGAACGCATCGATGGCGGCGGCATGCTCTCGTGAAACGAGCGGCCGCAGCGATTCGACGATCGCGTGCTCGGGCGCGACTGCGAGAAAGGTAACGCCGTAGAGCGTGTCGAGCCGGGTCGTGAAGACCTCAATGGCCGCATCGAGACCGTCCACGCGGAAGGCGACGTTCGCGCCCTCACTGCGCCCGATCCAGTTTCGCTGCATCGTGCGCGTGCGCTCCGGCCAGCCGGTCAACTTGTCGAGATCGTCCAAGAGGCGATCGACGTAGGCCGTGATCCTTAAGAACCATTGCGAGAGATTGCGCCGCTCGACGAGATGAGCGCAGCGCCAACAGCGCCCGTCTATGACTTGTTCGTTGGCGAGCACCGTTTGGTCGTGCGGGCACCAGTTCACCGGCGCTTCGCGCTTATACGCAAGACCGTGCTCGAAGAGTCGCAAGAAGAGCCATTGATTCCAGCGGTAGTACTCGGGCTCGCACGTTGCGATCTCGCGCGACCAATCGTAGCTCGTTCCTAGTAAACGGACTTGCCGCCGCATGTTGAGGATGTTCTCGGCGGTCCAGACGGCCGGGTCGATCCCGCGATCGATCGCGGCGTTCTCGGCCGGCAGCCCAAAGGCGTCCCAGCCCAACGGATGAAGCACGTTGTAGCCGAGCATACGCGTCATCCGTGCGACCGCGTCGCCGAAAGTATAGTTCTTCGCGTGACCGACGTGAAGATCGCCCGACGCGTACGGGAGCATCTCCATAAGATATTTCTTCGGCTTATCGCTCTCGGTGCGCGCGTGGTAGAGCTGCGCGCGCTCCCAGCGCGTCTGCCACTTCCGCTCGATCGCGGCGAAGTCGTACATGTGGAGCATCGTACACGGTCGTCGCTCGCTACGCTACCCTTTCGGTCGGTCGGTGGCGCGTGATAGAGCGCCATGATTACGCGAATCGCTTTGGCTGCGGCCGCGCTCGGACTTGCCGCTTTCGCGCTCTGGCATCCTGCTCGGCAGCTTGCGGTGCAATCCGAGACCCCCGCGCCGGCGGCGCAACCCACCTTTACCGGCGTGGATGGTGCGCGGCGGCACCATCGCGGCACGCAACCGCAAACGAGCGACGATCTAGTCGTCTACGT
>JBAVSO010000126.1:0-14147 GCA_049695635.1 Candidatus Cybelea sp. | reverse complement strand
CTATGCCATCCGTGACGAGCTTGCAAACCTGCCCAACGTTGCGCTCACACCCAACCTAGACGAGGCCGCATTCTTACTCGGCATCTCGGTCATTTCGCGCGACACTCTCGGTGAAGCCGCCGCCGCCCTCCAAGCGCGCGGCGCGGCGGCGGTGCTGCTCAAAGGGGGCCATCTTGACGACCAGCCGGCCGACGCGCTCGCAACCCAGGGTGGAGTCGAGATCTTTAGCGAGCCGCGAATCGCGGGCTCGATGCACGGAACCGGCTGCACCCTTGCGATGGCGCTGGCGTGCGAGCTCGCCGGCGGGACCCCAATCGCGCATGCCGTTCGTGCCGCGCGCGCCTACGTTCGCGCGCAGCTTGCAAGGCATTAGCGGTTATCGAGTAACAATCACGCGCGAATGACTTTCACCGTCACCAAGCGCCCGCGCGTGATGGCAGGCATGCGTCCGAGCGGCCAAGTCCATCTCGGCCACCTCGTCGGCGTTCTCACGCAATGGGCGAACTTTTCGGAGACTTCCGACGCCTTCTTCGAGATCGCCGATCTGCACGCGTATACGACAGATTTCGACGATCCAGCCAAGATTCGCGGCGCGCGCGACGAGATGGTCGCGGCATGGCTCGCGGCCGGCGTCGATCCGCAAAAATCGACGCTTTTCCTGCAATCGGGAGTTCCGGAGATCAGCGAGCTTCAGGTGCTGCTCGCGATGATTACGCCGCTCTCTTGGCTCGAACGCGTGCCGACGTTCAAGGGGCAAATTGAGGCGCTCGGACAAAAAATCGCGACCTACGGATTTCTCGGCTACCCGCTACTGCAGCTTTGCGATATCGCGATCTTTCGCGGTGAATACGTCCCGGTCGGACGCGACCAAGTGGCCCACCTCGAGCTCGGTCGAGAGATCGTTCGACGCTTTAACCACCTCTATGGCAACGGGTACGAGGTCCTCGTCGAACCGCAGGCGACGCTCTCGGAATTTCCGGAAGTTCCCGGCACCGACGGGCGCAAGATGAGTAAGTCGTACGACAACGCGATCTTCATCGGCGACGACGAGGCGACGACGACGCGCAAGGTCCGCGCGATGGTCACCGACCCCTTGAAAATTCGCCGCGGCGATCCGGGACGGCCGGAAATCTGCCCCGTCTTCGCGTTGTGGCGATTCGTCAATCCGCTCAAAGTTGACGCGATCGCTGCCGAGTGCCGCTCGGGTGCGCTTGGATGCGTGCAAGACAAAACCGATTTTGCCGAACAGCTCAATCTGTATTTGCGTCCAGTTCGCGCGCGCTACGCCGAGTACCGGAACGATCCCGCGCTCGTCGAGCGAATCATCGCCGACGGTACGGCTCGTGCCCGCGAGATTGCGGTCGGCGTTCTCGCCGACGTCAAGCGGGCGATGATCCTAACGTGATTTAATCGGGTTCCCGTTCGGAACGAGGACCGTCTGACCGAGCGCCGGAGCCAGGATGGCGGGAGGCGCGAGGCAGACGATAGGAGCGCGACAGGAAGTCGCGCGACGAATGTGTCCGAGTTCGAACGGGAACCCGATTAAATCAGTTCAGCCTTTGAACTTCGGAAGGGTCGAGCGAATCGATTGCAACGCCCAGTCGATATCCTCGAGCGAGGCTGCGTAGGAGAAGCGGAGATAGCCTTTTCCGGCCGCACCGAACGAAGAACCGCCGCCACATGCGACACCCCCTTCCTCCAACAAGAACTTCGCCAACGCGCGGTCGTCATCGGTAATCGCCGAGATGTTGGGGAAGGCGTAAAAAGCGCCCTCCGGCAGCAGACACGAGACCCCGCCGATCGCATTGAGCCCTTCGATCAGACGATCTCGTCGCGTGCGGAAGATTTCATTCATGCGAAGGACCGGCTCGTCTGGGCCCGTGAGCGCTGCGATACCGGCCATCTGCACGAAGGTCGCAACGCAGCTAAAGGTATTGTTGTTGAAGAGCGTCGCGCTTTTCGCGAGACGCTCGGGCATTAGCGCATAGCCGAGACGCCATCCCGTCATCGCGTACGCCTTCGAAAAGCCATCCACAACGATCGTGCGATCGCGCATGCCGGGAAGCGACGCGATCGAGACGTACTCGCTGCCTAGATAGAAGTTACGGCTGTAGATCTCGTCGGCAAGTACGAGGAAATCGTAACGCTGGGCCAACTCGGCAATGAACTCGAGATCGCTGGTCGTCAGGACGCCGCCGGTCGGATTGTGGGGCGAGTTAATGACGACTACTTTCGTCTTGGACGAGACTCGGCGCGCGAGCTCGTCGAGATCCATCCGCCAGTTTCGCGATTCGAGCAACGGAATCGCGTGCACGTTCGCCTGATGATAGCTCGCACAGGATGCATACGCCGGGTACGCGGGGTCGAAGTAGATGAAATCGTCGCCGGGGTCGAGCAGCGCGCTCAACGTATTCCAAATGATCGGCTTGGCACCGGGGCTGACGACAACGTTGTCCGCGTTCCACTCAGGCGTCACGCGACGGAAACGACTGGCATACTCCGCGATCGCGGTCCGCAGCGAGAGCAGACCACTCGACGGCGTGTAGTGCGTGTGGTTGTCGTAGAGCGCGTCGACCGCGGCCTTCTTGATATGTTCGGGCGTGTCGAAGTCGGGTTCGCCGATCTCCATGTGCACGACGCGGCGGCCGCAGGCTTCGAGCTCGCGCGCGCGCGCTAAAATCTCAAAAGCGTTCTCTGAACCGAGCCGCTCGATGGCAGCGGCGAGACGATCTTCATGTACTGCGATCATGTCGATTGGCTTCGCCCGCGAGACTACTTTTTCTTGTTGAAGTACCGGATGAGGATCTGCCGCGCGATCGGAGCGGCAACCGTCGCACCGTAGCCGCCGCTGCGATCGACGAAGACCGCGACCGCCAACTTCGGGTGAAGGCTCGGAGCCCAGGCGATGAACCAGGTCGTATTCGGTCCGTTGCCGCCGTCAGTTTCCACCGTGCCCGTCTTGCCCGAAAAAGGCAATCCATCGATCGCCAATCCGTAAGCGGTTCCGCCCGAATCGGTGACTTTCGCCATCCCCGCCCGTACCGCGGCAAGCGCCGGCGCAGTGACCGGAACGTGCCGAATGACCTGTGGATCGAACAGCGCGACCGTGCGACCGTCGGGACCGCGAATCTCGCGCGCAATCTGCGGCCGATAAAGCGTCCCGCCGTTGATCACCGCCGACGCAACGTTGGCCATCTGCAGCGGCGTTGCTTGCATCGCACCCTGCCCGATTCCCAAGAAGCAGGCTTCGCTGGGCTGCATGGGAACGCCGAACGCGCGCATCTCCCAATCGTTGGTCGGCCAGTTCCCCTCGTTCTCTCCGGGCAGATCGATGCCGGTCTTCGAGTCGAGTCCGAACGCAAGCGCATACTTGCGAAGACGCGCGTTTCCGAGCCACCATGCAAGACGGAAGAAGTAGCCGTCGCTCGATGCCGCCAAAGCCGGAACGAAGGTCGTATTACCGAGACCGCCGGCCGCGATATCGCGCGCGTAGTAACCGCCGCAATTCCAGCCGCCGGTGTCGTCGACCACTTGATCGACGCGCACGACGCGTTCCGTTAGCGCGGCCGAACCGGTGACCATTTTGAACGTCGAACCTGTCGGGGTCGCCGCCGCGATCGCACGATCGAAGAGCGGCTGGGCGGGGCTCGTAAGGTCGGCCGCTATCCGCTTCCAGCGATTCGCCGTGAAGTCGTTCGGATCGAAGTTCGGGTAGCTCGCAAGCGCGAGGATGCCGCCAGTCCAGGGATCCTCGGCCACCACCGCGCCGGACAAGTTGCGGCCGCGTCCGAGCCCGCGAATTCCATCCGCGAGCGCTTTCTCGACGACCCCTTGCAACCGCCAATCTATGTTCGTGACGATCGTGTCGCCGGGCACGGCGGGCCGGGCGGCGAGCTTTATGCTCGGAACGACTGCGCCGGCCGCATCGACGACGACGCGCTGACCGCCGGGCACTCCGCGAAGATACTTGTCGTATGCGAACTCCAACCCGTCTTTGCCGATTACGTCGTTCGGCGAATACCCGGCGTGTTTGAGCCGCTCGTACTCTTCTTGCGTGATTGCGCCGACGTAGCCGATAAGATGCGAGCCGGCCGGCCCGTGCGGATAATCCCGAACCGGCTGCACCTCTAGATCGACGCCTTGAAGATCGGTTAGCACCTCGGAGAGCCGTGCCACGGTGGCGACCGGGAGATCGCTCGCGAGTATCACCGGGCCGTATGGTTCGTTCGCGACGACCGCTGCAAAGTTCGGATAGTTAACGCCGCGGTGGTGAAGCAGCCTGTACCATAGCCGCTGCGCGTCCATGCCCAGCACGGTCGCTAGGGTTGCAAGCTCGCGATCGGGGTCGGTAACCTCCGATGGAATGAGGCCGACCACAAACGAGGGGCGACTCCGCGCGATCACCGTTCCGTGACGATCTCGGATCATTCCACGCGGCGCAGCCACCGGTATCAGCCGAATCTGATTCGCTTGCGCCGCCGTGCGATACCGCTGCCCATCTACGAGCTGAACCTGCACGAGCCGCGCCAGCAGCGCGAGCAACGAAATCGCGACGAGTGTGAGAAACGCGACGAGCCGCCAGGCCGGAAGCCGCCATTCCTTTGGACGCGGCGCTGTTCGCTGCGGAATCACGATTCTGCCGCCTCGAAGCGGCGAGTCAACAGCATGGCGACGACGATCGTTGCGGCGTTTAGCGCCGCTTGCAGCACGGCCTCGTGAAAGTGCAGCGCACCCAAACCCGAAGGGTATCCACAGAGCGCCATTACCACCCAAAAGATCAGCGCGCGCAGCAGCGTCGCGACGACGGTGATTCCGCTCGCCAGCGGCAGCGAGTCGGCAAAAAAGCCGCGTGAAAGCCGGCTCGCGAGCAGCGCGCTCAGGCTCGTCGAGATCATCCAAGCTGCGCCGGTCTGCGTCGAAAGCGCGTCTTCGCAAAAACCGGCAAAGAGGCCGTAGACCGCGGCACGCCGGGCATTGACGCGAATCGCATACCAGACGACAACGACCAGCACGAAGCTCGGAACGACACCGCGAATTGCGAGATAATGCACCAGAGTCGCCTGCGCGATCAAGGCCGCGATGGCCCACGCCCCGGCCACGTACCACGCCGGTCCGACGAACGGAGGTACGTGCTGCTTACTCTCCCGTACCACTAGCGCGGAACGACGACAACGCGATCGAGCGCCCCGAGATCAACGAACGTTTTGATGACGGCGGTTTGATAGAGCATCCCATCGCCCCGTTCGATCGCGTTTACCGTTCCGATCGGGACCCCCGAGTGAAACGAGCGGCCTTCACCGGTGACCACGACGTCGCCGACGCGCAATGGCGCGTCCTGCGGCAGATACTCAACGACAACGCTGCTGAGATTTCCACGCGCGATACCCCACCAGCGCCCGCGCCGCACGATCGCCGGGATGCGGCTGGTGTAGTCGGTCGCGAGCAGCACGGTGCTCGAGTAGGGCCCGACCGCGGCGACGCGCCCGACCATACCGCCGGCGGCCAGCACTCCTTGGTCGCGCACGACGCCGGCTCGGAATCCTTTGTCGATCGTGACCGCGCGCGATTCGTTTTCGGGCGGAAAACCGATGACGCGAGCTTCGATGCCGTGGTAGAGATCGACGACGGGCCGCACGGATGATTCCGCTGCATACGCCGCAGCCAGCTCGTGGAGGCGGGCGTTCTCTTGGGTGAGCCGTCTGTTGCTCTCGCGCAGCGCCGCGTTCTCGCGTTCGAGCGACGGCAATGCAAGGACCGCGTCGCCGAGCGCGCGCGTTCCGCGAGCCGTTGCGGCGACCGCCGTTTCGGCGACACCGAATAACGAGTTTGCAAAGGTCGCAATCGGGCTCACCGATCCGCTGCGTTGCGCACCGATCTGCAATAAAGCCAATAACGCCGCGGCGATGATAATGCCGATCAGCGCAAAGAGCCTGCGTTCGTCTCGATACGTAAAGATGATGACCCCGAGTTGCGTCGGATGCTAGGGCGCGTACTGGCCCGGATGGGGGTCATTCGGTTCCGGAAGCACGAATCCCAACCGTCGTACGGCCCGAATAAAGCGAGCCAGCGGCAAGCCCATTACCGTATAAAAGTCGCCGTCGATCGACTCGATCAGGGATGCGGCACGTCCTTGAATTCCGTAAGCGCCGGCTTTGTCGAGCGGCTCGCCCGTCTTCACGTATTCGCGAATCTCGTCGGTTGAGAGCGGGTAGAAACGAACGCGCGTCGTGGCGCACTCCGCAACCCACCGGGGCTCACCGGGCGCCGCAAGGGCGAAGGCGGTGTGGACTAAGTGATCGCGGCCGGAGAGCCGCTCGAGCATTCGGGTCGCCTCACCGAGGTCTTTAGGTTTACCTAGCGCCTCACCGTCGGCGTCAACGACGGTGTCGGCGGCGAGCACTGGGAGACCGTCACGAAGCGCGCCGGTTTTCCGCAAAGCCGTGCGTAGCTTCTCGGTAGCGTGCAGCGTAGCCAGATCGGGTGGTGCGAGGCCCGCCACAGGCGCCTCGTCGTAGCCGCTCGCCGCGACCTCGACCGCGATGCCGAGCGAGCGTAGAAGCTCGTAGCGCCGCGGCGAGGCGCTTGCCAGCAGAATGCATGAAAGGGGCGTTCTGCCGCTCATAACGCCGGCCTAAGGATCAGGCTCCTCAAAAATACGTCTTGCCGCCGGTCTCGATGTAGCCGCCTTCGTGGCGGCCCCGTGGATCGCCGTGGGTCCAGTGAATCACACCGCCGCGCGGATAATATTCGTACTCGCCTTTGACGACGACGTGCTGACCGAGCGCGAGCGGAATCGGACCGGTGAAGTCGGTGTTCGCCTCTACCCGCACGACGAGATCGCAGCCCGAGCCAAGCCGAAAGAGAAAACCCTCATGAGGACTGACTCGTCCTTGCTGCACGCCCAAAACCCGGGTCACCGTGCCGTCGGCGACAACTTCGACCCGCGACCTTCCGCTCGAGTAGACCGTACAAACGGTGCGGTCGTCGGGAGACTGCGGCGATCCGCACGCCGCCAGGGCCGCTGCGACGAACGCGCCTGCAAGCACTCGCGGCTCGCTACGATAGAACGCCATTGGTTTTAAAGCCATAGAGCCGGTGCGCGACGATGTACTCCCAGACCATCTCAGGCACGAGGTAACGAACGCTGCGCCCTTGCGAGAGCAGCGTCCGAACAAAACTTGAAGATGCGGGAATCTCCGGCAGATTGAGGGTCGTGACGCGTTCGCGCAGCGGAGGCGGAATAGCCGCGATTACGCGCGCGAGCGCATCGGTCACGACGCCGTCGCGCGGCGCGATCGCGAAACGCTCGAGCGCTTCAATCACCTCATCGAGTCGCACCCAGTTTGCGGTGGCCAGCGAATCGGCACCGATGATGAATGTGAACTCGGCATCGGGATATTTCGCGCGCAGCTGCGGCAACAAGTCGGCGGTATAGCCGGTAGCGTTTTCGCGCAGATCGGTCTCGTCTAGAGCAAAGGCAGAGTTGCCTTCGATGGCGCCGCGAATCATCGCGCAACGGTGCACCGCGTCGGCCTGCGGCCGATCGCGGTAATGATTACTCCCGGTCGGAACGAAGAGCACGAGGTCGAGCCGCTCGAGCAGGCGCGCCGATTCGGCAACGAAGAGATGCGCGTTGTGAATTGGATCGAAGGTGCCGCCGAAGACGCCGTACCTCATGAGTAGGTGAACTCGTACGGCCCGATGCGCACCGTATCCCCTTCCACGGCCCCAAGCTCCCGGAGCCTCTGCTCGACGCCCATCTTGGCAAGGGCGCGCTCGAAGCGCCCCAGCGCTTCGTCGGAATCGAAATTCGTCATCGCGGCGAGCCGCTCGATCCGCTCCCCAAAGACGGCGAACGAACCGTCATCGTGGCGTTCGATTCGAAAAGCTGAGGGCGGCAGCAGCTCGATCCGAGCCGCCGGCGGCGCCACGATCTCGGGCACCGGCGCGTCCTCGATCGTCCGCGCGACCGCAAAGACTAGATCGCGCACGCCTTCCCCCGTCGCGGCGCTGATGCCGCGGATGTCGGGGAAGCGCCGCTGCAGCGCGTCTAGGGATTCGCGCGCGTCCGGAAGATCGATCTTATTGACGACGAGCAGCGTCGGCTTTTCAGGGAGCGCTGGATTCCAAGCGGTGAGCTCCGATTCGATCGTCGTTTTGTCGGTGAGGATCTCGTCCAACGGCTTCGCGCCGTCGAGCAAATGCACGAGCGCACGCGTACGCTCGACGTGTCTTAGGAATTGGTCGCCCAAGCCGACTCCCTCGTGCGCGCCTTCGACCAAGCCAGGCACGTCGACCGTCACGAACGAGTCCTCGTCGGAGACGCGCACGACTCCGAGCTGCGGCTCGAGCGTCGTGAAGGGATAGTCGGCGATCTTGGGGCGCGCCGCCGAAATGACCGAAAGCAGCGTAGATTTTCCGGCGTTGGGTACGCCGACGATGCCGCAATCCGCGAGAAGTCTAAGCTCGAGCTGCAGCGCAAACCGTTCTCCGGGCTCGCCACGTTCGGAAAAACGCGGCGCTTGCCGAACGCTCGTTGCGAAGTGTTGATTGCCGAGCCCGCCGCGACCGCCTTTTGCCGCCAAGACGCGTGCGCCGGCCTCTCTCAAATCGCCGAGAAAATCACGTTCGCGATCGGTTCGCGTTTTATAGACCAGCGTTCCAACCGGAACGTGAATGGTCAAGTCCTCGCCGCTCTTCCCGGACTTGTTCGAACTCCGGCCGGGCTTACCGGATTGCGCTGAGAAACTGCGTCGGTAGCGAAACTCGACCAACGTCGAAAGCTCGGGTGTCGCCTCAAGATAGACGTTTCCGCCGTGGCCGCCGTCGCCGCCGGCCGGCCCGCCTTTGGGAACGTACTTCTCTCGACGCCATGCCACGATACCGTCGCCGCCGTCGCCGGCCGCTACCGCGATCTCCGCCTGATCGATGAACTGCACCGGCCGTAGTTTCGCCGAAAAACAAAACGGGGCCTAACGGCCCCATTCGCGTGCGCTAGCGACCGTGTTACGCCGCCGGAACGACCGAAACGCGCTTGCGCTCGCTGCTCGAGCCGAACTCGACGATCCCATCGGTCAGCGCAAAAAGCGTATGGTCGCGGCCGATTCCAACGTTCAGTCCGGGATAGAAGCGGGTGCCGCGCTGGCGCACGATAATGTTGCCCGCGATCACGGGCTCGCCGCCAAAGCGCTTGACGCCGAGGCGTTGGGCGTTCGAGTCGCGCCCGTTGCGGGTCGAGCCGGCGCCCTTCTTGGACGCAAAAAGCTGGAGATCGAACTCAAACATAACCGCGACATTGTAGCAGAGGCGGACAAAAATGCAACGGAGCTTGCAAAATAGTGGCGGGCGCTTACTTGAAAGCTGTCGAGCCCCGCGCGGTTGAATCCGAGGCAATCGCTGGCTGAGCAAGAACTGCGCGCTGCGTGCGGCGGCGCTCGCTCATTATTGCTTCGGTTACTGGGGCGTTCCTAATCCTGGCGATTTACGCCAACACCCATCAGGCCGAGCTAAACAGCCTGGTTCGAACACTCCTCCACGCTGCCCCGGGCAAGTAGGCCACGACCTGGTCTCGGCTGGGTTGGCGATCGTTCGCACAGCCACGCCATTTGCTGTGGGCTGCAAAAGGGGAATCGCGGCTGCCGAGTGCTCTGGGGAGTTCCGCCATATACGCCAAGTTCCGGAAAGCCGATGGGTTCAACACTTGGAGTCAGCTATCGCCCTTTCCACACCTGTGGACAAGGTTGTGGAGAAGGGCTCGATCGAGGCTCAAAAAGGCGTCAAACCACCCTTACGCTGCCGGGCAATTCGGGCGTTCTGCGGGCTCCCGTTATAGCCGTTCATAAATCCGAAAAATCCGCGAAATACTGTTCGCGTAGACCTGTGGATAAGTGTATAAAGTCGTGCATAGATTCCGCAGGAGCAAGGCTTCATTAAGCCAAGTGGTTGCGCCCTCACGGGGGTGGCGCAGCCTGATTCCTTCCTCTCATAAGGGCCCGCTGCGAGGTGCTGGTTTCGAGCTATTTACCAAAAGAAGGACGCAGAGGATGGCGCTTGCGATCAACTCGGACATCTCCAACGAGCTCTGGCAATCCGCACTCGACACCTTAGAACGAACTTTTTCAAAGCCTGTCTTCGAGATGTGGATCAAACCGATCCGCTTCATCTCGTTCCACGGCAACGAGCTTCACCTCGCGGTGCACAGCAAGTTTGCTCAAGATTGGGTGGGGAGCAAGCTGCGTGCGCAGATGATCGGAGTGCTCAGCGAGCTCTTTGGAACCAGCGTCGAGCTGCGACTCTCGGTCGCCGAGTCGAGCGATGGCGGTCGCACGCCGCCCGGCATTCCGCTTCGTCCGCTTGAGGACTTCCGCACTGCTAATCTTAATGCTCGTTATACCTTCGAAGAGTTTGTAGTCGGCAACTCCAACCGCTTTGCGCACGCGGCCGCGCAGGCGGTCGCCGGCGCTCCGGCCCATGCGTACAATCCACTCTTCCTCTACGGCGGCGTCGGGTTAGGTAAGACGCACCTCATGCACGCCATTGGGCATCGCGTCATTCAAGACAATGTCGCGGCCAACGTCGTCTACTGCACCTGCGAGAAGTTCACCAACGAGTTCATCATCGCGCTGCAGAACAACCGCACCCCCGAGTTTCGCAATCGCTACCGCGAGGTCGACGTGCTGCTGATTGACGACATTCAGTTCCTGGCCGGAAAAGAGACGACGCAAGAGGAGTTCTTTCACACGTTCAACGCGCTGCACGAGTCGGGGCGCCAGCTCATCATTTCGTCGGACCGTCCACCGAAAGAGATCCAGACGCTCGAAGCGCGGCTCCGCTCGCGTTTTGAATGGGGCCTGCTCACCGACATTCAGGCGCCCGACCTGGAGACCCGCGAAGCCATTCTCCGAAAGAAGGCCGGCAGCGAGAATATCCCGGTCCCCGACGAGGTGACGTCGTTCATCGCCAAGGTCATCCCATCGAACATCCGCGAGCTTGAAGGCGCGCTAATTCGCGTCATCGCCTATGCCTCGCTCACGAAGGCGCCGATCACGACCGACCTCGCCGCCGACGTTCTCAAAAGTGCGCTCGCACAGGCCCCGCTGCACCGCATCACGATCAGCAAGATCAAAGAGACGGTAGCGGGCGCACATGGCCTTACCGTCAAGGAAATGGACAACGGCCGGCGCGATCAGCGTCTTGCCGCGCCACGCCAGATCGCCATGTACATTGCGACCGAACTAACAAACTACTCCCTGCCGCAGATTGCGCGCGAGTTCGGTAAGAAAGACCACACCACCGTGATGTACGCGCGCGATAAGATCAAGGAGCAGATGCAGCGGGACGAGGCCTACCGCAACAAGATCCGCCAGCTCATCGCGATGTGTCAGACTCCCTGAACACTCTGTTCACAAGGTCTAGCCTGCCTCGACGTATCCAAGGTCACGTAATCCGGCCATGTGGAAGGGTGTATAAGTCGTACTCTTGTGCTCACAAGTTTATCCTTAGGAAAAACCTCGTGCTGCGCGAGCAAATTTGACGTTTTCCGCAGAATACACCGCCCTACTGCTGCTACGACTCTCTTTCTTTACTCCTAGGAAAACGCGCCCTCACGACCAACGGTGGAAACGATGAAGTTCTCGTGCTCGACGAAAGATATCGCGACGGCCGTCGGCGCCGCCAGCAAGGTGGTCAACGCGCATACCACGGTGCCGGTCCTATCCAATGTCCTGCTGCAAGCCGATGGCGGAAAGATCGCCGTCCGCGCGACGGATCTCGAGCTGACGCTGGAGCATGCCTTTCCGGCGCAAGTCGCCGAAAGCGGCTCGGTCACGATTCCGGCCAAGCTCTTTGCAAGCTATCTCGGCAACCTCTCGCCGGGAACGCTCGAACTGACCGGCACGCCTACCCGGGCAAGCGTCAAGTACGAGCGGAGTAACTACGACTTTCACGCCTTGCCCGCCGATGAGTACCCCCCGCTGCCGGCAGCCGCACGCGGCTCGGAGTTGGAGATCGGGGCAAAGCGCTTCCGCGACGCCGTTGACGCGACGATCTTTGCAGCCTCCGGCGAGGAGGCACGCGGGGCGGTTCTGATGGGCACGCTGCTCGAGGTGGACGGCAAGGTGCTGACGATGGTCGCCACCGACGGATACCGGCTCGCAAAGTTCGTCACGACCCTGGAGAGCGGTATTTCCGGCGCCGAGAAGTTCATCGTGCCGTCGCGAGCGCTCGCTGAGGCAGCGCGTAACCTGGCTGGCGGCGAGCAGATCGCCGTCAGTGCGCTCGGAGCGCAGAGCAATCAACTCCAGATGACCAGCGGCGACGTCGCGATCACGGTGCGCCTCGTGGACGGCCAATATCCCAATTACCAGCAGGTCATCCCAGCCAAGTTCGACCGCAGCGTTACCGTTAGCACACCGCTTCTCATTGGGGCCCTACGCCGAGCGGAGCTGGTGGCCGGTGACCGAGCCAGTATGGTGAGGCTCGCGATCTCGAATCAAACGCTGATCGTTACGGCCAGCTCGGACGTCTCCGGCAACGCGTACGAAGAGCTCGAAGTCGAGCAGAGCGGCGAGGACTTAACGATTGCTTTCAACGCCCGCTATCTGGTCGAAATACTCAACCACGTCAAGGACGAAAAGACGATCATCGAGTTGCTGGGACCGCTCTCGCCCGCCGCGATCCGGCCGGCCCAGCCGCTCGACACGGGACAGCAGCTCTACGTGCTGATGCCGCTTCGGCAGTGATGTGCTGCTTTCGCGGTTAACGCTCTGCGACTTTAGAAACTATTCCGAGCTAGAGATCGAGCCCGCAACGGGACTGAACGTCTTCGTCGGAGCCAACGCCCAAGGGAAGAGTAATCTTTTGGAAGGGATTGCCATGTTGGGCACCGGCAAGTCGTTTCGAACGGCCCGCGACGCCGATGCCGTGCGCAGAGGATGCGAGCGCGCGATGCTGCGCGGTCAAGCGACCCTGCAGGCCGGAAGCGTCGAGCTCGCGTGCACGATCGGACGCTCGAGCGCGGGGACGCGCAAGAGCTACACCGTCAATGGGAACGGCGTTCGCTATGCCGGCTATCTCGGAAGAATGCGCGTCGTAACTTTCGTTCCGGCCGATCTTGCGCTCGCAAGCGGCACGCCGAGCGCGCGCCGAGCGTTTCTAAATAGCGCCCTCGCGCAGAGCGAGCCGGGTTATTATCACCAGCTCGCGCGCTATCGCAAGACAGTGCAGCAGAAGAATGCGTTGCTGCGTGGCGCCGTCGATCCCGATCCCGAGCTGCTCGCTACGTATAATCGAACCCTCGTCGAGGCGGGAACGCAGATCGTGACGGCACGCGACGCTCTGATAAGCGCGCTCGCAGAGCAAGCTCGTCGCGCACACTCGAAGTTCGCCCGAAGCGAAAGCTTCGATCTGAGCTACGAGCCGAACGTGCTCTTTGAAACCCCGTCACCGGACTCGATTGCGCAAGCCTTTGAAACGCGGTTGCAGCATTCGCACGACGCGGAACGGATGCGAAAGACCTCGATCGTCGGTCCCCACCGCGATGACGTAGCTTTGAAGCTCGACGGCCTCTCGCTGGCAGTCTACGGGTCGCAAGGACAGCAACGCACCGCGATCCTAGCGCTCAAAGTAGCCGAATACGCGGTGCTACGCGAACGCGCGCGGGAAGCGCCGTTGCTCCTGCTCGACGACGTGCTCTCGGAGCTGGACGAAGAGCGCGCGGCCGCGTTTATGGCCGAGGTCGGCGACTACGACCAAGCCTTTATCACGGCGACGCAGACTCCGCCGGGTCTGCCACCGGGTGCGCATTTGGCCCAAGTCTCCAACGCGCGCGTTCAAGCGTACGCGTCGTGCTGAAACTCTCGGAGGCAATCTCCGGATGGAAGCCGGCGGAGAAGGCTCCGCGAGATCCGGTCGTGTTGCTGGAAGCCGGCTGGAGCGAGATCGTCGGTTCGAAGGTCGCAGCGAACTCGCACCCTTCGGGGATCGCGCAAGGAACGCTGACGATTGTGACGCGCTCGAGCGCGTGGAGCCACCAGCTAAGCTTTCTCGGCGAACACGTGCTGCGGGCCGTCCAGGCCCGCCTACCGAGCGCGGGCGTGGCGCGCCTGCGCTTTCGCGTCGGCGGGTGGGCCGAGCGCACGGCTCCGGTT
>JBAVSO010000125.1:0-21525 GCA_049695635.1 Candidatus Cybelea sp. | reverse complement strand
GCGTAGAGCACGATCGCGCACGGGTGCAACGGCGCCTCGACGAGGTTCGCAAATGCGATCGCACCGAAACCGCGAGTCAGATTGATCTGCATGCAAGCCGTGTAGCCGGAGATGCCGCCGGTATGGCCGACGAGACGATCGCCGCCTTCGTCGAAAATCGATAAGCCGTAACCGTACTGTTTGTAGAAGGCCGGCGCTTCGCTGAGCTCGACACCGGCCGCGCCGGCCGGTTTGCCGCTATCCAAGGCGTCGGGTTGCGTCATGGCGGCGAACGAGGCGGGTGTGACGAGCTGCTTTCCGTTCTCCGTTCGTCCTCCGTTGAGATAGAAGCGCATGTAGCGCGCCATATCCTCCGGCGTCGAGAGCACCGAGCCGGCGGGATCGACGAAATCCATCGCCGGGGAGGCGACGAGCTCCGGCTGCAGCGGCGGCGGACGGTCGTTATCGCGGAATTGATAGCCGAGAGCGGCTCGCGTCATCGTCTCCGGCGTAAAGACGGCGCTGCTGCTCGCCATTCCGATCGGATCGAGAACGCGCGCCTGCAGTGATTCGGGCCACGAACGTTCGTCAACGCCTGCCACGATCGCACCCAGGGTTGCATAGCCGTCGTTCGAGTACGACCAGCTCGTGCCCGGCGCGAAGAGCGTCTTGGAATCGTGCAGCGCGACGACGTCGTAACCATAGCCGCTTTCGGCGGCGTAGTCGTCGGGAATGCCCGCGGTGTGCGAGAGGAGTTGATGGACCAAAATCGGCTTGCCTCCGCTCTCGATCGAGAACCACGGAAGGTAGCGCTGTACCGGTGCATTCAGGTCAACGCGCCCTTCATCGTGAAGCGCAAGTATGGCAAGCGCAGTCATCGACTTCGTGATCGAGCCGATCGCGAAGCGCGTCTGCGCGGTTACCGGCATTTGGATATCTCGGTTTGCGTACCCCAGCGTGATGATGCGCAGCGTCTGCGAGCGGTCGGTGATCGCGACCGAGAGCCCGGGCGTGCCCTGCTGGCGCATCGCCTGGGGCGCGTAGGCTGCGATCGCAGCCAGCGCGGCATCGACGGTTGGCGCGTTTGCAGCGCTCGCCGAGCCGCCCGGCACGCTCGAGATGAGAACGAGTGGAGCGACAGCCGCCGCAACGGCGAAGGAAGCAAGCCGCATGGGCGCTGATACTCAAGTGCAACGGCCGATTCCTAGCGGGGGTTAAGCACGGTACCATGGCACGAATCTACGAAAACTTGGCCGACACGTTCGGTAACACGCCGCTGGTGAAGCTGCCACGGCTGACAAGCGATCTCGCGGCAACGCTCCTCGTGAAGATGGAGTCGTTCAACCCGGCCGGATCGGTGAAGGATCGCATCGGCGTCTCGATGATCGAGGCGGCCGAGCGCGACGGCCGGCTCTTGCCCGGCATGACGATTCTCGAGCCGACAAGCGGGAACACCGGCATCGCGCTTGCTTTCGTTGCGGCCGCCAAGGGATATCCAATCATCCTCGTGATGCCGGATACCATGACGGTCGAGCGGCGCAACCTGCTCAAAGCGTACGGCGCGCAAGTGGTGCTCACGCCGGGTGCGGAGGGTATGCCCGGTGCCGTCCGTCGAGCGAACGAAATACAGGCCGGCGTTTCGGGCAAGTATTTCATGCCGCAGCAGTTCGAAAACCCCGCCAATCCGGAGATTCACCGGCGCACGACGGCCGAAGAGATCTGGCGCGATACCGACGGCGCCGTGGACGTTGTCATTTCTGCGATCGGGACGGGCGGAACCATCACCGGCGTCGGCGAGGTGCTCAAAGGCCGGAAGCCGGGCGTGAAGATGATTGCCGTCGAGCCCGACGGATCGCCGGTCTTATCGGGAGGCAAGCCCGGCCCGCATAAGATTCAGGGTACCGGTGCCGGATTCGTACCGCGAGTGCTCAACACAGAAATCTACGATGAGGTGATACGCGTGACCGATGCCGACGCCATCGCGACGGCGCGCCGGCTCGCGCGCGAGGAAGGGATGCTGGTCGGAATCTCGAGCGGTGCCAACGTGTGGGCCGCGCTCGAAGTTGCGGCGCGCCCCGAGTCGAGAGGAAAAACGATCGTGACGATCGCTTGCGACACGGGCGAGCGATACTTAAGCAACCCGGTCTTCGCCGAGCAGGAGGCGACGATCGTCGAACCCGCGCTGGTTTGACCGCCACGCCGCCACTGCTCGTCGAAGTAACTCGCGGCGAGCTCGTCGAGTCGGTTCATCGCGTCGCCGTCTGTGCGGTCGACGCTAAGGGCGATTTACTCTACAGTGCAGGCGAGATCGACGTTCCTGTCTATCTGCGCTCGGCCGCGAAGCCGTTCATTGCTGCCGCCGCAATCAAAGCCGGAGTGCGCGAAGAGTTTGGCTTGGAGGCCTCGGAGATTGCCGTCATGGCCGCGTCGCACTCCGGCGAGGCAATCCACGTACGAGCCGTGCGCTCCCTCTTGCAAAAGATCGGCATGGATGCGGGCGCGCTGCAATGCGGCGTGCACGTGCCCTACGACGAAACGTCGGCAAACGAGTTGCTCCGCGCGGGTGAACAACCGTCTCCGCTGCACAATAATTGCTCGGGGAAGCATGCCGGAATTCTCGCGCTCTGCAAAGTAATCGGAGCCGATCCCGCCGGCTACTTGAGCGAAAGCAATCTCGCGCAACGCAAGATCCTGGAGTTTTGCGCGCGGCTCTCCGACGACGACCCCGAAACCTGGCCGATCGCAATCGACGGTTGCGGCATTCCCATTTACGCAACCAGCTTGCGCAACGCCGCTCGTTCGTTTGCGCGTCTCGCCTCGCTGACCGATATCGAGCCCTCCGATGCCCGGGCCCTGCGCGTCGTCCGCGACGCAATGGTTGCCTATCCTCAGTACGTGGCGGGCGGCGGCCAACTCGATACCGAGCTGATGATTGCCGGCAACGGGGCGATCGCCTCGAAGGCGGGAGCCGAGGGCGTGCACGGCGTCGCCGCGATCGCACGCGGGTACGGCTACGCTTCCAAAGTCCTCGATGGAAACTCGCGGGCGCGGGGTCCTTCGACGATCGGCATTTTGGGCCGGTTGGGAGTGCTCGACGAGAGCCAGACGGCTAGACTTGCTCGATTTGCGCGTCCGGGAGTGTATAATCGGGCCGGACATGCGGTTGGCGAGATTCGCCTGTCGCGCATGACGCCGTGAGGGAAAGCCGACAGATTGTCTGAGTATTTGCGCCTGCTTGGGGAGCGGGTTTTGATCTTCGACGGCGCCATGGGTACGCAGCTTATGGCGCTCGAGCTCTCCGCCGAAGATTTCGGCGGCGCGCATGGATGCAACGAAGCACTGGTGCTCACGCGTCCCGAGCTCGTGCGCGCAATTCACGAGTCGTACCTCGAAGCTGGTGCCGACGTCGTCGAGACCGATACCTTTACAGCGTCGCGACTTAAGCTTGACGAGTACGCTCTCGGCGATCGAACGCGCGAGATCAACCTCCGCGCGGCTGCGTTGGCGCGCGAGGCCTGCGATGCGTTTTCGACGCGCGAGCGTCCCCGTTTCGTCGCCGGATCCATGGGACCGACGGGAATGCTCGTCTCTTCATCCGACCCGGCGCTCTCGAACATAACCTACGAGAGATTGCGCGACATTTACGCCGAGCAGGCCCGAGCGCTCGTCGAGGGCGGCGTCGACTTGCTGCTGCTCGAGACGATGCAGGATCTCCTGGAACTCAAAGCCGCGATCGCGGGCATCCGACGCGAATTTGCGCGCGGAATGCGTCAGGTTCCGATTCAGGCGCAGCCGACGCTTATTACGGAAGGGCGGATGCTGCTCGGAACGGATATCCGCGCGATCTGCGCCGTTCTTGGTGCACTCGAGGTCGAGGTCGTCGGTCTGAACTGTTCGACGGGCCCGGCGCAAATGCGCGACTCTATCCGCTACCTCTGCGAGCGCGCGCGCGCATTCGTCAGCGTGATTCCGAATGCCGGTCTTCCAACGATGGGGCCCGCCGGCGAGACGATCTATCTCGAAGGACCGCAGGAGCTCGCGCACGAGCTCGCCGCCTTCGTGCGGGATTTCGGCGTCAACGTCGTCGGCGGTTGCTGCGGAACGACGCCGGCTCACATCAGTGCGCTGCGCGATGCCGTTGACGCAGTCACTCGAAAGCCCCGACCCTCGCCGCCGGGCGGAGAAGAAGCCGCGTCGGCGATCACCGCCGTGGCGCTCGAGCAGCAGCCTCGCCCGTTGATCGTCGGCGAGCGAATCAACTCACAGGGCTCGCGAAAGATTAAACGGCTGCTCTTAGAGGATCGCTACGACGATATCGTGTTGGTCGCCCGCGAACAGGTAGAAGGCGGCGCACATCTCTTAGATATCTGCTGCGCTCTCACCGAACGAGCCGACGAAGAGGAGCAGATGCGCCAGCTCGCGCGACGGCTCGCGCAAGCAATCGAAGCACCGCTCGTCATCGATTCCACCGAACCGCGAGTCCTCGAAATTGCCCTACAAAACTACCCCGGCCGCGCGATCCTCAACTCGGTGCACCTAGAATCCGGACGAGCGAAGATCGACGCCGTGTTGCCGTTTGCTCGCGAACACGGCGCTGCGATCGTGGCGTTGACCATTGACGAGACTGGGATGGCGAAAACGGCGGCTCGCAAAGCCGAGGTTGCCCGACGGATTTACGAGATCGTTGTGGGCGAGTACGGTCTACCGCCCGGCGCGCTCATCTTCGACGCATTGACCTTCACGCTGGCGACAGGCGAGGCCGAGTTTGCCGGCTCGGCGATCGAGACGATCGAGGGCATTGCGGCCATAAAGCGGGAGTTGCCGGCGGTACTGACGTCGCTGGGGGTTTCCAACGTCTCGTTCGGCCTCAAGCCCGCTGCTCGTGCGGCGCTTAACTCGGTCTTCCTACATCATTGCGTCGAAGCCGGACTCGATTGCGCGCTCGTTCACGCCAAAGAGATCGTGCCCTATTTCGAAGTCGACGCGACGGTACGCGAGATGTGCGACGATCTCGTTTTCAATCGGCGACCCGACGCGCTCACTCGCTTAATCGAGCATTTTGAAGCCGCATCGCCCTTCGACTCGGCCCAGGGTGACGCGGCCTTGGCTGCCGACCGAGAAGCTGCTCCGATCGAGGAGCGCATCCATCAAGCGATCTTGCTGCGGCGAAAGGACGGCATCGAAGCGAAGATCGACGAGGCGCTCCAGCGTTACGCGCCGGTCGAAGTGCTCAACGAGATCCTGCTGCCGGCGATGAAGGACGTGGGCGATCGCTTCGGGCGCGGCGAGCTCATCCTGCCCTTCGTCTTACAGTGTGCCGAGGTCATGAAGAAGGCGGTCGCGCATCTCGAGCAATTCCTCGAGCGCCGCAGCGGCTCGACAAAAGGAACGGTCGTCCTGGCAACCGTCTTCGGGGACGTGCACGACATCGGCAAGAATTTGGTTCACACGATCCTTGCAAATAACGGTTACACCGTGCACGACCTGGGCAAGCAGGTCCCGGTCAACACGATTTTGGAGAAGGCGGTTGAAGTCGGCGCCGATGCGATCGGCCTCTCCGCGTTGCTCGTGTCGACCAGCAAACAGATGCCGATCTGCGTCGAGGAGCAGGACGCTCGCGGTTTGCAGTATCCGGTCATCGTCGGCGGCGCCGCGATCAATCGAGACTTCAGCCGGCGGATCGCGTTGCTCGATGATGGCAGCCGCTTCTTCGAACCAGGTCTCTTCTACGCGCGAGACGCCTTTGAAGGGCTCGATGTGATGGATGCGCTCACCAGCGATCCGCAGCGGCGGAGCGACTTGCTCGAGCGCACGAAGCGCGAGGCGTTGGAGCAGCGCGCGCAGCGCCGCAGCGCTCCCGCCCGTCCAGCATCGGGCGCGCAGTCGGCAGTGAAAGGCGAGCACGCCAACGTGCCGGCGCCTCCGTTCTGGGGGGCGCGCGCGCTCGACGGCGTCGATTTGCCTGAACTCTGGGAGTGCTTCGATCTGCGGAGTCTCTATCGGCTCTCATGGGGTGGCGCAAACTCGAAGGGCGACGCCTTCGAGCGACTCGTCGCCGAAGAGTTCGAGCCGCGGTTGAAGCGTTTTCAAGCGGAGGCGATGCAAGGCGGCCTCTTAGAGCCGCGCGTGGCTTATGGTTACTTTCCCGCGGCCGGATCGGGCAACGACGTCATTCTTTACGATCCTGGCGACCGACGGCGGGAGATCGCGCGCATGAGCTTTCCGCGTCAAGCCGGCGGCGAGCATTTGAGTCTCGCCGATTACCTGCGCGAACCAAAGGAGAACGGCGCGAGCGACGTTGTGGCGCTACAGATCGTGACCATCGGCAGTCATGCGAGCAAACGCACCGAAGCGCTTCAGGCCTCCGGCGATTACAGCGCGTCGTATTTTCTGCACGGTTTTTCGGTTCAAGCCGCGGAGGCGCTAGCCGAGCACACACACCGCCGCATTCGTCGCGAGCTCGGCCTAGAGGCCGGGCGCGGGAAGCGATATTCGTGGGGCTACGGTGCGTGTCCCGACCTCGAACAGCATGCGATCGTCTTTGAGTTGCTCGATGCGACTGCGAAGATCGGCGTCACGCTGACCCAAGCCTACCAAATCGTTCCGGAACAGTCGACCGCGGCGATCGTCGTGCACCATCCGCGTGCCGCGTACTTTAACGCGGCAGCAGTGCGAGAGCTCGCCGCCTCCTAGGGCACCCTGACGATCGCGACACCGGCCTCGAACGGGTAGACGGTCGTCATGCCGCTCTTCTGCTCCCGGAAGATTGGGCCGGCGGTTGGCGGAGATCGCTCTTCGTAGCAGGCCGCGGCGCGTTGTGGGCGTAGGTTCCTAAGCAGTGACCGTCCATACCATGCTCTTCATCGGTCTGCTGCTCGTGGGCCTGATGATGGTCGTCGCCCTAGTCCGGGCGCTGCCGCGTCATCGCCCGGTCATGCCCGAACCGCTCGCCGCAGCGATCGCGATTGCGATCGGATTCGTTACGAATTTTTTCGATACGCTCGGAATCGGATCGTTCGCAACGACGACGTCGCTCTTTAAGTTTCTGCGCTTCGTTCCGGACGAGCGCATACCGGGAACGCTCAACGTGGGACACGCGCTTCCGACCGTCGTGGAAGCCGCGATCTTCATCGGCATTATCGCGGTCGAACCTCGCACCCTGATATTGTTGATCCTCGCGGCCGTGATCGGCGCTTGGCTGGGAGCGGGACTCGTCGCGCGCCTTCCCCGGCGTTACGTGCAAATCGGGATGGGGACCGCGCTCTTGGCTGCCGCCGCGCTCTTCATCATGAGCAATCTGAAAGGAAGCCAGTTCGGCCTTGGCGGTACGGCTCTCGGTCTCGAAGGAGCGCGCCTCGCGATAGGGGTGACCGTCAGCTTCTTTTTGGGTGCGTTAATGACGATCGGCATCGGCCTATACGCGCCGTGCATGATCATGGTCAGTCTGCTCGGCATGAATCCGATTGCGGCGTTCCCGATCATGATGGCATCGTGTGCGTTCCTCATGCCGGTCGCTAGCCTGCGTTTCATCCGATTCGACGCGTTCTCGATGCGCGCCGCGCTCGGCCTGACGCTGGGCGGAATCCCGGGCGTTCTGATTGCCGCCTACATCGTCAAGTCGCTGCCCCTCGTCGCAGTGCGATGGCTCGTTGTCGTCGTCGTTATCTACGCCGCGGTCGTCATGCTTCGCTCGGCGGCACAGCGCACCACATTGTCGAAATCGGACGTTTCCCCGTACGCGCCCGCGTAAGCGCGATGCGGCTCAAACCGTAACTTCGAAGCGGTTGTAGACGAAGCGTCCGCCGACCATCGTTGCCATCGCCTGGTACTCACCGTCCCAAAAAGAAAGATCGGCTCGTGCCCCGCGCGCGATCCGGCCCATCTCGCTCTCGTGACGTATGAGCCGCGCAGGTGCGTAGGTTGCCGCGACGATCGCCTGAGCGAAGGGAATCTGGGCATACGACATGTAGTTGCGCAACGCCTCATCAATGCGAAGCGCGCTGCCGGCGATCGTACCGTCGGCCGCGCGCATGACGCCGCCTTCGATGTGGTAACCCGGATCCGCCGCGGGCATGTTGTCCGTCACCAAAACGACGCGGTCGCCGAGAGTCCGATGCAAGATGTCGATCATGACGGGTGAGACGTGAAAGCCGTCACAGATCACTTGAACGAGCGTCCGGCGATCTTGAATGAAGGCGGCTAGAATCGAAGGATCGCGATGGTCGAGCGGCGGCATTCCATTGAAGGCGTGCGTCAGGGAGCGAAAGCCGAGCCCGATCGCAAGCATGCCTTCCCGGTACCGAGCCCCGGTATGACCAGCCGAGCATACGACGCCGTTCTCCAGGAAGACTCGCAGCGCGTCGCTCGCACCTTCGATCTCAGGCGCCATCGTCACCAAAAGGCAGCCGCCTTTGCACGCATCCACCATCTCCTGCGCGCGCGCCGTCGCGGCGGGAAGGAGCCACTCGTGGCGATGGATGCGCCGAAACTTCGAGTTCAAGAACGGCCCTTCAAAGTGGATGCCGAGGCAGCGCGCGCCGACCGGCGCGTCTTCTTCAAGCTGATTGGCCGCTTCGACGATCTCCGACGCAGCGTGAAGCATCGACTCCCAGGGCGCGGTCATGACGCTGGCCACGAAGCCCGTCGCACCGTAACATGCGTACGTCGCGCCGGTGACGGCGACCGCATTCCCTTGGTCGCGGTTGAAGAGATACTCGCCCGCACCGTTGGTATGAACGTCGATCAACCCGGGCGCGATGGTGCTGCCCGACGGCATCGGATGATCCGACGGCCCGTCGGGCGCGAGCACGCCGGCAATCCGCCCGTTCTCCAGGGCTAGCCGCCCGAACGTCGACGTTCCGTCGCCTACCGCGATGAAGGCCGGCCCCAGCACCAATCGTTCCATGTTTAAACCGTCAACCCCGTATAAGCTCTAGGGTTTCATCACGGTGTTCGGCCATGAGCGCAATAGTGTCTCCTTCGACGTTGAGCCTCAGCAGCGGCTCGGTGTTCGAAGGACGTACGTTCATCCACCAGTCGGGATAGTTGATCGTTATACCGTCGAGATAATCGAATTGCGCGTCGGCATAATGCCGCTCGATCTCCCGGAGCTTCGACGGGATATCGGTCACGCGGAGGTTGATCTCACCCGAGCGGAACCGTGTATCGATCGGCGCGATTACCTTGCTGACCGGCTTATTCGCCTCGCTGAAGAGCTCCAGGCAGGCAAGCAGCGCAATCATACCCGAATCGGCGTACCAGTTCTCGCGAAAGTAGAAATGCCCGCTGTGCTCGCCTCCGAAAACGATATCTTGCTCGCGCATCTCGGCTTTGATGATCGAATGGCCGACCCTTGATCGAATTGGTACCCCGCCGGCCTTCAATATAAGCTCCGGAACGCTACGACTGCAGATTAGATTGTAGAGAATCTTCGCGCCGGGCTGCCGCTTGAGCGTGTTCAGCGCAACGAGTGCGGTTACGGTGCTGCCGTCGATCAACCCGGCCTTTTCGTCAACGACGAACATGCGATCTGCGTCGCCGTCGAAAGCGACGCCCAAGTCGCACCGGTGCTTTCGAACTTCGGCCTGCAAGTCGATCATATTCGCGGGCTCGATCGGGCTGGCCGGATGATTTGGAAAGCTGCCGTCGAGTTCGAAGTAGAGCGGAATCACTTCGCACGGTAGACTCTTAAAGACATGTGGAATCGTCTCACCGGCCATTCCGTTGCCGGCGTCTACCGCGATCCGCAAGGGTTTGATCTTCGACCGATCCACGAACGAGAGGCAGTGTTGTGCGAAATCGTCGAGGACGTTGCGATGAGTGAGCCTACCCGGCGTCGAGCTTTTGGGAGGCAGCTCTCGCGAGAGCAGCCGGTCACGGATCGTCGACAAACCCGTATCGAGCGAGATCGCTTGCGCTTGCGAACGGGTGAACTTCATCCCGTTATATGCCGCGGGGTTATGCGAGGCGGTAATCATGACGCCCCCGTCAAGCGCGAGTTTCCCGACCGCGAAGTAGAGTGCGTCGGTCGAAACCATTCCGATGTCGACGACGTCCGCGCCGGCTTCGGATGCTCCCCGGGCGAACGCGTCGCGGAGCCTTTCTCCGGAAGGACGCATATCGCGCGCGACGGCGACGCTGTTGCGGGCGGTCGCTCCGCGCCGCTCGAGGTCGAGCAGCGGTACGAAGCAGCGCCCGATTGCGTAGGCGATGTCGTCGTTCAGTTCGGACGGATAAACTCCGCGGACGTCGTAGGACTTGAATATCGTGGGATCGACTAGACCCTGCACAGCCTGCGCTTCTTCGACCGTGCTTCCGTGACGCCTTTGTGAAGAACGTACCGTTCGCGAACGTAACCGGGACGCTCTTAATAACGGCGTTTCTGGTAGCGACGCTGGCCTTTGCCGTGCAGGGGTCGTTCGAAACCCGCGCTCAAATCGCGAACACGTTTGAGCGCCAAGCGCAGATCCAGCAAGCGCAGATCGAGCTCGAGGAACTCCTACGCCTGCAGATCGACGAAGAGAATTCGCTGCGCGGCTACTCTTTGACCCGAGATCCCTTTTACGTCGCGCAGTACCGGCAAGCCGCTGCCGGCTACGATGCCAAGGAAAGCCTCATTCGGCAAATCCTGCACGAGCAGCACCTCTATGGACCGGGCATCCTCCTCGGCGCGTACGGACAACTACAATCGCGGTGGCGCGGCGATGTTGCGGGGCCGTTGCTGCGTCACCCGGGGCAGAGGCTCGTCGAGCTCGACAAACGCAATAAGCTCTACTCAGACTACGAAACGCGCACCGTGGCGGCGATTCGTAGCGCGTTGGCTGGCATCGGAACCGGTCTCACCACCAGCACGCAAGTGCAGCTCGATCGATCCTCATACGTGCGCGCCTTCTGGGTGCTGGTCTTCGGGTTGCTCGCAATTCTTTTCAACACGTACCGGTCGCGGCTCAATCGCGAGCTCGAACACGAGCGGATGGTCATTGACGTCTTGCAGCGCGCGTTTCGCAGCGAATCGATTCCGCTGCCGAACTGCGAGGTGGGCAGCGCCTATCTTTCGGCGACGAGTCACGCCGCGGTCGGCGGAGACGTCTTCGACGTCTATCGCCTCTCCGCCGCGCGCGCTCTTGTCTTGATCGCCGACATCAGCGGGAAGGGCGTCGATGCGGCGGTGCTCACGGCCTTCATCAAGTTCATGATCCGGGCAATCGCGCTGCGGCAGAGCGAGCCGGCGGCAATTCTATCGGAGTTCAACGTCGCCTTCTCTAAAGCCGTCGGCAACCCATACCTCTTCGTCTCGATGTTCGTGGGCGTCCTCGATACGACGACGTTCCGGTTAGAGTACGGCAGTGCGGGACACGATTGCGCCTTTCTCCGCCGCGACGGCCAGGTAGAACAGTTGGCGGTGACCGGACCGGTACTTGGCGTAATGGACGAGCCGTTCTACTCGAAGACCCTCGAGCTAGATCCGGGAGACACGATCGTCCTGTCGACGGATGGCTTGACCGAAGTTCGCAACCGCGCCGGCGAGCAGCTCCTCGCAGCCGGGGCGATGGTACTGATCGAGCGATCCGGACCGCACGCGCAGCAGCTCGCAGACAAGCTGGTCGCAGAGGTTCGAGCGCGCGGAGGAAGCCGATTGCGCGACGATCTTGCGATTCTCGCGATTCGTATGTTGGATTCGGAGCCGGCGCGTGGATAGGCTCGCGCTGGCACTCTTACTCGTTTGGCTGGCGGCGGTCGCGCCCGCGCTGGCCGATTGCAAGGTGCATCGTGGCGACCACGTCGTGCTCTACAGCACGACTGACGATCCGTCCGTCCTAATTTGGGACTCGCGCGCTCGCCTGCGCGAGTATCATGCCGCCTCGTTCGACGCGGCACAGGCGATGCTGCCGCACGCGGTATTGGTTTCGCCCGGAACGCACGCGACGGTTGTCTCGTGCGTTCCCGCGTATGTCGAATCGCCGATCTTTGAAAAGCCCGACGATGCCGTCGGCGTCTTGATCTCGAGCGGACCGCAGCGCGGGCGCACGCTCTGGGTTCTTGGCTCGGACGTGCGGGCGCTAACGAACGCTAACCGGTAGCTTGCGGGTCTCGCGCAAAGACGCGCAGCCGCCCGCCCGGCAATCTAACGCGCTCCATGGCGATCCCGTAGACGGTTTCGAGCAGCGGGTTGCTCAGCAGCGCGTCAGGCTCGGCAAGAGCGAGCAGCGTGCCGTCGCCGAGGAGCGCGATGCGATCGGCATACGCGGCTGCGTCGTTGAGGTCGTGCAGCGCGCACACGACGGTCTTTCCCGTGCTCGCGAGACCTTGCAGTAGATCGAGGATCTCGTGCGCAACTCGAATGTCGAGATGGCTGGTCGGTTCGTCGAGGAGCAGAATCGGCGTCTGCTGGGCGAGGCCGAGGGCGATCCAAACGCGTTGACGTTCGCCGGCGCTGAGCGTCGAAAAGAGCCGTTGCGCGAAGCGCTCCATTCGCACGGCGCGCAGCGCCTGCGCGACCGCGGTCGTATCGGTGCTGCGTGTCTGCCATTGCCACCAGCGATGGTGTGGAAACCGGCCGATCGAAACGACGTCAGCGACGCATAGCGCGTCGAGGAAAATCTCGTCGCCCGTGACAAAGCCGATCCGGCGAGCGCGCTCGAGCGGCTGGAGACGCGCCGCCGGCGCCCCGTCCAAAAGAATCGTTCCGGCTTCGAGCGCGTGCAAGCCGGCAATCGCGCGCAGCAGCGTCGTTTTGCCGATTCCGTTGGGACCGAGCAGCGCGACGAACTCACCCGTTCCGATGCGCGCGGTTATCCGGCTCAATAGCGGCCGGCCGCCGACGTGAAGCGCGACGTCGCAGAGCTCGATCATCGCCCGCGTCTTTGGCTCGCCCCGATCGGACGGAGGTAGAGATAGAGAAAGGCCGGCACGCCGACGAACGCGAGCAGCACGCCGATCGGAAGTTCGGCGGGTGCGACGATGCGCCGGCAGATGGCGTCGGCGATCATGCAGAGCGCGGCTCCGATCGCGGCGCAGGCCGGCAGGAGCGAGCGCGCGTCCGAGCCGACGATGCGCCGCGCTAAATGCGGCACGATGAGTCCGACGAAACCGACAAGCCCGGCGAGCACGACGCTGCTTGCGGCAAGCAGCGAAGAGGCGGCGAGGATGATCCACTGCGCGCGATCGACGTCCACGCCGACCGCACGCGCCCGTACGTCGCCGATCCGCAGCGCGTTCAGCGGCGAATACGAAACAACGGCGAGCAGCACGCCGAATCCAACGTACGGTGCGACGACCGCCAGATCGTGCCAGCCGCGTCCGGCCATCGAGCCGGCGAGCCAGGCGAGAATCGTGCTCGCATAGTCGCTCGACTGCGCGCGCACGACGGCGAGCGTAACGATCGCCGCAAAGAGGGTTGATAGTGAAACGCCGGCGAGTATAAGGCGATTCGAGTCGATTCCGCTTCCACGGCGTGCCAGCGCGGCGACGAGCAACGCTGCGCCCAGACCGGCGACGAAACCGATTGCGGGCGTTGCACCGGGCGCCGCACCGGCGAGCACGGCGATCGCAATGGCCGCCGCTGCCGCCGCGCTGACGCCGGTGAGATAAGGATCGGCCAGGGGGTTGCGCAGCATTCCCTGCAGCAACGCGCCGCAGAGCGCCAGCGACGCGCCGACAGTCGCCGCGATGCAGACACGAGGCAGCCGGAGCTGCCAGACGATCGTGTTGATAACGCCCGATTGATGCGGATGCACCAGCTGATCCGCGACCTGCGCGACGGAGATCGGCGCCCCACCGACCAATAAACTCGCCGCCCCGGCGGCGGGCACGATCAGCACGAGCGCGATCGCTCGCAGCGCATTCAACGGCTGCCCAGCTCGACGGTAAAGGAGCGCCCCGGCATTGGATACCCGGCATAGAGCGCGTAGCGATCGTCGCCAAGATTATAGGCGCGCAACGTGACAAGCAGCCGCGGCGTCAAGCGATAGCCGAGGTCGGCATCAATCTGCGTGAACGTCGCAGGCTGATAGACGGCGTACGCCGGCGAGAGGTACGGATCGGCGCTCTCCTGCGGTCCTTGCGTCCGGGCGACGATCCGAAATTCGTCGAACCGGCTGCTCGGCGGAGCGACGTAGCGCAGGCCGAGGTTTACCGCAAAGACCGGTCCACGACCCGGCAAGCGGCTATCGGTGTCGAGGTCTTGTGCGCGGTAGAGGTTCGTGACGTCGAGCGTGGCGGCGTATCCCCGAACCGTGGGCGTTGCAACGCCGAGCGACAAGCCGGCAATCGACGCGTGGCCGACGTTCTCCGGAATGTAGAGCGGAGGAGGGGAGACGATCAAGTTCGACCCGCTGGTCGTAAACCAGCCGAAGGAAACGCCCCCCCAGAGCGCCGGCGCGGCGAACGTAGCGTCGGCGACGCGCGTTCGCTCCGGAGCAAGATTCGGATTCGAAAATCCGGGATAGTAAAGCTCCTCGGCGATCGGCGCGCGAAAAGCGGTTGCAGCATTGACTTTGAATTGCAGCCAACGTGATAGCGGGAGAATCCCCCCGAGCGACGGTGAGTACGCGCCGCCCACTCCGCCGTCGCGTTCTCCGCGCAGGCCGGCGTAAAGCTGGCTGCCGTTCTCTCCGAACCATTGCGACTGAATGTACGCCGCGGTTTGTCCGTAGGCGTCGAAGATCGGCGCGTTATCGGCGGCCAGCGGCGAGCCGCCGCCGGTACCTTGGTCGATGCGCGCGACGCCGCGCATCAGGTCGAGGCCGTAAACGAGGCGTTCGCGCTGCGTGCCGACGACGTTGCGCAGGCTCGCCATCCAATGCTGATCGTAGAGCGTCTGCGCGTACGGCGGATTCGTGGTCATCGGTGGGGACGGCGTGGGAAAGCTCGAGTTGGGGCAGTTCGAATCCACGGGCGTGTTGCACGTGTAGGAGAGGTCCTGGGACGAATCACCGAGCTCCAGTGACGTCGCAGATTGCGGCCCGTTATGATCGAGGCTCAACCTGAAGTTGCGGTTGACGTTGCCTTGTTCGCTCGTTGGTGAAAAGTATCCCAACTGGCCGGGCACTCCGTTGAGCGCGTCGGCGAGGTTCGCTGCAAGACTGACGTCGACTGTACCGATCGGATGCGAATATCGAGCCGTCACTCCGGTCAGTCCCGCTTGCGCATTCTGCTGATTCGGCGCATTTTCGACCGAATAGTCGTTGGTGGCGTAGGTCCGCTGAAACGAGACATACGGCGTTTGAAAGATGTAGCTCTGTTCGTCAAACGATCCCGCCGAGATCGTCGCCGCACTTCGTTCGGGCTGGGACGAGGTGATGATATTGATCACGCCGCCGATCGATCCGGAACCGTAGAGCGTCGAGCCGCCTCCCTCGACGACTTCGATGCGATTGATGCCGCTGACGGGAAACTGCTCGAGATTGACGTCGTCGATCTGGCCGCCCGCCATCGGCAGGCCGTCGACGAGTACCAAAATTTGCTGGGACGAGCTGCCGCGTATGCCGACCGTCGCCGCAGCTCCAAACGCCCCGTAACGGACGACGTTGACTCCGGGGACGTCTTCGAGGGCGTCGGCGACGGTGCGATCGCCGTCACGGGTAATCTGAGCATCCGTTACGACGTACGTCGTACGAGCGGTTCGCGTGGCCGATTCTCGGCCGCGGTCGCTGGTGACGACGTGAGCGATCTCCGGTACTGCCGTCGGTGATGCTGAGGGCGAAGGAGAAGCCGCGACCATCGCAGCGACGAGCGTTACAAGCATGGCAATCCTTTCCTTTGCGCGAGGCGGATCATGCAAAAGCGCTTGAAACGGTATCCTGACTTGCGGATCGTCACCGGTGCCCGTGCCTTCCCATCCATCCAGGACAGTGACGTCGGGCGGCTCCCCGCATACAGTGGCGCGACCGTGCCGGCTTCACACCGGCTTCCCGCGCAAGCGTTCGACCGGCATTGCCCAAAGGTCGTCGCCTTCCTTCCTCCGTAGTCGCAAAGGGTGTCTCGGAACTTTGCGCTCACGTTCGCGTCGTGCGCCGTTATGCTATGCGCGTGCAGCGCGCACGCGACCACCGCCAAGCCAACATCGGCGAGTCTCGCTAGCGGCCGAAGGATCGTAACCTTGATGCCGTCGTTCGCTGACGACCTTTACGCGATCGGGGCCGGCGGCGAGCTCGTCGGCGTTTCGGCCTTCACCGATCGGCCGCAAGCCAAGCGGCTACCGCGGGTAGCCGACTCGAGCAGCGTTGATGCGGAAGCCGTTCTCACGTTGCGCCCGACCGTCGTCATCGGCATTCCCGCGCAAACGCGGTTGACGGAGCCGCTGCGGCGCGCGCACGTCCGCGTCGTGCTGCTTTCCGACGACGCGTACGACCGCATTTTCGAGAACCTTAGAGTCATCGGTGTTCTGACGGGTCACGAGCGCGAAGCTCGTGCGACGGTCGCGCGGCTCCGGCGCGAGACATCTGCATTGCGGGCGCGCACGAAAGGCTACGTCCGCCGGCCGAGCGTTTTCGTAGTGCTTGGGAGCGGCCCGATTTGGACCGCAGGCGCCAGCTCGTATATCACCACGCTGATCGAGCTGGCGGGCGGCACGAACGCCGCGAGCGATCTGCGCGCCGCCTACGGCCAATACAGCGCCGAGGCGCTCCTTCGCCATCAACCCGACATGCTCGTCGCCGATGCAGCGACGAACCTCGATGCCGTGCTCGACCGCGAACCGTGGCACAGTCTGCGCGCGGTGCAGCTGCGCCACGTCTACTCGGTTGACCCCGATCTCCTCGAACGTCCCGGTCCCTCATATAACGACGGTCTGCGCTGGCTCGTCGACCGACTGACGCCGCTCGCGGTCGCGACACCGTGAACGAACGCGCCCTCGTGATCGCCGTCGAGACGCGTGCCTTGCGGGGTTCTATCGAGCCGGAGCTCGACGAGTTCGAAGCGCTTGCCGAAGCCACCGGCGTAAAAGTGCTCGAGCGTCTCGTGCAGCGTCGCGATGCGGTCGATCCGGCGACGCTCGTGGGAACCGGCAAGGCACACGAGATCGCCGATCGCGCAGCCGAACTTCATGCCGCTCTGCTCTTGGTGCTCAACGATTTGCGCCCCCGTCAGCGCAAGAATCTCGAGCGAATCGTACCGCTGCCGATCGTCGATCGCACGATGCTGATTCTCGACGTCTTCGCTCGACAGGCGCGAAGCCGAGAAGGAAAGCTCCAAGTCGAGCTCGCGCAGTTGCGATATCGTCAATCCAATCTGATCGGCGTCGGGGCCGATCTTTCGCGACTCGGCGGCGGCATCGGCACGCGCGGCCCGGGCGAAACCAAACTCGAGGTCGATCGGCGGCGTATCGGAGAGCGCATAGCGGTCTTGAACCGGCAACTCGCCGACGTCCGGAGGCAGCGGGCGGTGCGCCGGCCCTCAACGAGTCGCGAGCCGCTCGTTGCGCTGGTAGGTTACACCAACGCCGGCAAGTCTTCGTTGCTCAACGCGTTCGCTCGCAGCAACGCCTACGTCGCGGATCGTCCTTTCGCCACGCTCGATCCGATGATTCGGCGAGCGTACCTCAAAGCGAATACCTACGTTCGTCTGGCGGATACCGTCGGATTCATAACCGACCTCCCAAAAGATCTCATCAACGCGTTCCGCGCAACGTTGGAGGAGCTGCGGGAGGCCGATCTCTTTGTGCACGTCGTTGATGCGAGCAATCCACAATGGCCGCGCCAGCGCGACGCGGTGGACGCAATTCTGCATGAACTCGACCTCGATCGCACTCCCCGGCTGCTCGTCTTCAACAAGTGCGATCTGGCGGCACCGGAGGCGGCGAACGAGGCGGACGCACTCTGCGTGAGCGCCAAGACCGGATCAGGCCTGGATGCGTTGCGCAGCTCGCTAATCGAGCGCCTGACGTGACTGCGCGAATCGCGACGTGGATTGCACTCTACGCGCTGATCTGCGCGGCCGGATGCGCCCGCAACGCGGACGACGCCTTCGTTGCCTCGGTGCAGCGGCTGCGTCCGGCGGTCGTTCTCTTGTCAATGCGCGTGCCGCCCGAAAACAAAAAGGATCGCTACGACGATGCCTACGCGACCGGCTTCGTCGTCGCTTCCGGTAACTGGGGCAGCGACGTACTCACGGTGCAGCATGCGATCGACGGTGCCTGGAACATCCACGTCACCGTCGCTAACCGATGGAAGGCGCCCGCGCGAATCGTTGCGTCAAACGAAGATCTCGATCTCGCGCTGCTTCGCACGCCCCGCCGGGGGTTGCCCGTCATTTCGCTCGGTTCCTCATCGCGGCTGCAAAACGACGTAGGCCGGGAGGTCGGTTTGATCGGCTATCCGGTTCCCGACGATTTCGACGACGAAGGGCTCGGCTTAGCCGCGTCGCTGGACACCGGACGGCTTTCGTCCATACGAAAGGACGCCCTCGAGGTGACGCTTTCGATCGTTCCGGGCGAGAGCGGGGCACCGGTCTTCTTGGCAAGCACGGGCGAAGTGGTAGGAGTTGCGGAGTCGCGTTTCGACGAGGAACGCAGCATCGGGTTCGCGCTGCCGATCGACGACGTCAGGAAGTTTCTTCACCGCTCGGATGCTGCTCATGGATTTTGAGCTCGCCGCGCCTCGTCAACGTGATGAGCGAGCGGTCGCCGACCCACTGTAGGGGCGGACTCTGAAAGAACGCTGCCAGTACGTTGAGCCGGCCGGCGTAACCCGAACGCAGACCCGAGAATCGGCTCCAAGCCTCGTCGCGGTCGCGTAACGAATATCCGGCCGCTGCAAGACGGTCGCAGGCGCGATCGAACTCAGAGCGTTCGACGCCGACCGTATCTTCCGGACTCCCTACGCGAAAATAATGCGCTAGGTCGCGGGTTGCGTGGCGGCCGACGCTGTAGAATATGCGCGCTTGGCCGTCGGGCATGCCGTCAATCGTCGTCATCGCGAGCGTCGCCGCATCGAGCAGCGTGCCGAGCGTTCCGATCCATGACTGGTCGTCGTGACTGGAGCGAAAAAACGCGAGCATCGGGTAGGCGAGGTGGCTCTCCATCACGCCGGCCGCCCACTGCTGGGCATCGCGCATCAACGCCGGGAGGTCGTCGTGCGTTTTCGAATAGCCGGCAATTGCAAGCAAGTTGACGCCGCTCGGCGGGCTGCCGGCGCGTGCGGCGACGGTGACCACGAAAGTCTCGCGCCGTTGGAAAGATCCGAAAATCGCGAAGAGAAAGGCCGTTAGGATCGAGAGGTACGAGAGGCCGGCGAGCGCCGCGAACACCGACATGAACCGTGGAAGCGCGGAGCGAGCGATGATGTCGCCGTACCCGATCGTCAGCAACGAGGATCCGGCAAAGTAGAGCATCGTTCCGAACGATGCGTGATTGGGCGCTATGCCGCCGCGCATTCCCCAGAGAACCGAACCGAAGCCTAAAATCAACAACGCCGCCCATAAACCGATCATGGACACGAGCGTAAATGGAGCGTACACGGCCAAGAAATCTTCGCGCCGTCCGGTGTCCACGCCGTAGAGCCGCCACGCGAGCTTTGGCCAGAGGTACCACATAGCGCGCCAGGCGTAGAAACTGATACGGTAGTTCCGTCCCGTGGCGCGCGGCATTACCACGACCTGGAAAACGTCGCTGAGCGTCAACGCGATGACCGCGACGCCGAACGCTATGGCGAGGATGTTTGCAAACATGGGTCGCAGCGAAGCTTCTGCGCAGCGGGGCGGTAAGCCGCCTTGAGGGAATGCAGCCCGCATGTCGGTGCTCTTCGTCACCGGACCGGTCCGCTCGGGACGCCCCGTAACCTACGTCGCGACCGCGGCCGGAGCTCTCGAAGAGGTCGCGACTGATGACTGAAGCGCTGGTCCTACTCACGTTCCTCGCCGCGGTCGTGGTGCTCAGCATCGCTGCAAAGCGTTGGCGGGTACCATATCCTATAGCCTTCGTAGTTGGAGGCGTCGCGCTTGCGTTTGCGCGTCATCTGCCGCGGCCTCACCCCGACCCCGAGCTGATCATGCTGATCGTCGTCCCGCCGCTGCTCTACGGCGCCGCATGGTCGACCGACTGGTTCCAGTTCCGGCGCGCCGCGCTGCCGATAACGCTTCACGCGGTGGGGCTCGTGATCGTCACGATGGCCGCCGTCGCGGTCGTCGTACACCTCACCGTTTCTGCCTTCACCTGGCCGCTGGCATTCACGCTCGGCGCGATCGTCTCGCCGCCGGACGCCGTTGCGTCGGAGGCGATCTTCGCGCGATTGGCAATTCCGCGGCGCGTCGCGGCGATCGTCAGCGGCGAGTGTCTGATGAACGATGCAACCGCGCTCGTGCTCTATCGCTTTGCGCTCGCCGCGGCGATCGTAGGGACCTTTTCGCTCGCGCGCGCCAGTCTCGAATTCGTCGTGGTCGCCGCCGGCGGGATACTCGTCGGCGTCGCGATCGCCTTCTTGCTGGAAGGCGTCTTGCGTTACATCGCACGGCGAGGCTTTGGCGACGCGTTAATCGCGAGCGTCGTCTTCTTGCTCGCCCCGTTCGCGGCATATCTTCCGGCTGAAGCGCTTCACGTTTCCGGGGTCCTGGCCGCGGTGTCGGCTGGGATCCTGCTAGGACGGCGTTCGGAGAGTTTCATCGATTCCGAAACGCGGCTGCTCGGCGCGTCGGTGTGGCGTCTGCTGATCTTCGTGCTCAACGGTTTTGCGTTCTTGCTGATCGGCCTCGAGCTGCCTTTTATTCTCGAGGTGCTCGAACCGCACGTGCGCGATTACGCTCTCGCGGGTTTGCTCTTGAGCGCGACGGTGATCGTCGTGCGGATCGCGTGGATATTTCCCACGAGTTATCTGCAGTGGATGCTTATCCCGGCGATCCGCAAGCGCGATCCAAAGCCGGCCTGGCCGCGGGTGGCCGTGCTTTCATGGGCGGGAATGCGCGGCATCGTATCGCTTGCGATCGCGCTGGCCTTACCGTACACGCTCGGCGGCGAGCCTTTCCCGCAGCGCAGCGTGATGATCTTTTTCACGTTTTGCGTGATCTTCGTAACGTTGGTGGTACAAGGCTTAACGCTGGGCCCGCTGATCGAGCGGCTCGGTGTGACCGAGACGAGCCGAAGCCAAAAGCGCGAGACCGGCGTGCGGATTCGCGCGCTGGAAGCCGGCATCGCGCGCCTGCGCGATGAGGTGTCGCGCCGCAGATCACCGCTCGACCGCGAGATCGCAACCCGGATTCTCGAAGAGTACCGGCGCCGTGTCGACGTACTTCGCGGCAAGGCCGAGATGGACGAAACCGACCAAGCCAGCGAGAGCCACATCGACCGATCGTTGCAGAAGGAAGCCTTGGCGGCCGAACGGCAAACGATCGCGGAGCTGCGTCACGCGGGCGAAGTTCCCGACGAAATCTATCGCTCGATTGAGTACGATCTCGATCTGGAGGCCCTGCGTCTGAGCTAAGTGGCGGGCGGTTTCCCTTAGGTCGGGCTTGGCGCGGGCGAAGCGCTCGGCGCCGTGGTGGCCGAAGCGGGACTCGCGCTGGAAGCCGGCTCGGCGGTCGCCGCAGCAGGCGATAGGCGAGGAGCCGGGGTCGGCG
>JBAVSO010000124.1:0-4055 GCA_049695635.1 Candidatus Cybelea sp. | reverse complement strand
ATTGCCTTGAGCACCTCTACCTGGACGGCGATCGGACCGGCGCCAATCGAAACAGCGGGCGGCCTCGGTCCAATCTCGGGCCGCATCCAAGTGGCGGTACCCGATCCCGCCAATGCAGGGGTGTTATATGTTGGTGGAGACAACGGTGGCATCTGGAAGAAGATCGGGTCGGCCGGATGGGTGCCCCTAACCGATGATCAGCCGAGCCTACACTTCGACGGGTACCATTCGCTCGTCGTTCATCCAATGGACTCGAACCGCATATATGGCATTACTTCCGGACCTCCCGGAGGCGGGCTCCTCACATCGACAGACGGTGGGTCGACCTGGCAGTTGTTGGGTCCTGCCGAATTCGATGGCGGGTCTGGCGGCTGTATCGCGGTGCACCCAACGGAAACCAATACGCTGTACGTATCGGCCGGCGCGGCAGGCGTCTGGGAGTCAAACGATGGCGCCGCTACTTGGCAGCAACTCACAACGTTGCCTGCCGGCTCCGTCATAGACCTTATCATCGCTAAATTCGCTCCGAAGACCCTCTACGCTGCGGTTGTCGGCAACGCGGGGAACAACGGCATCTACCGAAGCACCGACGGCGGTGCGAGTTGGAACCTCTTGAGCGCGTTGCCATCGGGCGCAGCACTCAGCGCTGCGCGACTCGAATCGGGTAGCGGGGCAGGTATCGTTTACGCTGCAATCCTGACCTCTGGCCCTCCGGCGAACGCAACCCTTCCAATTCAGCGGTTCAAGACTTCCGACGGTGGTAGCACATGGAATAAACTGAACGCATCGCACGGAACACCGGAGCTACGTAGTTGGCACCTTCTTCTGGGAGTCGATCCTGCCAATGACAATCACATCTTCGCAAACGACGCCTATTCGATTTACGAGAGCACGGACAGTGGAAACACGTGGTCCCAAGCTGACGCCGGCGTCGGATACCTGGCAAGCATCAATCACTTTGACTGGGTTAATTTGGCGTTCGATGCAAACGGCGACGCGGTGCTGACAGCTGACCAGGGGGTCCTTCGATTCAGCCTTCACGGCGCAGGATGGACATCGCTGATCGACAACCTTCAGGTCTCAGAGTTTTACACCGTCACCGTCGACCCGCAGGATTCGGCGATCGTGTACGCCGTAGGTCAAGACATCTTTACAGAGAAGACGACGGGCGCGCTCCAATGGAATGTGATGGAAAACTCCATCGGCGAAACCGGGAAGATCCTCGTCGATCCGAGTAACTCGAGCCGGCTGTGCGCGTTCAATCCCACGGATACCAGCAATTTCGTTAGGCACTCATTTACCGGCGGTGCGAACTGGACCACAATTTTCCCGGCCGACCTCTTAAGCGCTGCTTTCCTAGCTTATTACAACGCGAGTCCTTATTGGAACTTCGCCTATCCCGCGCAGAAATCGTTCGCAATGGATCCAGCGAATCCAGACCGCTTATTGGTTGCTGCTGACGTAGTGTTTGAAACGACCGACGCGAGCGACGGCAGTCCAACTTGGACGCCGATCAGTGTGGTGCTCTCGCAAAATTCCTCGCTGTATGTCAGCGCGCTCGCAATTGCGCCATCGGACGGCAATACCATTTACGCGGCAACACCAGATGGTCATCTGTGGGTAACCCACGATAACGGGGCGAACTGGGCGAGGTGCGACAGCGGACTCAATGGTGTCCTCGTCGATCTTCGAATCGATCCCGCAGATAAGGATCATGTTTTTGGGGTAGCCGGAAACGACGTCTGGGAGCTTCTACCTTCGACACTTGTTTGGGAGAACAGGACGGGGAATCTCCCGGACGATCTCAGTCTTCAAACAATCTTCGTCGAATGGCGCGTGTCAGTTCCCGATCTGTTCGTCGGTACCTCTCGCGGCGTCTATATATCGGAAGACCTGGGCAACACTTGGGCGAAATTCGGCGCGGGTCTTCCGAACACCCAAGTCAACGATCTGCAGGGGAGGGTAAGTGACAACGACCCCACCCTGCGAATCCTCGTTGCTGGGACCTACGGTCGGGGTGCGTGGGGGATTCTGATACCCGTGCCACGCGATCTCTCTTATCTCGATCCGCTGCTGCTTGACGCGAGGGCACGCGATCTGTCATATCTCGACCCGTTGCTGCTTGGCGCGAGTGTAACGTGACCTCTCATGGCGGAATTCTAACGTTCAAAAGCTGAACCGTTAATCACTCGTGGTGGTTGGTTCAGCTCCGCATCTGAACTATTTGAGATCCCCGCTAAGAACAGGCCTTCTCACGGGAGTTCTTCAGTTTGCCGTGGGCGTCACTCCGCTAACCGGCCGTTCTTCACGCCTCTAGCAAGAGGTGCTATACTGAGCGAGAACCTCGTCCTGACCGATTCGAGCGTTTACATTGGGTTAGGCGCGTTGGTTTACTAGCACATCGATTGAACTCCGGAGGAAGATCACAATGGCACAACTCTTCACGTGCACGGTGAATTGGGCTGGCTCCGCGTCGGACGGTGCAGCCACGGAAACACCCCTTCCCGTTGTGTACTTTCTATTGACCGACACGGCCGCGTCGCCAGCATTCAATCACCAATGGTTTTTTGCTGCTCAGGACGGGAAGAGCCAAATGCTTGCAATCGCTCTTGCTGCGATTAGCACGAACTGCCGCGTAAGCGCATCCCTCGATGTGCCAGCTCATGCCACGCCCCCGTACACGCAGTGTTATCGACTCTTCATAGCGTCATCGTAATACGCCCCGTTACCCGTCGTGGATCGCTTAAGCTTGGCGCAACCATAAGACCCACCTGGGCAAAATTGTGGGTGTGACGCAAGGTCGTGAGCGGAGAACTATGCTCGTCCACGGCGTCGCCGGGCGAAAGTCGGCCGACGGGGCCTCTTTTGAAGCGTTCGCGCCCACGCTCCTACGCCGCCCCGCCGGCGCCGCGATCGCAGCGGGGCTTAGCGTGGCCTTGCCGGCTTAGCTCCTTGGCCGCGCAGATCGCCTAGCCACCTCGCGCCCCGGCGCGGGGGACATCGTTTTGAAAGGTCTCCCGCGGTGCTCTGACGCGCGGCGCTGAGATCACGGCGTCGCGATTTGTCAAGGGGCCTTGTATAGCCGGGAGATGCTATGATCCACGCCTGAGGTAGACCGATGGGGCCTGGGGCTGATAACCTATAAGAAGGCGCTTCAAGAAATGCGCGATGGCATCGGCACGGGCAATTCAGAGCAAATGGGCGACGCCCTTGGCGACACCTAAGAACCGAACAACTACCTGGCCCAAGCAATGCGTGATGCGCGAGCATGGTACATGGAGAGCGGCGGGAAGGCGTCGGACATCGAGGATGTGGTCAACAGGCGAAAAGCCCGTCAGCCTATTAAAGGCTCTCTCGAACTGAAGTAGGGCCACGGGCTTCGGCACGGCCGTCTTCCAGTCACGCGCTATGGCTACTTGGGCTTGCGTGAGCGCCATTCGGTAGAGCAGACGAGGTCATGTAACTCGTCTTCAATCCGGTCCTTGACATGGGCTGAGTCGATCGGTTCAGGCCAAAGGTTTCGCAGGTCGGTTGGCGCCGGGCCGATTTCGAGCGGTATAAGGTGATCGAGAGAACCCCCCTCGGAACTCGCCTGAGATATCTGTCATCCTTACTCGCCGCTGAACTACTGCCTGCAACATCGTCTTACTCGAGCGTCAAATCTGCCACGAGCTTCTTGAGAATGTTCTCCTCGCGCAGTTGGCGCAGCTCGCGAACCCCCGGCGTTCCGACGCTGCCGCATTTCTTCCTCCACATCGTGTTCTCGTGCACGCCGAAGCGGCGGCAGAGCTCCACGGCCGGAATGCCCGGTTTGAATTGCCGCAGCGCTGCGCCGATCTGCGCGGGGTATGAGGTTTGCGTGCCGTGCGGTCCTCCGTAGGCGGCCCCATGCGGGCCGCGAAATTGTAGGTCCGCTGGTCTGAAAATCCTTTCCCCGTCACTAGCGCCATTTAGCCTGAACTGCGGCCGCGGAGACGGCGTCTAGTTCTTACGAGTCGAGATAGATTGAGGCTACGGCGCCTGAGCTCCGCGTGTCTCTGTCTATGTTGTTAGCC
>JBAVSO010000123.1:0-11292 GCA_049695635.1 Candidatus Cybelea sp. | reverse complement strand
CCGGAATGCTGCCCGATCCTGCCGACGCGAGATGGCGCCATCGCGCGTCTTCGAGCAAGACGCAGCCGCCGGCGGTTCGAGCCAAATGCGCGGCGAGCGCCTTGGGACCGCCTCCCGATGCGGCGATGCGCGCGAGCGATTCGGTGAAAGCGACGATCTCCTCCGGGGTCACGTCACTGCGTGAGAACGATGGCGCCGGCGCACCCGCGGCAGCTTTTTGGCAACCTCGTCCGGCATAATCGCATCGATTGCGTCGTCGACGGTAACGATGCCCAGCATCTTTCCAGCGTCGTCGACGACCGGCACGGCGAGCAGATCGTACTTTGCAATCGTGGACGCGACGTCGACCGCCGGTTCGTTCGGCGCAACCGTCACTAAATCGGTCTCCATGATGCGGTCGATAAAGGCGGTCGGCAGTGCGAGCAGCAGCGCTCGCAATGAGAGCGCGCCGAGCAAACTATCCTCTTTGTCGAGGACGTAGAGGTAGTAAATGAACTCCGAGGCTGGTGCGATCTCGCGAATCTTGCGAATCGTGGCCTCGGTGGTCCGGTGCGGATAGATCCAGACGTAGTCGGTCGTCATCATGCCGCCGGCCGTATCCTCCGGGTACTTGACGAGCTCCCGAAGCTCGCCCGCGGTATACGCGTTCATCTCGGCGAGGAGTTCCGATTGCTGCTCCTCCGGAAGCTCGGCGAGCAGATCGGCCGCGTCGTCGGCATCCATCTCTTCGATGATGTCGGCGGCGCGCTCGGTGCCGATATCCTCGATTAGGCTCTTGCGCGTTTCGGCGTCGAGATGTTCGAATGCATCGGCGGCCGTTTCGTCGTCGAGCTGGCCGACGACGGCGAGGGCTTCGCGCGAAGAGAGATCGCCGATGATTTCGGCAAGCTCGGAGGGGTGCAGCCGCGCGAGCCGCTTCTCTTTTACCGAGAGGCGCACTTGCGACGGATTGACTTCGCGAATCGGCGCGACCGAATCCCACGCGATCATCGAGCGCGGCACGTTGCCGATCCGCGTAAGCCAGCGCTTGCCGAACGAGCGCAGACCGAGCCGTCGAAGAAGACCGGCGAATCCCACGTCGGCGGCGACGACGCGCAAGCAGCCGCCGGTGTTTGCGACCTCGATGTCGTTGATTCGAACGACCTTGCGGCCGTCGACGTCGACGATCTGCTTATCGAGCAGATCGGCGACCAAAAGTAGTTTCTGTTGCTCCGGTGGCGCTTCTTGGGTCGGCGCGACGGTCAATACGACGCTGCCGTTGCGATCTACATCCGCGACGCTCTCAATCGGTGCGAATCGAAGCCCCTGCGACGTCTTGATGACGAACCCGTCGATCTGCGGAAAGACTGCATCGGGCCTGCCGACGACAAAGTCGGTGACCTTCCCGATCGGCCGATCGTCGATCGTCGCTTGACGCCCGACCAGCTCCGAGATGAATCCCTCGGTAAATGCCATCGCCGGTACTCTTCGTTATGCCGCGAGGGGAGCCCGCCGCATCCACGCGCCGTCGCGCAGCTTCCATTGCGTGACGAGCGCGCGCACGGTCCAGGCGACGATCCAGCCGAGCGCGACGCTGTAGAGGCCGAGATGGAGGCGCTCGATGCCGATCCATGCGAGCGGAATGACCAGCACGCTGCAGAGGAGACCGACGGCCATCGAGAACCGAGTGTCGCCCGACGCGCGGATCGGAGCGATGGATATCATCGCCCAGCCCTTGAGCGGGAGCGTTACCATGTGCAACGCCAGCGGCCATGCCGCAATCGTCGCGATCGTCGCGTCGAGCGTAAAGACGTAGGCCAGCGGCCATGCAAAGATTGCGACGAGCGCCCCGGTGATCGTCGTAACGACGAGCGAGATGCGCAGTGCGCGTTCGAAAAACCAGCGCGCGCCGGCAGGATCGCGCGCGCCGAGCCGCTGGCCGATGACCACCTGCGCTGCGCTCTGTAACGGACTCGGCACGACGAAGGTCAGATCCGAGACGACGTTAAGCGCGCGAAACGCCGCAACCGAGATCGCGCCTAGCGGAGCGAGCATTGCAACGATAACTATATCGGGGACGGTAACGCCGAGCAGGAATACTGCTTCGGGAAAACCGATCCGCGCGCAGCGTCGCGCGAGCGGCCAGGAGAGATCCTTTTCGGCAAAGACCCGATACTCCGGGCGGCGCGTCACGTAATAGATCGCGTAGCATGCCGCAATCGTTTCGGAGAGCAACGAGGAGACGCCCGCGCCGACGATTCCAAACGGATGGTGCGTCCACCAGCCCAGACCCAGCATCAACAGCAGCGGAATATGAATGAGGTTGACGACCACGAGGACGAGGATTCCGAGCCGCTGGTTTCCCGCGGCGCCTAATCCTACGATCAACGTTCCCGAGAGGACGATCGGAAGAATCGACGCGCAGCGCAGCACGAGATATACCGCGCTTGCGTGCGCGCTCGGCAACGCGCCGACGAGCGCGTGGATCGCCGGCGCCGAAGCGAAAAGGCTCGTGGCAAATGCCGCGACTCCGATCAGCAGCGGTACAGCCACGCCGGCGCGAACGGTGCGCCCGAAGCCGTTGACGTCGCCGGTGCCGATACTCTGTGCCGCAACGATCGAGGTGCCGCTCATGAAACCGGACGCCGAGAAGACGATCGCGATGAAGATCGTGTTCGCCGCGGTCGCGCCTGCGAGTGCGACCGCGCCCAAGCTGCCGATCGCGATCGTGTCGGCGGTTCCGAGAAGCTGGTCTCCGAGGATCTGGATGGCGACCGGAATCGAAAGGCGCCGGAATGCGGCGCCAATTCTCGTGTGATCGACGATCATTGAAGCCGCGCCCACGCTACCGCGTCCTGTCTAGCACCCGAAAGAACTCGTCGATCTCTGCGTCGGCCGTGTAGAAGTGCGGTCCAACGCGGATGCCGCAGCCGGGACGATAATCAACGAAGACTCTTTGCTCGATCAAGCGGCGACAGGCGTTCTCGGAGCCGTCGAAGTCAATACCGATCCAACCGGTTCTGCGTTCCGGCTCCAGCGGCGATTTGACGCGTAGCCCTCGCTCCAGCGCCATGGCGGCGATCTTCTCGGTAAGCTGAACGTTGCGTTGACGAATGCGCGCGACGCCGATGGACGCAACGATCTGGTGCCCCGGCTGCGCGACCACGTAGCCCGGAATCGTCGGCGTGCCGTGGCCGAACCGGTACATTGACGGCGCGTGCACGATCGGTGCTTGCTCGAACGAAAATGGGTGCGCGTGCGCCATCCAACCCGTGACCGCCGGGCGAAACGTTTCGAGCAGCGAGGGCTTGAGGTAGATCCAGCCGCAGCCGGCCGCGCCGCAGAGCCATTTGTGCGATCCGCCGGTCACCAGATCGAGGTCCCAAGCGGTGACGTCGTAGGGGTAGACGCCGGTGGTTTGATAGGCGTCAACGCAGAGGAGCGCGCCGATGCGGCGGCAGTGCTCTTGAATCGTTCGGACATCGGCGAGCGCACCGGAAACGTAATACGCGTGCGACAGCACGGCGAGCGCGGTTCTCTCGGTGATCGCTTCGATGATACGTTCGGTCGGAATCGTGCGCCCGTCCTCGGAGGGGACGATCCGGACCGCAGCTCCGTAACGCTCCCACTCGCGCCAAACGTAGGTGAGCGACGGGAACTGCAGCGCCTCGTAAACGATCTCGTTGCGCTCGCCGCGAAAGTCGATGCAGGTCGCGATCCCGGCTTGAAGCACCGAAACGTTAGGGCCTAAGAAGCAGCTCCCCGCAGGCGCACCGATGATCGCGCCGATGCCGTCCGCGATCTCAGCGATGCGCGGCAGCCAGCGCTCCCACGCCTCGGGACCCTCGGCAGCCCACTCTTCCCAATAGCTTTCGAGCATGCGCCGCGCGCGCAGCGGTGCTGCCCCCATCGAATGGCTGACGAGATACGTCGAGTTCGCGAGGATTGGGAACTGCTGGCGCCACTGTGAGAACTCTCGCGATGCGAGCGCAAGCGTTTGGCTCATGCGTACGTCCCTTCGCCCAGGTAGGTACGGACTTCCCAGAGCTCTGGAAAGAAGCGATAACCCAGCGTGCCTTCGAGGTAACGTGCGCCGGAGGAACCGCCCGTGCCTTGCTTCTGACCGATCATTCGCTCGACCATGCGCACGTGGCGGCCGCGCCACAGAAGAAAGCGCTCGTCGAACTCAATGAGATCCTCCAGCAAGAGGTAGAGGTCGTAATACTGCGCTTCATTCGAGTAGATTCGGCGGTAGCTCTCGATCAGATCGGCGCTCGAATCGACTTCGAACCCTCGCCGGCGGAGCAACCCCTTGGCGCGATCGTAGAGCGACGGTTCGTTCAGGCGCGCCTCGAGACGGGCGCGCGCGCCCTCGTCGGCCTCGATCCACTTTAAGAGTTCGGTACGCCGCACCCCGGCAGCGAACTCCAGCTCGCGAAACTGTATTGATTGAAAGCCGCTCGCGGGATTGAGGTTGTCGCGGAACTGGTTGAACTCTTGGGGCGTCATCGTTTCGAGAATGTCAACCTGCTGTTCGAGCAGCCGTTGAATCGTATGGATACGGCGAAAATGCTTCGCTACGCGGAGCAGGTCGTCGCGGTCGAGCGCGCGCATCGTGCCGTCGACCTCGTGCAGAAGCTGCTTGAACCACAGCTCGTAGACCTGATGGATGATGATGAAGAGCATCTCATCGTGGTGCGCAGGGCGAGAGAGCGGTTGCTGTAAGGCAAGAAGCTCGTCAATTTTCAGGTATGAGCCATAGGACAGCGGCACTAGCGGTCTGTAACCCGCGGATGTGTAGCGCCGTCATGGGCACCACGGGTGCGAGTGGCAAGGCGCGAGGAGGGAGCACAGCTGCAGCTTTGTGACCGACGAGCAACGCCGCCAGCGCGCCCGTGCTGCCCATGACCCAAAGGGCTGCCCGTTTTCGGGCGAGCTGCATCGTCGCTCTTCGCTCGCAAAGCCACCCTTTTGTCGCTCATCGCTCCTTGCATTTCATCCCGAAAACGGGCAGCGTCACTGCACATCCGGGGGCTACAGACCGCTAAGGCTTACGGGGGGTCGTGGGGTTCTCCTCGAATGCGTTGCCAGTGACGCGTTCATATCTAGCGGCGCTCGCGGCCGTCGTGCTGGCGGCCTGTTCGAGCGCGAGCCACGGCTCGACGGGCGGCTCGTCCGCGGCCACCACCGATCCGATCGCCTTCCCGCTGTTCGACGGCGCCGAGGTCCTGTCGACGCACGGGTGGCATACGACGGTCTCAAAACAACCCGGACTCGCCGACAGCGCGGTGCTCTCGCAGGGGGCGGGAACCTACGACGGTCACGACGTCGTCGCCGGGACGCAGGCCATGATGCCCGCACTCGAATCGTGGCTTGGAAGCCTGAGCGCGAATCCACCGTCCGGCTATCGGCTCGCCGTGACCGGAAACGGCGTTGATGCGGTGCGCACCCACACGCGCGTGCTCGGCATCGATTTCGTCGCGTTTGAGGGGACCGATCCGGGCAAACGTCACGGCGTGGTCGTGATGGTGGTCGACCCGCAGACACTCGACGAAAAAGCCGGCCCGATGCTCGGCCTGATCGGAAGGTTCAAGAACGTTCCCAGCATGCTGCGCGATCCCATCGACGCGCAAGCGAAGAAGCAGACCGGCTTTTCGATCACTGAGGCGACGAATCCGGATACGCCGCTTGGAGCGGCTGTCGCATCGCTTGACAAGTTACGCGACTTCGGCGGACGCGGGATCGTGCTGATCGACGCCGTCAAACAATAGTGTAGCCGGAGGCGCCCCGCTCGAAGGCCGCAAGACGGATCCGCATTGACGCCGGTCCAGCACCTTTGATTCGTCCGTCGGCTCCGATCACTCGATGCGCGGGAACGAAGAGATCGAACGGCGCCGCCGCCATCGCGGCTGCAACGCCGCGATGTGCCAGCGGTCGTCCAATCGCGCGCGCGACGTCAGCGTACGAAACGAACTCTCCGAACGCGAGTGAGGAAACCGCGCGCCATGCGGCAACTTGTAAAGGCGTGCCGTCCAGCGCCAGCGGCAGATCGAAACGGCCTAAGCGCCGGCTGAAATAGGCCCGCACCTGCATCTTCGCCTCGGCGAGCAACGCGTCGCTCGGTTTGCCTTCACTTGCTCGCTTCGGTGCGACGAAATCGCTCGCCAGGATCACCTCGCCGTTGCCTACGATCAACAAATCGCGACGCAAGGGCGTCGGAATGCGCAGACGGATGGGGGCTCCAGGGGCATCCATTGAGAAGACTCCCCCGTTACCTGGTAACGGCAGGGGGCGCCGCCTCGTTAACGGTTGGGAGGGTCATTGTGAACCACAGAATACTTCAAGCTCTACCGATATTAGCCGTCGTTGCGCTGGCCGCATGCTCGGGCGGCGCGATGAGCCGATCGCTGGTCCCGCCGAATGCGGCCGTTACGCAGGACGCAGATTTGCCGCCCGACGCGCTCGCGGGACCCGCCAGCGGCGACGTCCCGTTCCTGACGGCGGACCCCGTACGGCAGCTTTGTCCGGCATCCGGCACCGCAGACCAAATGCAGTGTTTCGCGTCGGTGCGAACGGACGTGATGCCAACGCAAACGGCACAAAATCAGGTCCAATCCGACGTACAAAACGAGAGCGAGAGCTGCCCGTTCAGTCAGGGCTACTGTCCGATCGATCTGCAGCAAGCGTATAAGCTCCCCTCGTTGACGCGCGGTAAAGATAAAACCGTCGCAATCGTGGATGCGTTCGGATATCATCGTGCCGCCTCGGATCTCGCGGAGTTCCGCAAGGTAATGGGATTAAAGGCCTGCGGGACGGCAGACAAATGTTTGCGCATCGTCAACCAGGAAGGTCACTCATCGCCGCTGCCTGCGGAGCCGCCGCCGAGCGACGACTGGCGGGGCGAACAGTCGCTGGACCTCGACATGGTCTCGGGAATCTGTCCCAACTGCAAGATTATTCTCGTTCAGAGCAACGACAATCACACGAGCAATCTCTATGCCGGCATAGCCACGGCCGGCCGGCTGGGTGCGAAATACATCTCGGCTTCGTGGGGCGGCGGCCCGGAAGGACCGGATAGTAAGACCTTTCACCAGCCGGGTGTCGTCATCACGGCGGCGGCCGGCGACAACGGCGGCGGCGGCCGCTACGGCGGCGGACCGATCCAGCCATGCACCTTCACGTACGTCGTCTGCATCGGCGGAACGCGACTCGTCCGAGCGCACAACGCGCGCGGCTGGAGCGAGAGCGTTTGGAACGATCTCAACCTCGATCAGTGCAGCGGTCCGTGCGGAGCAACCGGCAGCGCCTGCAGCTCGACGATCGCGAAACCGTCGTGGCAGACCGATACGGGTTGCAAGAAGCGGTCGGCGGCCGACACATCGGCTAGCGCGTCGCTGCGTTCGCCGGTAATCGTTTACAACTCCGAAATCGGCTGCAATCCGCCGCAGTGCTTCTGGCTCTTCGGGGGCACCAGCGCGTCGACCCAAATCATCGCGGCGGTTTACGCTCTGGCTGAAAACGCCGCAAACCAGATGGGCCCTTCGTACTTCTGGAAGCACCATAAAGATAACGTGAACGACGTTACGCACGGAAACAACATTGATCCGCGCATCGGCAGCACGTGTGCGTCTTCGGTCACGTACATCTGCACGGCCCGCCTCGGATTCGACGGTCCGACCGGTTGGGGCACGCCTAAAGGGATCGGCGCATTCTAAGAATTCTCGCGCTGATCGCCATCGTTGCTTTGGCGGGCTGCATGGGCGGCTCGCTAGAGCAGTCGCCGTTACCGGTCGATCAGCCGCAAAGCACGTCTCAAGCGCCGGCGACACGGGAATCGCCGCAAGAGCACGCTAGCGATGATTCGTCCGACTCGTCCGACGATGCGGCCCCGGTTTCAGAGAGCGCGTCGCCGAGTGCCGCACCGACGCGTTCGTCAGTCGTGCGGTCGTCCGGCGTTCGCTTCGCGTGCCGGCAACCGGCACTTGCCGGCCGGCGAACCTGCGATGCGATCGTCCAAGCCGGCGGCGAGGCCGCACGCGTCGCGCGAAGCGGCGGCTGCAACCGCACCGCGCCCTATTGCGCGTCGGATCTGCAAGCCGCCTACGCTCTGACGCAAGCGGCAAGAAATGGTGGAAGAGGCGCGGTCGTCGGAATCGTCGAGGCGTACGGGTATTCGAGCGCGGCCGGCGATCTCGCCGTCTATCGCAAGAGCATGGGGCTTACGAACTGCGCGGCTTCGAGCGGATGCCTAAGGATCGTCAATCAAAACGGGCACGCGAGCCCATTACCGAAGCCCGACGCCGATTCGAACGACGACTGGCGCGCGCAGCAAGCGCTTGATCTCGACGTGACGTCGGCGATCTGTCCAAACTGCAAGATCGTGCTCGTCCAGGCAAACAGCAACAAGAATGCCGATCTCGCGACGGGCGTCGATGCCGCCGTTTCAGCGGGCGCCGTCGCGGTTGTCAACTCCTATAGCGGTAAGGAAGAGGACGCGCGAGAGGCTGCGTACGACCACGCGGGACGCGCGATAACAGCGAGCGCCGGCTACGGCACCGGCGCTAAGGCGCCGTGCAGCTATGCCGGTGTGGTTTGCGTCGGTGGAACGACGCTCGTAGCCGGATCCTCGGCGCGCGGCTGGGCCGAGCGCGGATGGAGTGGGGCCGGCGGCTGTAGCGCTTACGTCGCTCGACCCTCGTGGCAACACGAAAAAGAGTGCAAATCGCGAACCGTCGTTGACGTCTCGGCGGTCGCCGATCCGGCGACCGGCGTCGCGGTCTACGAATCGGCAAGCGGAGGATGGCAGCAGATGGGCGGGACCGGCGTCGGTGCCGCTATCATCGCTGCGCTGTTCGCCTTGGGACCCAGCGCGGCACGAACGAATGCGCCACGATGGATATGGCGCCATGCCGGAAGCGCCGCGTATCATCGGGTGGGAAGTTCGAAGTCGGTCTACGACACGACGACCGGCTGGGGCACGCCCAATGGAGTAGGAGGCTTTTGAGATGTTCGTTCGGGCAACTCTCTTCGCCGTGCTTGCGATTCTGGGGGTAGTGGCCGCCACGCCTGCCGACACCGCCGTGATCGTGAACTCGGGTTCGACTAACTCGTACGGCTACACGATTCACGTCGCGTCGGACGGCAAAGCATCGTTTACGCTGCAGAAGCGCGGCGAAAGCGCAGCCACGACGCCGAAGCCATTCGCCGTTCCCTCGGCGACGGCGGCTCGTTTCTTCTCGGACCTAGCCGCCGCGCGCAAGGGTAACGCCTCCGCCGCTCCTTGCATGAAGAGTGCGTCGTTCGGTACGTCAATGCACGTCACGTGGCAAGACTGGGTCTCGCCCGACTTGAGCTGTCCGCCCAACGACGGCTTAGGCGAGGCACTCGTGCGCGACATCACGGCTATCCGTGAGGCTGCGGGTATCCCGGAGATGCCTCTCCATTCGGCAACGGGACCCTAATACAACTACTCGGTGTCGAGCGCCAATCCCGATGGCGGGCGCCTTTCAAAGAACGCCCGCGAGTACTTCGCGCCGATCGGCGTGAATGCACGCGGCGCCTGCTCGAAGTCAAAACAATCGCCGATGCTCTTCGAACCGCTGTCAGAAGTACCGAGTCTTCCGAGGTTCCAATTGTCTTCAATGAACTTGAGGATGCTGCCGAAGCTGTAGCGCGTGTGCGAGACGTAACCTGGAGTCCCGGGGGCTGCTTCGCGCGCGTACGCCGAAATGACAAGCATCGGAACGCGCATTCCCAGACCCTGACCGTCCATCTGCGGGGGCGGGACGTGGTCGTACTCTCCGCCCCAATCGTCCCATACAACGACGATCGCAGTCGAACGCCAGTAGGGGCTTTTGCCGATCGCGTTGACGATGCTTGCGACCCAAGAGGGGCCGGTGTCGCGATGGCTGGACGGATGGTCCGAATCCAGCGCGTCGGGAATGACCCATGAAACGGCGGGTAGTTGCGAGCCCGCTATCGTCTGATAGATTTGTGTCTCCGGGACGACGATGTTCGTTTGCCACTCCGTCCCGTAACGCACCGCGCTGATTGCGTCGAACGCATCCCAGGTGTGTGCCGGCGATGTATTCGTGAAGTATAGCCATGAGAGGCCTTTGGAATCGAGCAGATCGCGCAGCGTCGGGTACGTAAAGCACGGAAACGGCCCTTTATCGCGCAGATACCGGCCCGTCGGAGTGATCAGTGAAGTAACGGTTCCCGGCGGCGCGTCGCATCCCCACGCCGACGGCGTTGGAAAGTCGATGACGTTATCGCCGTTCTTGCCGATCGGCGTCCCCCCGGCGATCAGGTCTTGGTGCGCCGTAAAGCTGCTGCTGCTTTGCGTCGAGAACGTATGATCGGCAAGCACGTACTGACGGGCCATCGTCCAATAAGGCCGGATGTCTCGAGGGTCGGCGTACCGGTATGCGTATCTCCCGGACTTGACGATTTTCATTCCCTTGCCCAACACCCGTTTGACGAGCCCGAAGCCGTCCATTTTTGCGTCGTCGTACTCGAGCAAGAACGAATGATGCTGGTGCCCCAAGTTATCCATCACGAGCGGACTCTTCTTGAGCCGAATCTTGACGTCGCCCGCTGGCGTTTTCATCAAACCTTCAGTCGCTCCGTCGGCGCCCGGAAACGTGGCGAAAAGATTGTCGAAGCTGCGGTTCTCCTGAACGACGATTACGACGTGGCTTAAGTGCTTCGACGAAGACTCGAGATTGTCGAAGAATTCCGGTGACGATGGCAATACTCCGCCGGCGTTATGCAGTTGCGAGCACGCTGCGACCGTGACAACGCCGGCTAGTGTAACCAGTACGCTCTTTCTCACTCTGCCGTTCTCCAGTCTTTCGACATTATCGCATTGGACGGAAGGTCGCGCAAGGTCGCGCAAGGTCGCGGTGCGGCCTTCGCTGAAAACATCTCGCGATGGCTACGTATCGGCTCGACGTAGGAGCGTCGTTCTTGCTGAGCGTTGCGTTCGTTGCGGGTTGCAGCGGCACGGTGACGCCGGTCGCGCCTCAAACGAGCGCGCCCGCGCATCGGTACGTCAAGCACATCGTGATCGTCGTTCAGGAGAACCGCAGCTTCGACGACCTCTTTAGCGGATTTCCGGGAGCCGATGCGCCGGCGTTTGGTTACGCCGGAACGAAGCGGCTACCGTTGCGCGCAACGCCGCTCGAGAACCCCGGAAACATAGAAAACAATTGGCGCGATGCCGTGGCCGGTTGGAATCGCGGCAAGATGAACGGCTTCGAGCGCGAGCATTTTTACGGAGGCCCGCGCGATTTCGCGTATGCGTATCTTCCG
>JBAVSO010000122.1:0-46305 GCA_049695635.1 Candidatus Cybelea sp. | reverse complement strand
ACTTTCACCAGACGCCCAACGCCTTCAAACCGGCGCCGCTTCCACACCACATGCCGTGCGCCACGCAAGTAACCAACCCCAGCGACGCAGCGCGAATCATCGAGCACGACGGCGGCGTGCCGGAATAGTGCTGCGGCTCCCGCCGCTTCCGGCGCTCGTCGTTGCCCTCGTGGCAGTGGGTTGCAGCGGTTCGTCCGGCTCGGCGCCGGTACCGGGGCCCAGCGGACCGCCTGCGACAAACGCAATCCAGCACATCGTCATCATGGTGCAGGAGAATCGCAGTTTCGATAATCTCTTTGCGGGTTTTCCCGGCGCCAACACGGCGATGCAAGGCCTCTGCGAGGCGGGGCCGCGTTGGTGCGAGGTAACTGGCGAGATTCCGCTGCAGCCGCGCAAGCTCGCGCAAGGATTGCCGCGGTTCGGCGGCAAGGACATCTGTCACAGCCATCAGTGTTTCGAGATCGAATGCGATCCCGACCCGTCGAACGTTTGCCGGAACGATGGCTTCGATCTTATCGACCTAGGCGAAGTCCAGGGCGGTCACCCGGCCAAACTCTACCCTTACTCATACGTCAGACGTTCCGACAGCGAACCCTACTGGAAGTTGGCGAAGCAGTACGCGCTCTCCGACGAAACGTTTTTTACCGAGACCGCCTCGAGCTTTATCGCCCATCAAATGCTGATATCCGGTTCGGTGCGGCTTAACGATCGCGAATCGCTCACCGACCAGCCCGACGCAATGCCGTGGGGTTGCGACGTTGCCGTCGGCGCGCATACGCCGGTACTCACGCGAAACGGTCGTTACAATCCCGATGGGCCCCGGCCGTGCTTTACGTACGCCACGGTGGCGGATCTGCTCGACGCAGCGAACGTTTCTTGGCGGTATTACGTAGATGTCGCGTTCGGCATTCACGCCGACTTCTCTGGCTCGGTCTGGAACGGCTACCGGGCAATCAAGAAGATCTTTTACGGTCCGGATTGGAAAACGAACGTCAGTACACCTAACACGACGATCTTTGCAGACATCAAGGCCGGCGCGCTGCCGGCCGTTTCATGGGTTATCCCGTCGCTGGCCGATTCGGATCACCCCGCTAGCGGCTGCAACGGCGGACCCTGGTGGGTGACGAAGGTCGTCAACGCGCTCGGCACCAGCGCGTATTGGAAGAGCACTGCCGTCGTTTTAGTCTGGGACGACTGGGGTGGATGGTACGACAACGCGCCGCCCGCCCAAATCAGCTACACGAGCTTGGGCTTTCGCGTTCCCATGATCGTCATCTCGCCGTTTGCGAAGCCGGGCTATATTTCGCATACACACTACGACTTCGGCAGCATCCTGAAGCTGGTGGAGCAGACCTTTGGCCTCGGCTCGCTCGGGGTAACCGATGGCACGGCGGCGTCGATGGAGGACGTTTTTGACTTCACGCAAAGGCCGAATAGGTTCGAGGCCGCGCCCCTTCCGCCCGTGATGAGTTGCGGCAAGCTGCCTTCCGGCGAGAGCGCCGTCCGCGAGATTATCGAGCGCAACGGCGGTGTCCCCGAATAGATAGTGGGTAACGAGTAAGGTGCAAATCTTCGCTGACCGTCCCGACGCTGGGCGGCAGCTTGCCGAGAAGCTCGCCGGCTACGCGAACAATCCTCAGGCCGTCGTGCTGGCGTTGCCGCGCGGCGGTGTGCCGGTCGGCTACGAAGTCGCGCGACGGATTGGAGCACCGCTCGACCTCTACGTCGTCCGCAAGCTCGGCGTTCCGGGGCACGAGGAGCTGGCGATGGGCGCGCTCGCTAGCGACGGAACGTGCGTCGTCGACGAGGATCTCATCGCAACGCTCGGTATCGACGAAGCCGCGCTCCAGGACGTCGTGCGCCGTGAGATCATCGAGCTTCGCCGGCGCGAGAGCGCCTATCGCGACTCGCCCCACCCCGACCTCGCCGGCAAGATCGTGATCGTCGTGGACGACGGGCTCGCCACCGGCGCGACGATGCGCGCCGCCGCGACCTCGCTGCGACGACGTAATCCAGCGGCGATCGTCGCGGGCGTACCGGTGGCGGCGTCCCGCACCTGCTCGAGCCTCAGTAGCGTGGTCGATCGCGTCGTCTGCGTTGCGACGCCCGAACCGTTTCATGCGGTCGGACTCTACTATCGAAATTTTGAGCAGACGAGCGACGACGACGTACGACGCTTGCTGGCCGCCGCTGCCGCCGAGCTAACAGGGCGCCGCATCAGCGCGTAGTATCAAGACAAAATGAAGCGCCAATCCGCCGCCCTCGCCGCATTCGCCCTCATGGTCGCCCTCGCCGCCGGCACTGCGTCCGCGCAAGAGATCGTCTACACGTTTACCGGGCTTCGAAGCGCGGTCGATGGGTGCAAGTGGTTCAACGACAATCTCACCGATCGGTCAATTGATGCGCTAACGCGGCAGACCGATATGCTCTACAATCGGCTCGCGCTCCCCGCCGGCGCGCCGGTTACCGTCGTCGGGACCTCGGTTACCGAAGTGGGCGAGCAGTTGGTGGATTTCAAGCTCAACTCGAGCCAGGTTTGCGGTCCCGCCCAGGCCATCTACGGCATTACGTCCGCACCCGCCGCTACACCCTAATTCATCAGGGTAGCTCTGATTCAGCTGCAGCTCTAGGAGCCGCTGGCCGAAGTTTACTATGGTAAACGACGCCGGTGGCGACAACGAGATGCGCTGAAGCAGAGTTTCCCTCAGGGGCGTACTCGCAAGGCAACGCTAATGCGCGGGCCAACTGCGGCGCGCGTCTTTGGGATGCCGTGGTCGTAGTGTTTCTGCGTCTCGAAGCTCATCAGCAAAAGACTTCCCTCTTCTAAGTCGAGATCGAAGATGCGACGAGGTTTCGTTTTGCTGCGAATCGTCATCAGCCGCGTCGCTCCGAGTGAGATCAAAGCGATCGGATAGCCGGCGACGATTTCGTAAAGGTGGTCGTTGTGGGGCGCGACGCTGTCCTGTCCGCTGCGGTAGAAGTTCAAGCCGACGCTGTTGAAGGGCGTCCCCGTCACGCCGGCGGCCCGCTGCGATGCCTCCGTGAGAACCGGCGGCAGCTCCCGATCCGAAAGCCGGTAGCCGGCGACGAGCCGCGGCACGTCCACGTCGCGATCGTACATGCGCCGGCGCTCGCTGCGCCACGTTACGGCATCGCGTAAGGATTCGAACCAGCGTCGCGCAGTCGGCGCGTCCGCGAAGGCCGGCGTGTAGACGATTCTCCCGTTCTCGTCGTCGACAAGCGTGCGGCTGCCGCCGCCAAAGAAGCCGAGTTGCGTACGAGCCAGTTGCCCTTACGGGTAGAGGCCGCGCAGCTTCGTCGCTTCGGCGACTCGCGCTACCGCGACGCAATACGCTCCTTTGCGCATTGATACGCCGTGGCGCTTCGCCTGTTCATGGGTCTCTCGGAACGCGCGCGTCATCTTGCGTTTGAGGCGCTCGTTGATCTCGTCCTCTTCCCAGAAGTTCGCCTGAAGGTCTTGCACCCATTCGAAGTAGGAAACCGTCACGCCGCCTGCGTTGGCCAGAATGTCCGGCAGGACCATGATCCCGCGCTCGAATAGAATGTCGTCGGCTTCGGGTAACGTCGGCCCGTTTGCAGCTTCGGCGACGATCTTCGCTCGGATGCGCGGCGCGTTTTCGCGCGTGATGACTTTTTCGAGCGCGGCCGGCACCAGAACGTCGCAATCGAACTCCAGCACTTCCTTGTTGTCGGTTCGCTCGCCGCCGGTGAAGCCGACGACCGATCCCGTCTCGAACTTGTGCGCGGTCAGTTGTGCGATGTCGAGACCCCGCTCGTTCGACACGGCACCGAGCGAATCGGAGACGGCGACGATCTTGTATCCGTGCTGGCTCATGAGCTGCGCTGCGTACATTCCGGCATTGCCGAATCCCTGAATTGCGACGCGGGCGCCCTCGATCGTCTTTCCTTGCACTTCCATCGCTTCGTCGACCACGTACATGCAGCCGCGCGCGGTCGCCTTGTCGCGCCCAGCAGATCCGCCGATGGCGACTGGCTTTCCGGTGACGACGCCGGGAATCGAGTAGCCATGCTGCATCGAGAACGTGTCCATGATCCACGCCATGATCTGCGGCGTCGTGTAGACGTCAGGGGCGGGGATGTCTTTTTCGGGCCCGATGATGATAGATATTTCAGTCGTGAACCGGCGCGTGAGGTTCTCGAGCTCCTGGAGCGACATCTCCTTGGGATTGCAGATGACGCCGCCCTTCGCTCCGCCGAACGGGATGTTCACCAGCGCGCATTTCCAGGTCATCCACATCGCGAGCGCCTTGACTTCGTCGAGCGTCACGTCGGGATGAAAACGTATGCCGCCCTTACCCGGCCCGCGCGAGAGGTTATGCTGCACGCGGTAACCGGTGAACATGCGAAAACCGCCATTATCCATCCGCGCCGGGATGGAGACTTCGAGCACGCGCTTGGGCTGACGGAGATAGCCGTGAAGCGACTCGTTCAGCCCAATGAGCATCCCGACTTCGTCGAGCTGGCGCTGCGCCATCTCCCAAACGTTGTCGCGCGCTTGTACTGCAGAGAGATCTTGTGCCATCGTAACTTTCGACTTACTCCTGCGGCGGGTGCCCGTACATGCTGGCGCGGTACGCCGGCAAGTGTGGATTCTTCCAATGCGATCCGTCCTCGAACGTGATCTTCAGGGGAACGCACTTCGCGTAGCTCGTTTGAAGTGGAAAGACATTTCGACTCAGACCGAACTTGTGCTTGATTTCGGCGCCCGGCGAGAACGTCCCAACGTCCTTGACCTCGGCGACAAGGTTGCCGTGAACGATCAGCCCGAACTCGATCTGCTTCATCACGGCGTTGGTCACGTTGACGTAGTCGATGCCGAGCGTCGGATCGTGTTCGATCGGGGCTTGGTAGTAGGTCGGACCGTATACCGACGGCCAGCCCCAATAGCCGCCGTAGACGCCCGGGCCATAGAATCCCGGCGTATAGCCGGACCAGCCGTAGCTGACGTTCCGCTCGGGGTTGCAGCCGTTGACTCTGATCGGGTGTGCGGTAGTAACCTGCGTATATGCCGGCGCGATCGCCGGGAGGCCGGCAATCAGGCAGATTGCGGCGACGCCCAGCGAATAGCGTTTGAAGTTCATTGGTCCTTGGCTCCTTATCGAAATGCCGAAGTGGGATTGCCGACACGCTTCTGCAAGCAAAAGGACGGCGCCTTGGCGCCGCCCCTATTTGCTTTGCGCGATTCTCGATTTAGCGCGGAGGTTTGCCCCCACCGCGTGGGCCGCCTGCTTCGCCGGACGGATGCGGAGCCGAGTAGCTCCCGTGCGAGTATGACGGCTGCGAGCCGTGCGAGTATGACGGCTGCGAGCCGTGCGAGTACGAAGGGTACGAGCCGTGCGAGTACGACGGCTGCGAGCCGTACGACCCGCGGGCGTACGATGGATACGAACTGCGGCCGTACGACGAACCATACGAACCACGCGCGTACGACGGATACGAACTGCGCGAGCTCGCGCCGTACGGGTTGTGCTCGTATGAATCACGCCCGTACGAGCCCCCGTTCGAGTCGCGCCCGGACGAATCCCCGCGCGAATACGAGTCACCGCGCGAATACGAGTCACCACGCCCGAACGAATCGCCACGAGAGTACGAGCCGCGGTCGTTAGACGACGAGACATTACCGCGGTCTTGCGAGAACCGGTTCCACGAGCTCGAGGGTGCACGTGACGAGTTCGAGTCGGTACGCGCCGCGATTGCGCCGTTTCGACCCGACTGCTCGCCGCGCGTTTGATCGAAGCGCTGCCATGAATCGGACGGTCCGCTTTCATGACGCGTCGTAGTTGACGGCGCTTCGTCGCGCCGGACCGTATCCGCGCCGTGAGAGAGGGTCGCGTTGTCGCGGCTTATGGGTGCGTTATTGTGGTTACTCTCGATCGCGTGTGAGACCGATCGTTGTTGTTCGTCGAAGGAGTTTCGCGTTGCGAGCCCCCGGTTGACCGAGGCGAATCGCGGCGAATCGAAACTTCTAGAGAGCGTAACCGGCGCGCTGACCGGACGGCCGCCGAAGCCGAGACTGTCGCGGCTCGGTGTCACGGCCACCGGTCCGTGAATCATTCCTACCTGGCCGTTGATCCGATGCGGATCGACCGAGAACGTATGACCGAAGACGGCTCCGCGCTGGAAGTTCCCGACCATCGTTCCGTGGACACCGCCATGTGGGAACCTACGGTAAATGTTTGTGATGTTCGTGACGTTGACGACCCGCGTTCCGCCGAAGCCGCCGCAGCAGCCATAGCCGCCCCAGCCCCATCCGAAGCCAGTCCACGCCCAGCCGGGATACCACGGGGAATACGGCCAGAAGGGTGCGAGCGGATACCAGCCGATATTCGGGTAGCCGAAGCCCACCGAGACGCCAAAGCCCGGTCCACCGAAGCTCGCGCCGAAACCGAAGAAGCCGACGAGCGCGGGCGACCACGCGGGAGCCGCGGAGTAGGCCGGCGGCTGCCAAGCCCAGCCGTAGCCGTTGGCATAGTACCAGTTGCCATAGTGGTAGGGCGCCCAACCCCAAGGCTCTGCGCCGACCCACGTCCAGCCGTAGCCGTCTTCCCAGCTCCAGTTCCCGTTACCGTAGGGCGACCAGCCCTGCTGCTGATTTGGAACCCAGGATTGCCCGTAGCCTGCGACGTCTTGCCACTGGCCGTAGGCCCCAAGATTGTCGTAGCCGGCGATATCGGGATTGAGGTTCGGACTCGCCTCAATCGCTGCGACCATTGTCTGATCGCGCTTCGCGTTGAAATCGTCGAACGAGTCGTAGCCGACTTCCGAAGCGTACGTAATTGATGGATCCGTAGCCGACCCGCGCGCGACGAGCGTTCGCCCTGAATCGAGCGTGTAGCTTTGTTGCGGCGTAACGATTTCGGCCTCGCCGCGGCGCGCCGTCACCCAAGTCGAGCCGTCGTGGCCGATCGAGATGCGATAGTCACCCGCGCGCGCGGCCCGAACGCTGATCGAAGGCGTGTCTATCTGAACGTTGCCGGTCTCGCGGGTGAGACCGACTTCGACGGTGCCGTCCGCGAGCTGGAGCTGGCGGTTATTGGGGTTGTCGTTGGTAATGCGGGCCTGCACGTTGCCTCCCAGCCGCACCGCGGTCGAACCGTCGAACTGCAGCTCGGCTCGGGACGTCTGGCCGGTAGAAATGTAGTCGCCAGGAAGGAGCGGCGCGTTTACTACCGCGCTAACCTGCTTGCCGCTGTCGCCGCGTTGAACGACGGCCGACCCCTGGATGACGCTGACCCGGGTTACGCCGGGTCCGTTTTTATCAGGCGCCGCCTCGGCTGAGGCCGGGAGCGCGCTGGAAAAGGTCACCGCGAGCAGGGCAACCCCGGAAATCAAGCTAGTGATCCATCTGCTAGTCATATAGTGCTGTTTTCCCCTCAGCACTATTGAACCCGAAAAGGCGCGCAAAAAGCATCGATTCGCGATTAGCTTACCATTAAGCCGGCGTGAGAGGGATGACCGAGGCCGCTCCGCCAAGCTGTACGACCGGAGGTATCATCGCAAATGAGTGAGTCCAAGCCCGGCATGACGCGCCGCACCTTTGTCGCCAACGCCGTCGTGCTGCCGGCCCTCGCGGGTCTGCTGCTCGCGGAAACGACGACCGCCCAAGCCAAAGGCTCGAAAACGCAATTTAAATACCAAAGCACGCCCAACAACGGGAAGAAATGCTCGCAGTGCACGTTCTACATTCCGGGAAGTTCGCCCAAAGCGAACGGCACTTGCAAAATAGTCGACGGATCAATCAGCCCTAACGGCTGGTGCAGCGCCTTCGCGGCTAAGTCTTAGGGAAGCTTATTTAGATGCAGCCCTAGGAGCCAAGGGCCGAAGTTTACTATGGTAAAGGAGGCCTGATGGCGACAACGAGGTGCGCTGAATAAGGTTCCCTAGGCTACTTCGAATAAGCCGGCGGCGCCAATGCCGCCGGCAACACACATCGTGACGACCACGTATTTTGCGCCGCGTCGCTTGCCCTCGATGAGGGCGTGCATCGTCATGCGCGCACCGCTCATGCCGTAGGGATGCCCGATCGAAATCGCGCCTCCGTCAACGTTGAAGCGGTCGTTGGGGATTCCGAGCGTGTCGCGGCAATAGACGGTCTGCACCGCGAATGCCTCATTGAGTTCCCACAGCCCGATGTCGTCGACCCTGAGATCGTGCGCGTTGAGCAGCTTGGGCACCGCATAGATCGGCGCGATGCCCATCTCGCCCGGCTCGCATCCCGCGGCGGCGTAGCCGCGGTAGATCCCGAGCGGCGTGAGATTTCGGCTTCGCGCAAGCTCCCCGTCCACGATCGCGACCGCGGCGGCGCCGTCCGAAAGCTGCGATGAGTTTCCCGCGGTGATCGTCGTATCGCCGACCCCGGGGACGGCGCCCTTTAGCGCGCTCAACCCGTCGAGCGTCGTATCGGGGCGGTTACCCTCATCTTTCGCGAGCTCGACCTGCCGTTCGGTCACCGCGCCGTTCTCTCTGTTCTGTTCGTACTTCCAAGACGGCAGCGCGACGATCTCGGCGTCGAAGCGCCCCGCCGCTTGCGCCGCCGCCGTACGCTGCTGACTTTGCAGCGCGTATTCGTCCTGACGCTCGCGCGAAACCTGATACTTCTTCGCGACGAAGTCCGCGGTGAAGAGCATCGGCGTGTAGAGATCGGGCGCGTGCCGCAGTAGCCACTCCTCGGTGAGGAAACGGACGTGCACGTCGTTCTGCACCATGCTGATCGACTCGACGCCGCCCGCGATCGTTACCTTGGCCCCATCGGCGATAACGCGCTTTGCAGCGATCGCAATCGCGTCGAGCCCCGAAGCGCAGAACCGGCTCACCGTCTCGCCGGGTACGGTCACTGGGCAGCCGGCGCGCAGCGCAGCGGTGCGCCCGATGTTGTTGCCGGTCGCGCCCTCGGGCAGACCGCAACCCATGATCACATCGTCAACTTCTGCCGGATCGATCGAAGCGCGCTCGATCGCATGCTTGACGACGTGTCCCGCCATCGTCGCGCCCTCGGTTTGATTGAAGGCGCCGCGGAAGGCGCGTCCAATCGGCGTGCGCGCCGCCGAAACGATCACCGCTTCACGCATGCGTCGAAACCTGTCCGGCCTCCACCGTATCATCCTGAGCTTGTCGAAGGGCGAACGGCGACACGATGCGATGCCCTGCGTCCCACATTGGACCGCCGCGATGCGGCGGGAAGCCGTAGCCGTAGACGTAGACGATGTCAATGTCGCCGGGGCGCAGCGCGATGCCCTCCTCTAGCAGATGCTTGCCGCGACTGACCAGCGCGTTCAGAAGCCGGTCGCGGATCTCGTCGTCGCTTACCTCGCGCGGCGCGATCCCGCCCTTGCGCGCTTCTTCGGCAAAGAGTTGCTCGACCTCGGGATCGGGGATCGGCTCGCGCCCTTTGCCGACCGATTTGTCGTATTTGAAATAACCCGCCATCGTTTTCTGTCCGAGCCGACCCATCTGGACCAGCCGCTCCAGCACGTTCGTGCGCCCAAGGGCGTCGTCGCCGCGCGCTTTTTGGACCGCCATACCGATGTCGAGTCCGGAGAGATCGCTCATCGCAAAAGGCCCCATCGGGAAGCCGAACCGTTTCATAACGGCGTCAATGCGCGCCGGCGTAACGCCCTCTTCGGCCAGCGCGTTCGCCTCGCGCACATAGTCGAAGATCATCCGGTTTCCGATGAACCCGAAGGCGTTCCCCGAGAGCACGGCCTTCTTGCGAAGCGCCTTGCCGAGTTTGAAGGCGGTTGCGATCGTCTGCGCCGAGGTCTTCTCGCCGCGAACTATCTCGAGCAGCGGCATGATGTTGGCCGGCACGAAAAAGTGAAGGCCCACGACCCGATCCGGCCGCTTCGTCTTCGCGGCCAGTTTATCAATGTCGAGCGTCGAGGTGTTCGAAGCGAGAATAGCGCCGGGCTTGGTAATGGCGTCGAGCTTGCGAAAAACCTCGCGCTTGACGTCGAGATTCTCGTAGACCGCTTCGACGATCACGTCGGCATCGGCGAGCTCGCTCCAGTCGTCGGTGAAGCGAATCGACTGGCCGCGCTTCCAGGCCTCTTCTTGCGTCAACCGGCCCTTCTGCACCTGGTACATGAACATGCCCATCACCGTCTGGCGCGCTTTGTCGACGGCTTCGTCGTTATTATCTACCACGATGACCGGAATGCCGGCTTGCGCGAAGGCGATCGCGATTCCGCTCCCCATCGTCCCCGCCCCGACCACGCCCACCTTGACGACAAGGTTGTCACCCTGAGTCCCTCGACTACGCTCGGGATAAACTTCGTCGAAGGGGGGCAAGCCGGGAATCTTCGCCAGCTCACGCTCGGCAAAGAAAATGTGACGCAATGCCTGCGACGGCGCGGAGCGGACGAGTTCGTCGAATAATCTCGCTTCGCGAGCGACGCCGAACGGAAACGGCAACTCGATCGAAGCTTGCACCGCGTCAATTAGCTTGTGCGCGGCAAAACCACCGTTATCCTCAGGCGGAAGCATCTTGTGTGCTTGCGCCACGACGTACGGCCCGGATTGCTGCGGCAGATCTTTGGCGATGATCGCTTGGCGCTCGCTAACGCGACGCTTCGGTCCCTTCGCGAGCGTCGCGGCACGCTCGACGACATCGGGCACAACCTCGTCGAGGATACCGAGCTCCAGCGCCCGCTCGGCCGAAATCGACGAGCCCTTGAGCATAAATTCGAGCGCGGCACGCGCGCCGATCAAGCGCGGCAGCCGCTGCGTGCCGCCGGCACCCGGCAAGAGGCCGAGCTTGATCTCAGGCAGGCCAACCTTCGCGCCCGGCGTCGCGACGCGGTAATCGCACGCTAGCGATAGCTCGAGAGCGCCGCCCAAGCAGTTTCCGTCAATCGCGGCTACGTGCACTTTGACGCTCTCTTCGATCGCGGCGATTACGTTGCGAATCGTAACCGCGTTGGGCGGGGGCTCTCGATTGAAGTCGTTGACGTCGGCGCCGGCGCTGAACAGGCCGTTTGCACCGGTAAACACGACGGCCTGGACCGCATCGTCGGCGTGCGCGGCTTCGAGCGTTTCGATCAGCTTGGCGCAATACAAAAACGATAGCGCGTTAACCGGCGGATTATCCAGCGTAATGACCGCAACGCTGCCGTCACGCGGATGAGGGGCAACCGGAATCATCGCTATACGCTCACGGCTATCTTGCGATCCAGATCGAACTGCGCCTCGGTCAGCGCCATGACGTCACCCGAACCGTCCATGATCTGCCGCTTGAACGACTCGGACTGCGAAAGCACGTGCGACGCGTAGAAGCCGGCCGTCGCAAGCTTCGCCCGATAGAACTCCGCATCGGAATCGTTAGCCGCAATCTTTGCCGCCGCGATCTGCGCCGCGCGGGCCATCTGCCAGCCGCCGGCGACGGTTCCCCATAAACGCAGGTACGGAACAGAACAAGCAAAGGCTTTATTCAGATCGCCCATCGCGTTCATCCCAATCCACTGCGACGTCTCGTTGAGCGTCGCGAGTGCCTTGCCGAGCCCCTCGCCGATCCGTTTGACGGTCGGGTCGGAATGCGCGGCGCACTCTTTCGCGACGGCCTCCATCTTCTTGCCGACGCTTGTCGCCGCAGCACCCATGTCGCGCAGCAGCTTGCGCCCGATCAAGTCGAGCGCCTGAATTCCGGTCGTTCCTTCGTAGATCGTGATGATTCGGACGTCGCGATACTGCTGCGCGATACCGGTCTCTTCGATATATCCCATCCCGCCGAAGACTTGCAGTGCGATCGAACAGAGCTCGACGGCGCTCTCGGTGCACCAGCCTTTGACGACCGGAATCATCAGCTCAACGAAGGCTTTATGCTCTTTGCGCACCTTCTCGTCGGGGTGGCGCGCAACGTAGTCCAGCGAGCCCGCGGTCACGTAGGCAAGCGCGCGCATCGCTTCGATCGTTGCCTTTTGCACCATCAGCATCCGGCGTACGTCGGGATGCTTGATGATTGCCTCGGGCGCTTTAGAGCCGGGTTTGAGGTCGCGCCCTTGCACGCGCTCCTTCGCGTATTCGAGCGCGCTCTGATAGGCGCGGTCCGCCAGCGCGATGCCTTGCACGCCGACCGAAAAACGGGCAGCGTTCATCATGATAAACATGTACTCGAGCCCGCGATTCGGCTCGCCGACCAGATAGCCGACGGCACCGCTGCCTTTCTCGCCGTAGTTGAGCGTGCAGGTCGGATTTGCGTTGATGCCCAGCTTGTGCTCGATGCTCGCGCAGACGACGTCGTTTCGTTCGCCGAGCGTGCCGTCGGCGTTGACGAGAAACTTTGGCACGATGAAAAGCGAGATGCCCTTCGTGCCCTCGGGCGCATCGGGCAAGCGCGCCAGCACCAGGTGAATGATGTTCTCGGCCATGTCGTGCTCGCCGAACGTGATGAAGATCTTCGTCCCGCTGATGCGATGGTGGTCGCCCTCCGGCACGGCGCGGGTCCGCACTTGCGCGAGATCCGAGCCGGCTTGCGGTTCGGTCAGGCACATCGTGCCGGTCCACTTGCCGGAAACCAAATTCGGAATGAAGCGGTGCTTCTGCTCGTCCGAGCCGACCAGCTCGATTGCTTCGATCGCGCCTTGATTGAGCAAGGGACCATTGGCAAAGCCGATATTTGCGGCGTTCCACATCTCGAGCGTCGGCCCGAGCATGATCTGCGGAAGGCCCTGACCGCCGTACTCGTCGGGGACTGGCAAGCCGATCCAGCCCGCGTCGGCAAACTTTTTATACGCTTCCTTGAAGCCGCGGGGGGTAGCGACCTCACCCTCGCTCCACGTGCACCCTTCCTTGTCGCCGCTGCGGTTCAGGGGGTCGAGCACACCGGCGGCAAAGGCCGCCGCCTCCTCGAGCACCGAGTCTAGGACGTCGAGCGTCTCCTCGCAGCCGGGCAGTTTGGCAAGCTCGTCGACTCCGGCGAGCTCGCGAAGGGCGAATTGCATGTCCCGGAGCGGGGCACGATAGACGCTCATATGGCCTCCTTATTCCTCTTACCCATCGTAGCTTTGGGAGCAGGCGAATGCGAGAGCCCGAGCATACCCTATTAAAAATAATATATCAACGGGAAGGGTTGCGATGACGCGTTTTCGGCTCGCCCGGGAATTAAAAGTTGTGCAAAAGACCGCGCTTGCTTGCCAGCAGCCGTAACGTCTGAGCTTATCCTACTCGTATACATACGTATACCGTCGCAATAGGAGATTACACAACAACGATGTTCCTTCTCTCAGTGCTTTTATCCGCAATCACGTTCAATCCGGCCATGGCAGGGCCGGGCATGGCTCCTCTCTCGGGGGTCGTCGAAGCCAATCCAATCCAGCCCGACGCGATGTGCAAACCCGGCGCGATCTGCGCCTCGGCGACGCTTCCGATAAAGCGTAACGGCTGTCACGTCAATAACTTCTGGAACAGCGCCAAGGGCGGAACGCCGCTCACCATTGACGTCACGGAAACCGGAAGTAACGGCAGCAAAGTCTTCATTTACTGGGTCAACGCAACGTCATCTACCATCACGATTACGAAGACGGCGTCAGCGAACTACTACTGTCCGAAGTAACCTAACCTCGGTCCCGCCACCCGCTCAGACTTTCTTCACCTAATTGCCGCACGCTCGTTGCGTGGCAGCGAGGGTACCGCACTCGATAGCGTTCGTTCTGGGCGGGTGCGCGGTGGTAACGCTCGCCGCGTGCAAAAAGCGGTGCCATGGCTCCGCGCCCGGCACCCTTCGCCGCCACAACGCTAGACGCTGCCTAAAACGCTCCGATGCCGTTAGGCGTCCCCCAGCCAGTCGGTCCTGAGTAGGTTCCGAACTGGCCCGTTCCAGCGGTACAAAGGTAACTGCCTTGCAAACTTGCGGGGCAACCGTTGCTGCCGCTGCTGATCACGTGGATATCTTTCTTCAACTTTTTCTTCGGCAGCGTCCAGAAGAGTTGGCCGCTGTAATGTTTGGTCACGTTACCGGCGAGCGCGAACACGCTGGCTAGTAAGGGCGTCGCGCAGCTTGTTCCCGCAGCACGAACCCATCCGCCATATGAATAGCTGTCGTACTCGGCAATGTTGAACGAAACCGCTGCGATGTCGTTCGCAGTGCGGGTCGAGCAGCTCGGATCGTGCTGCCACGCCGGCTTGGGAATGTTCAGGGCGCAGGCGCCGCTGGTGTCGCGCCAAACGACCTCGCTATACTGAGAACCGCTCTTGGAAAGCTCGGTACCGCCGACGGAGATGACGTTCGCGAACTGCGCCGGCGGATAGGAGCCGTAAGCCAAGTCGCCGGCCGCGGCCAAGTAGGTAACGTTCGGCCGATTGAAGACGCTGGTCTTCCAGGTGCAGCCCGTTGAGTAGCAGCCCCAGCTGTTGCTGACGATGTGCGCGCCAAGTTTCGTCGCTCGCTCGACGGCTCGCCCGAGATTGCGCAGGCTGTTGTTCGTCGCCTCGACGAGATAGATCGTGCAGTTGGGACACGCGGCCGAGACCATCTCGACGTCGAGGTCGATCTCAAAGCCCCAGTTCTTATTACCCGGCGGATAGTTACTCTGCTCGCCCTTCTCGTTGTACTTGTAGAAGTTCGCCGGCGGCAATCCAAACGTCGTGCGATACTCCGCAAGGTCTGAGGCGACGTTCGGATTGTCGTAGGCGTCGACGATGCCGATGATCTCGCCGGAGCCTTTGCTCGACGATGGGAGTTTGTAAACCGCTCGAAAATCTGAAGGCCCCCATCCGCCGGGAGCAGTGGCGGGTACGACGCCCTCGTTCATCACCAGCGCCGCGCATTGGGCCTTACCGGGGCCGGCGGGCGGACAGGCGGCCCGCGCGAGATGTTTTGCCTGCCACTCCGGCACCGGATGCGCCGCAGCGGCGCTCTGCGCCGCCGTTGCGGGCAGGCTCGAAGTGCCGCCGGAGTTACAAGCGGAGATCGCCAGCGTCGCCGCCAGCGTGCACAGCGATGAAATGAATGACCGTTTCATGTGCGTGTCTTCTCCGCTATCATTGCGGAAACCCGGCCCATTCTTTGTCGCGCATGGCGAGCCGCTCGCGGGCGAACTCCCGAAACGGTTCTAAAAGCCGATAACGCGGCTCGGCCCCTTCAAGCTCCGCGGCGACGATCGACTTCTCGACAAGCGATAGTATGGTGTCGAGTACGTCGTCCTCCGCGATGTCGTGGCTCGCGCAAACCCTCGTGGCGGTTTCCAGGGTACCGCCGTCTTCAAGAACGGAGAGCCGTTCGAAGATCCGCTGCTCTCGTAGTGAGAGCAAACCGTAACTCCACTCGATGGTGGCGCGCATGGTCCGTTGCCGGGCCAGCGCCGTACGCTCGCCGCCGTCGAGTATGCTCAGATGCTTTTCGAGATTTTCCGCAAGCGCCTTGAGCGACAGCACGTTGACGCGGGCTGCGGCCAACTCGATTCCCAGCGCGTTTCCGTCCAAGCGCCGGCATATTCGCGCAACTATCGCCGCGTTCTCATCGGTAAGCGCGAAGCGATGGTTGACGGCTCGAGCGCGATCGGCGAACAGCTTGCAGGCGTCGTCTACGCTTAGCGATCGAAGGCAGTACGCGCGCTCGCCTGCGGTCTTGAGCGGCTCGCGGCTGATGGCTAGGATGCGAAGGTTCGGGCAGCTCTGCAAAAGCGTTTCAACGATGCTCGCAGCATGCGGCAGAACGTGCTCGCAGTTGTCGAGTATCAGCAACACGGATTGATCCCTGAGATCCGCAAGCACGGTCTCGAGAAGCGGAAGATTCGGCGCTTCTCGCACGCTGAGCGCCGACGCGATCGCGGCAACGACTGCCGGCGCCTCGCTGACCGTTGCAAGGCCGGCGAAGTGCACGTCCGCGTTCTTACCCGCGGCCATCAGCGTTGCGACGCGTAGCGCAGTCTGCGTCTTGCCGATGCCGCCGGCGCCGGTGATCGTCACCAGCCGGTTTCCTTGCGCCAGTACGGCGATCTCCTTGAGTTCTGCAGCGCGGCCAACGAAGGTAGTCAGTGAGAGCGGCAGCTTTGAAGGCGCCGCTTCAAGCCAGGGGCCAAGGGTGACGTTCTCGCTTCGCCGACGGGGTAAGGTCAAGCGCGCGGCGGCCGCTTCCAGCGCCGCGCGTTGCAGGTCGTCGAGCGCGAGCGCGCCGGCTAGCAGCGCGACCGTATCGGGTTGGGGCGTGCGTCGAAACCCGCGCTCGAGAGCGCTGATGCCATGAAAACTGAGCCGGGCGCGTTCCGCGAGTTGCTCCTGCGAAAGCCCCGCTTCGATGCGATAGCGTCGCAGGAGTGTCCCGAAGTCCGACGAGCCGGATGCGCGAGCGCCGTCCTGCATCGTCTTGCGCACCTTCGGCCTGCGGTCGGCAGCGTCCTTAGCTGGCCAACCCGCCAGGTGTACGGATAAGCCGTACGAGTGTGTCTGTCCGCGGGCGGTCCTCTGCTACACCATTGGAGCATGAAGCATCCGGGCTCTCGCCTTGCCGTTGCGTGCGCGTTCGCCGCTGCGCTGCTTGCCGGCTGCTCGGCTTCGCAAGGACACTCCTCCATGCTGATGCCCGCGGACGCACGCCCCCTGGCGACGCAGTTCCCTTCGAGCGCTCGAGAGGACGTTCGGCCCAAGTATCGTGGGCTATCCGGCCTATATGTTTCCGACACGGGTGGATACGGAATTCGGCCTCGGATCGACATTTTGAGGAACGGCAGTTACGCCGACGCCGGGATGCTCAAGAAAAAGATCGTCATGCCGGCCGGCAACTTTATCGACGAGGTAGGGAACTTTTACGTCGCCGACTTGGGTGCCGGCGACATCAAAGAATACGGACCGCACGCCGAGCTGCCGTCCTTCACGTATAACGCAGGCATGATGGCTCCGGTCGACGTCACCGTAGACCGGAACGGCAACGTCTACGAGGCCGACAGTCCGTTGGGTGAAAGCGGGGCAGGCTCGGTTCGTGAGTATGCGCAGCGAACCAACGTGCCGATCCATACCTGCGCGACGGGTGGCGATGCGACGAGCGGCGCCGACGGTGTCGCGGTTGACCGAGAAGGTGCCGTATTCGTCGTTACGGGGCCGAAGATTCTCGAGTACAAGCACGGTCTTTCCGGCTGCGATGCGACGCCGTTGGGCGTAGCGCTTTACAGCGGCGACGGAATAGCGCTCGACAAGAATGAAAACCTTATCGTTACCGACGCCGCCGGCTCGCTCGACATAATCAATCCCCCGTACACGCATATCACCAGGCAGCTCGACTTCTCGCCTGGCTTGCCAATCGAAGTTAGGATCAATAAGAGCAACACGTTGCTCTTCCTCGTGGCCCAAAACCCGCCCGGAATTTTCGGCGGGAACATCTTGGTGCTCGATTATCCGAGCGGAACCTTAGCCGAGTCGCTCACCCTGCCCGACGACGGATATCCGTCAAGCGCGGTAGACGGGCCCAACGCCGTCTACTAAGGAAGCTACCCATCGCTGGGCGAAGCCCGCTTGGTCTATGGAGGACCGAGGGCACGAAGCTGCAGCGGACTTTGGGACGCTCCTCCGACAGTACCGACTAGCCGCTGGGCTCTCGCAAGAGGCGCTGGCCGAACGTGCGCGCGTGAGTTCGGAGGGGATCAGTGCGCTCGAACGGGGCTACCGGCGTACGCCGCAACGCGAAACGTTAGCGCTCTTGGCCGATGCGCTCGCGCTCGACCTCGAGCAACGCGCGATCTTCGAAGCTGCCGCGCGACCCGTCGCGTCGCGGCGTCAGAGCGGCGCTTCGATAACCGTTGGTCCCTGGCCGGAGGCCGGAACCTTTCCTTTGCCGATCGCGCTGACCAGTTTCATTGGGAGGACGACGGACGTTACCGAGATCGCGGCGCTTCTGCGCGAGCACCGTCTCGTTACGCTGACCGGAGCGGGGGGCATCGGTAAGACACAGACGGCGCTGCGCGTCGGGAGCGCCTTCGCCGAGTCCGGCGAGCTCTCGATCTGCTTCGTCCCATTTGCGCCGGTAGCCGATCCTTCATCTGCGGTCGCGACGATCGCGACGGCATTGTCGGTGCAGGAGGTTCCGCAACGTTCGCGCCTTGAAATGTTGATCGCGTTCTTGAAAAACAAGCTGGTCCTGCTGATTCTCGACGGCTGCGAATGCCTGATTGACGAGGTCGCCCGAGCCTCGCAAGCCCTGCTGACCGGAACGACAGCGCTGCGAATCCTTGCAACGAGCCGCGAGCCGCTGCGCGCGGCCGGAGAGTATGCGTACCGGTTACCGGCACTCCCCGAGGCCGACGCCGTCGCACTTTTTACCGATCGCGCGGTTGCGGTCAACCATCGCTTTACCCTTAGCGACGAGAACGGCGCAATCGTCGCGGCGATCTGCAGGCAACTCGACGGAATTCCGCTGGCGATCGAGCTCGCCGCCGGGCGCATGAACGTCCTCTCGGTCAAGGCACTCGCCGAGCGTCTCTCGGACGAACAAAGCCAAACGATGCGTCAGTCGGTAGAATCGAGCTACAACCTGCTCTCGGAACCTCAGCGACAAGTCTTCGAGCGCCTATCTACGTTCGACAAAGGCGCGACGCTCGACGAAACGACCGCCGCGTGCGAGCCAGATGGCGTTGCCGGCAGCGACATACTCGGGCTGATCGCGTCGCTGGTCGATAAGTCGCTCGTCGTCGCCGAGCTCGAAACCGGCGAGCCACGCTATCGCCTCTTGGAAGCGTCGCGCCAATACGCGCGGGAAAAGCTTTCAACTCGCTGCTCCTAGATCGAGAACGTCCAGGTGTTCCAGTAGGCCGACACCACCGGCGACGGATCGAAGCCGCGCAGATCAGAGTTGTAGATATACGGGATCCGAACATAGGCAAGAATGATTGTCGGTAGGTCGTGCGTCAGCTGTTGCTGGACCACGAGGTAGTCGTGGTGTGACCGGCGATGTCGCTCCGATTCAGACGATTAAGGGCGGCAATACCGGCCTCGATCAACCTAACGCGGTTGCGGTGGACGGCAAAGGGAGAATCTATGTATCGAGCACTCCGGTAGGATCGCTCTGCGGGTGCTGCATTACCGTTTACGCCAAGAACGCGAACGGAAACGTCGCACCGATTCGGTCGATCAGCGTATCGAACACTCAGATCGACTTCCCGGCGGAATCGCGGTCGATTCCGACGATAATATCTACGTGACGCAGTTAAAAACAAACAGCGTTAACGTCTACGCGAAAAATGCAAACGCTAACGCGGCGCCAATTCGTGTGATCAACGGGTCCAAGACTAAGCTAAACGAGCCATCCGATCTCACGATTCACTAGCTCCGCGTAAAAAGACGAGGCGCCGCGTTACTGCGGCGCCTCGTGCGTTTCAATATATTCGTCGCTACTCCGTCACGTTTAAAGTCGTGCCCGCGCTGCGGCCGAACTGCTCGGGCGCATCTCTGAGATAGGCGTGCGCGCCCGGCCAGGCAAAGGCTCCGGGCGTGACCGACCGCACGAGATAGTGCAGCTCGTAAACGCCGGGCTCGAGATGCGACGCGTAGGCGACGACGCGATCGCGATAGATTTGGCTGGTATCGATCTGCCAGCTATTGGTTTGCGGAACGATCGCCTGCAGGGTCGTGCGAAATCCGGTGTCAACCGCTTCGAAGCCTGCAGGCAGCGGATCGTCGATGACGAGACGATCGACGGGATGATCGATAATCGTACGCACGCCGACGTCAAAGACGCGCCCCGCCACAACTGAAACCGGCAGCGCGGTCGCGATGTCCATCGTCGCGAGCGGCGGCGCGGTCTTCTCCGAGGTTGCCACGCTGGGATCGCTCAAGATGCGCATCACGCGGAACGCGGCGAGCTCGCCGGGCGCGTCCGGCGAAACGGGATAGGTGTAGAGGACGATATAGTGCGCCGTTGCTCCCTTCACGGTGACGCGCAACGGCATATTTGCGGACAACGATGAGGCGACAACCGTAAACGTTTGCGATGATGCGGTCGAGCCGAACGTCGTGGTGCCGATCGTTCGATCGCCGACGCTTGCGGTCGCGGTGCCCGACGCGAGCTTTTCGGTCGCCGCGTACGCCGAGAGCGCCATAACCGCCGACGCGGTGTCGTTGCTCGTCGGCCAGCCGCACCGGCACTGCTGTGCGACGAGCGCGCGGACCGCGCCGTCGAGCTGTTCGACCGGCGCATGGCGTTCGAGCATGAGCTGCAACATCTCCGACTGCGCCTGCACGCGCGAGCCGAGCCAGCTCCAACCGGACTGATTCGCAACGGCATAACGTCCGGTCACGTAAACCGTTTGCTGCAGGTTTGACGCCATCGCCGCGCCGCGGCTCTGCCACCCGGGTGCGCGCAGCAGATAGCGCGCCAGCCGAATCTGCGTGGCGCTATCGAAATTATCCGACTGGGCAACGATGTCCGAAAGAAAGTCGGTCCGCGGGGAGCCTTGCGTCGCAAGAGCCCAGAGCGCCGAAAAGCGCAGCTGCGCCTTGCACGTCGCGTCGCTCGCGCACCATTTGAAGATGCCCGGGTTCGCCAGGACGCGTGCGAGAAAGACCGCCGCTTGCGAGGCTGCGGCCGAATCAACGCGGACCCCGTGCGCACGCGCAAACGACATAGCTTCCACTGTTGCGGCCGTCGCAAACGGATCGCTCTCGCTCGCTCCCGCAAATCCGCCGAAGCCGCCGTCTTCGCGCTGATAGGAGAGCAGCTGCATCATGCTCGCCGCGATCGCCGCATCCGGATCGAATGAGAGCTTTAACCCATAGGGTCCGCGGAATTGCTTGAGCGCACTTGCGACGATCAGGCGCGACGCCGACTCGTCGGCCAGCGGTAACGCCTCGTCGTTCATGAACCGCTCCGACGGCGTGACGAACTGTGGCACTACCGAGTTCGCCAGCGTAACTTGCAGCGTGCCGCCGGATTTGAGCGCGATCGGTATGGAGGCTTCGCTCTGCGTCGCGCCGCTCTCGATCACCGAATCGGTGCTCTCGCGTTGGCTCGCAATGAACGGCACGTTGAACGCGTCGCCGTAAGAGCCTAAGTTGGCATTGGCCTGCAGCGTCGTCGGCGCCGGCGTTCCGACCACGACCGGGAAGCGGAATGCCTGCATTCCAGTCGCGACCTGTTCGCTCGCGCGCTGCGCTTGCGGATCGCCTTGCGCGAACGCCAGCGCCCCTCTCAGTTTCAAGATCAAATCGAGCGCGCCGGCAGCGCCCGTTTGGTTTGCGATCGAAAGCCCTAGGTCGAAGCGATCGCGTGGCCGGGCGAACTGCGGCAGCAGCGGATTGGCGATCAGCGGCTGATTTGACACGAACGTCGAGTCGGCGGTAGCGAAATGTGCGCCTGTCCTGAGCGGAGCCGAAGGGCGATCGTGCTGGAGAGCCACGGCCATCACGCGCCAGGTCGTTAAATCGTCGGGCATCGTGAGATCTGCACTCGCGTGGCCGTTCGCGTCAGTTCGCAGAACGCCATAATACGCGAGCGGCTGAAAGTTGGCGCGCACACGTGTACTGGCGGCCCCGGTCAGAAAGCCGCCGCCATAGCCGAAGCCTTTCTCGAGCGGCGGCGTCTGTGTCTGCAGCGTGACATTCTCGCGATTATCGGCGAAGATCGTAGCAATCGGCTGTCGTGCGAAAACGGTTTGAACGAGATCGGGCAGCCGGTAGCCCGAAAGCTGCAGAATCGCGTCATTGACGACCATCGCGACAACCTCGGCTTGCACGGGCGCACCGTTGCGTGTCGTCACCCTGAAAGCGACGCGTTGGGCGCTGCCCGGATGGACGGTCGCGTCCTGCGGCGCGATCGCGAGCTTGAGATAGCGGTCGGCGAGATCAACGTTGAACCCGGCCATCCCGCTTAGAGATAGCGTCGAGTCACCCTTCGACATAGCTTGTCCTGAGCGAGCGAAACGAGTCGAAGGGCTCAGGGTGACAAGGGACTTCGGCGATGCAGCGCCCGCGACACTAGCGCCCGCGCTTTTCGAGGTGATGCTACCGCGGCGGATGACGATGGCTTGGACGGCCGCGTTGGGTAGCATCGCCGGCGTTACTTTAAAGTTGACGCGGACCGCGCCGCTGACGCCATGCAGCGTTGTGCGGTAAAGCGTGTCGTTGCGTATGACGGCGAAGTAAACGTCGGCCTTCGCGTACGGCGAGGCGACCAGCGCGCTTGCCGTCTCGCCGATTCCGTATTGCTTCTTGTCGAGCTTGACAGCGACCGCATTCGGATCGCTCAACCCCCAGTCGGCCTGGCCCGGTCCGAAGGCAAATATCTGGATGCTCGACGCGGCCGCAGCGGAGTGCGCGCCGGCGGAACTCGCAAGGACTCGATACGAGCCAACGTCGGGCGGCGTGAGCTGCACGCTGACGGGTTTGTCACCGGACGTTGCGTCGGCGGCCGCAACCGTATCGTACTTGATCGCCTGCTGCGCGCTTTCGCCGCCTTCTTCTTCCCGCGTCGCCGAAACGTAGGTCATCTTCTGCAGCTCGAAGTGAACGGCACGTCCCGAAATCGGCTTCCCGTCTGCGTCGGTGACGATCGCCCGAACCGTCATCGGACTCTGCGCCTTGCCGACCGCGTCCGACGCCAGACCGATTACCGCGTCGGACGGAAGCGCGAGAAAACTCTGCGAGTCGGAGACCGAGAGCTTCGAAACGTCGCTCGTCTCCATGTCCACGCGATACGTCATCGGGAAGGGCAGGTCGCGCGGTACGCCCACCTCGAGCGACGTCGTGCCCTGCGCGTCGAGCGCGAGGTCGCGCTGCAGCACGTCGGTATCGAATGACGGCGTTTGCTCGGGATAGTACCACTGGGGTCCGAAGGAAAAATCGCCCCAGCCCTTGGGCGCAACGGTCGCGACATCACGCGTCACGTAAGCGTGCGCGGTTCCACCCTGCAGCGGTGCACCGAAAAGGTAGGCTGCTGCAACGTTGGCGTGCACGCTCGAACCGGCCGTCGCCGACGTCGCGCCGAGCGTCAAAGTAAGCTTGAAGTTCGGCGGCTTGAACTCAGCGACGCGCAGCGATCCGCTGATATCGTTGCCGTTCGTCCCTTTGGCGTCGATCGAGTAGTACCCTAATGTCTGTTGCGTCGAGAACGAGATCGGTATCGAAAAGACGCCGAAGGCGTCGGTCTTCGCCGTGCCGAGTGGCGTTTCGTTGTTGTTGGGATCGACCAGCTTCACCTTGTACGTCGCGTTGGCGTCGGCGACGACGGCCGAGCCTTTGACGTAGTAGGCGATGCCGGTGATCTTGCCGCGCTCGCCCGGCTGATACATCAGACGATCGGTGAAGATGGTCCCGCGCGAGAGCGGCGCGCCGCTCGTCCAGCCCGCGTTGACGTCGAAGCGCGCGATGCCGCTGTAGTCCCAGGTCGTGACCGTCGCGAAATCGGCGCGCTCGGTAACGACGACACCTAGGTTTGGTGCCTGATTGGCCGGCGCCGACACCGAACAACGCTCGATATCAACGCCGGAAACGTCGAGTTCGCCGTTCGAGTTGGTCACTCCCGAAGCGCAGCGCTGGGGCGGCAGCTTCTTATCCTCGTCGATGCGATAGACCGCGACGTTGGCGCCGTGTACCGGGGCGCCATCGCTCAGGTGCGCAACCATCACGATGCCGTGCGATGGAAACCACTGCGCGAAGACGCCGAGGTTCGTCAGCTGCACGATACCGTTGAGCCCGGGAGTTGAGTCGGGTGGGTCGAGCGCCGTGCGAAAGCCGTATGCGAGTGCGCCGTACGGACCACCGAGCTTGGCCTGCAATGGAACGCGCACGACGCTCTGCTCGTTGCGCTTCGCGCCCTGCAAGGTTTGTGGCGGCCACTGCTTGTACGGCGGCAACGCCGACCATGGATCGTACGCTCCGAGCAGCTTGAGCGGCGCCATCCGTCCGAACGCGGCTTGATACCGATTGCCGGGAAGATTCGTAGCGTAGAAGTTGAGCGCGATCGGCGCGCCCGCCGGGAAAATCGTCGTGGTGTTGCCCGGCGCCCATGCGCCCGGAGCGAACCCCGAAGTGCGAATCGCCACTTGCTGCTCGCGCTCGAGCGTTTGGCCGAAGACGTCTTTGACGCTTGCTGCGACCGTTGCCGTGTACGTCCGGTCCGGTTCGAGCGCGTAGGGATCGATCACGATCGCATTCGATTGATAGTCCGGCACGCTGATCAGGTTCTTCATTGAAGACGGTGCCGGCGAGATAGTCACCGCTCCGCTGACCGAGCCGGGATCGAGGTTGTTCGAGAACGTGATCGTAGGATCGCCGTCGGCAAAGCGACCTCCGCTATTGGGACTCGGCTGCGGCGTCGGAACGATTGCCAGCGGTGCGAACGTTCGAATCGAGCCTTCGAATCCGGCGCTCGTTGCGCGGTTGCCGTAGAGCGGTTCGACGCCGGGAAAGATGACGAGCGCGTACTTCGTCGCGCGTCGCAGTTCTTGCGTCGGCCGTAGATCGTAGACCCACGTGGTGAGCGAGGGATCGAAGAGCTCTTGCGCGTTCGTACCTGGGTAGGGCGTGGGTTGCGTCTCGAGCGCAGCCGTCACGCCGACGCGCTCGCCGCCGGGACCGAGCATCTGTGTACGATCCGCCAGCGAGTTGGGATCGACCGCGGCGTTCGCAGTCACTTGGAGCTTCGGGCGGACGTCTACCGGACTGGGCGTCGCTTCGTCATAGGGGGCTGTAAGCTGCGGCATGTTGGTAAAGCTCAGCGGCGCCGTTTCGAAGGTCCACGCCAGGTCCTGGTCGAGTCTGTCGCCGTCAAGATCGTGCAGACCGGCGTGCAGCGTAATGCGGACGCGCGTTCCGATCGGCAGCGCCTGATCGGGAACAAAGCCGATCATCCGCGGCGTCAGGACCGTGAAATGCCCGCGCAACTCCGGCGCGATGCTGACGTGGCTGAGCACGTCGCGCGGACCGTCACCGGAAAGCGCTTCCACGGCCGTTACCGGCTTGCCGAAGATGACGCGCACTTGCGCGAGCGTATCGGCCGGGCCGGTCGGAGAGATCGACGCGATCCAGGGCGGCAGCGACGGCTTCGGCAGCGCCTCAACGGCAGAGAGTTTCGGCGCGTTCACTGCCGGGTTTGCGCACGCGCTAAGCCCAACCACGATCAGTAACGACCAAATTAACGCTGAACGGGGAAACCGGCCCTTCTCGCTCACGCTCTATCTCCTAGCCACCGTCGGGCCAGCCGGGCCTACACGGCTCAAGTTGGGCGAGTTGGCGGAAATCGTCACGCGGCGGCGACCAAGTTTCAATCACGATCGCGCCGCTCGGACCCGCGGTCGCGTCGTGCGCGGAATTTGCCGGAATTACCCAACCTTCGCCCGCCCGTACGCTACGCGTCTCGCCGTCAACGTTGAACGTTAGCTCCCCGCGGACGAGCAGCCCGACTTGCTCGTTGTGATGGCTATGCGATGGAAGCCGCGCGTTTGGCTCGATCTCTACGACCGCAAAGGTAATTTCGCGGCCGTGAAAGATCCGCCCGCGATATCCGTTAAAGAGGTCCTGCGGAGCCAACGACTCGAGTGCGTAGAACATACGGCACTCCCTTAGGCGCAAGCCCGCGTAGTCCTAGGGCTCTCATATTGCAATACGTTCTTTGCCAGGCGCGCTTCGGCGCGCGAGCGAACAAAGCAACAGTCAATGAAACTCTTCGCCTTTGCGATTCCCAGCTGCGTACTGGCGGCGATGGTTGCGCTCTGCTTCGGCGGCATTGACGCCGCTAAACTGACTTCGTTACAAGGTTCGGTGACGTACACCGATCGCAACGGCGGCGTGCTCGGAACGGTTCTCGGCGCCGACTCTTCGCACGCGGTCCCTGTTCCGCTCGCTGCGGTTTCGCCCGACTTCCTCCATGCGATAGTCACCGCCGAGGATGCGCGCTTCTGGCATCACGGTGCGATCGACGTGCCCGCGTTGGTGCGCGCGGCGCGCGATCTTGCGATCTACGGCGAGGCAAAAAGCGGTGGCTCGACGATTGAGATGCAGCTGGCGAGGTTGATAGACGAGTCATCCTTCGATGAGCTCGGGATGACAGACAACGGCATATCGTCGCAGATTCGAGCCAAGGTCTCGCAGATTTGGTTGGCCGAGCGGATCGCAATGGTCTCCAGTAAGTCCGCGATACTCGACGCTTACGTCAATCGCGTTCCGATGGGTGGGAACCTCTACGGTGTCGAGGCCGCGGCGCGGACGTATTTCGGCGAGCCCGCGAGCGATCTCGATCTTGCGCAAGCGTCGCTGCTGGCCGCGATTCCCAACGACCCGGCGCGCCTCGCGCCCGACAGCGACTGGGCGGCGCTGCGCGAGCGGCAGCGTTTTATCTTGCAACGCATGGCCGAGCTGGGCGAGATCGCACCGGCGAGCGCCCGGCTTGCCGTCGCCGAAAGCCTTCACGTCCGCCGCCATGAGAGCGGAATCACAGACGCCGCGCACGCGCTCTTCTTTCTCGCCGGCCACCGTGAAGGCTCGGGACGAGTGCGCACGACTATTGACGAGAGCTTACAGCGTTTCGTGCAGGCGCAGACGCAAGACGTCATCGGCGCGCTGCAAGATTACCACGTCACCGACGGCGCGGCACTCGTGGTCGACAACCGCAGCGGCGACGTGCTCGCCTATGTCGGCTCGCCCGATTACTTCTCCGACGCGGTACTCGGCCGTAATGACGGCGTGCAGGCGTTGCGCCAGCCAGGTTCTTCGCTCAAACCTTTCACCTACGAGCTGGCGCTCGAGCGCGGCACGATCCACTCAACGACCATACTCTCCGACGCGCCGGCCGCCTATTCGATAGCCGGCGGCAAGCTCTATCAGCCCGCCGATTACAGCGGTCGCTTCAGCGGACCGGTTCGCGTACGCTATGCGTTAGCGAACTCACTCAACGCGCCCGCGGTGCAAGTGCTCTCCGCACTCGGCGTCAGAACGCTGCTCGACAGGCTGCATGCGCTTGGTTTCGCGCACCTCGATAGGTCTGCATCGTACTACGGTCTCGGTTTGACGCTCGGCAGCGGGGAGGTAAGTCTCTGGGAGCTCGTGCAAGCCTATGCAACGCTCGCGCGGGGCGGCGCGTTTGTTCCGCTGACGCTCGTCACACGAGCTACGCCCCCGCCGAAGACCATCGGCCGAACCGCGCAGTGGCAGCTCGTCGCCGACATGCTCGCCGATCCGCACGCGCGCGCAAAATCGTTCGGCATCGGCTCGGTACTCCAGATGCCCTTTCCGGCAGGGGTGAAGACCGGCACGTCCTCCGACTTCCGCGACACGTGGACCGTCGGTTTTACCCGCGATTACACGGTTGGCGCGTGGGTCGGAAACTTCGACGGCAGCGCGATGCACGGCATCTCCGGCGTTACCGGCGCGGGCCCGCTCTGGAACCGCATCATGCTGCACTTGTACGAACGCAAGGACGACCCGCCGCCCTTCCCCGCGCCGCGCGGCTTCGTTCGCACCGCGATCTGCACGACGACCGGCCACACGCCGAGCGCGCGCTGTCCGGGGATCGTACAAGAATGGGTCTTGCCGCGCGATCTTGCCGAGACCAAACGCGCCGACGCGCCGGCCGGACTGCGAATCGTCGCTCCTCACGACGGCGACGTCTTCGTTCTCAACGCCGCAAGCGGTCTGGCCGGGCAGGAGCAGCAGCTCGCGCTACGGGCCACCGGCGCCGGCGGAACGCTGCACTGGAGCGTCGGCGGAGCGCCGCTCTCGGTTGACGCGAGTGCAAACACATTCTGGCCGTTGCGCCTCGGCACGTGGGAGATCGTTGCCGGCGACGGTAAGCAGCGCGACGCCGTTACGATTCGCGTCGTGCCGCCTGCGCGCAACAATCGCCCGGGCTTTACGCTTCTAACGCGATCTCAGTAGAAGAACTGCTGGAGCTGACTGAACTGCGGGCCGAAAGCCCACCCCATCCGTTTGCTCGGATTAATGGCCGGCGCCCCTTCGCCGATTGCGAATTTGAATCCGGTGATCGTTTCGACGAGATTGCCTTTTTCGTCGTAAACGACGATCGCGCTGCCCTGGCTGCCGTCGCAATAGAACTTGTCGGTGACGAGAAAGAGCCCGTTCACGGGATCGATTGCGATGCCGGAGCCGCTGTTATACTGCGATGACGGCCCCGTACACGGAAGCTGAACGGCAGTCCCGGTTTGCTTTGCGAGATCGTAGAACTCGACTTGCGCGTTGAGTTCCGTATCTGTGGCTGCGATGCCGGTAGTCGAATCGACGGCCAGGCCGTTGACGTAACCCGCGCCGAACGGACCGTTGTTCAGACCGGCGAACTGCGTTTGCTTTCCGGTCTTCAGATCGATCAAAACGTTGATCGGCGCCTCGCCCCCGACCCTGCCGGCGTCGGGGGAGGTCGCGATGACCGCCTGATGCGTCGCCGTATCCTGCGAGACCTGCGGCCCATTCCCTAGGGAGAAGGTGTTTGGATCGAGGTGGAAGACTTTGCCGACACTGTTCTTCGCGATGTTCGAGCCGAAGAGATCCGGAATGTCGTTGTTCTTCAGCTCGATCGCGAAAATCGCGGTCACGTCTGCCGTTTGATTCGGCCCCGCGGCTTCTACTTGGATATCTTTGACCGGCGACGTCCACTTGCCGGTGAACTTATTCGAAGTGACCGGATCCATTCTATTGTAGAAGCGGTTGGCGAAGATCGAGCCCTTCGGCTGGACGTAGCGCGTCACGAGGCCCACGTCGCCGGTGGAAATGTTGACGACGCTATACGACGTTCCGTACGGGAGATGCTTCGGGAACGATTTGACGATCTTGCCCGTGTCTTGGTCGAAGGTCTCGACATCGGTCGCGGTCGCGAGCAGACCGTCGTTTCCGCTCTGATTGATGTCGAAACCGAAGATCTGGCTGCCGTTCTTGCTCGTGAGTACCTTGCCAAGACCGACCGTCTGTGGCGATGTGTGCCTCGAAAGGCCTGTCTGGCTACCCGTCGGCGCCAGCGGCGGCGCCGAAGCGCCGCCGCTGCACGCAGCTAGGAAGACTACGCCTACAAAGATCTGCGTGAACTTCATGGTTCCAATACCTGCAGATTGTTGCCGTTGTCGTCGTTGAAGTAAAGCTTCGCATCCGCTGCACTCGTACCCGTGGCGACCATGCCGAAAATCGCACCGGAGGCTCCTCTGTCAACGTTGCGAACGTCCAACACCTGGCCGCTCGGTGAAAGCTCAACCATAATGTTTTGGCCGCTCGGGTTGCCAGTATTTCCAACGACGAGATTGCCGTTGAACAAAAGCGCCGAGCTGATCGGACCGTCCAGCGGCCTGCCGGCGTAGACTAAATGCGCGTCGGAGCCGGACTTACCGGAGAAGTGTCTGCCGTTCTTCGAGACCATGACGCCGTTGTTTGGAATGGTCGATACGTTCGATAGCGCGGTGACCGAGTTGTTCGTACCGTCGACGACGTAGAGGATGTCGCCGTTGGGATTGTAGGCCAGGCCGGAAGGCGCGAAGATGCTTCCGGGCCTACCGCGGTTGATCGGAAACCCTCGTGCGACGACGTCGTAGGTGAAACTCGAGCCGAGATTGATGCGCACGACGGTTCCGTCGGCGGCATTGGTTTCGTAGAAAGCGGGGTTGCCCGATGTCGGCTGCGCGAAGACTTGCCCAAAGGGACGGTAGAACGGCCGGCCTTTGATGTTGGCCTCGAGCGCCCCGGAGGCGGAAATGATCGGGTTGTCGTGAGCCTTGAAGGCTGCCGCCCAGATATCGTCTCCCGGGCTGAGCGCCAGCGCGTTGCATCCCAGCAGCTTCCTGCTATCGGAGACCAGCCGCGGTCTCGCGGCGGGGTGCGGATGGAGTGCGACAATCGTGAAGCCCGTACCCTGCCGGTTGCTCTTGGCATTGAAGTTACATACGACGAGATCGCCCGCAGTAAAATCGCCGGCCGTCGTTGGAGCGACGGTAAGTCCGTAAGGATTGAGTTGATCGTGTTCTGAGTCGATCGTCGAACCGATGACGACCTGCCTCTTGAGCATCTTAAGAATCGAGGACGCGGTCGGCGGTCTATTACGGCTTAAGTCGGACGTCCCGCCGCCCGAGGGTTGCGCGGGCATCAGACCGCCGCCATGAGCACAGCCGGCGGCGAGGAGCGCGGCCATCGCCGCAACACCGATTCTTGCGCGCGCTTGTGGGCGTAAACCAGGCATAAAAACCTCCTAAGTAAGTGGCTGACAGTGGCCTACTCAACCTAGACAGCAGGCATGAAAAAACTCTGAAATGCCGTCGCCACCTGGGGGACAGCTTCGTGCGCGACGATGGCGCCGATGCAAAAGGACGCCCTCGCCATTGCGCGCCGGCTCTTCGAATGCGACCGGCGGCGTCCCGTGGAGATGGCGGTGCTCGAAACGCTGCTACGCTTTGGGCGCGGTGCCCTCGTCTATGCCCTGCGCAGCCGCATTCGCGTTATGCTGTTGCGCCCGGGCGAGCACTATCGCGGAGCCTCGCACGCGCTCGCACGCTTAGGAATTGACGTGGATGCGTGGCCGGCGCCGCCGGCTGGCCTCTTCGTCGTCGAAGAACGCGCGCTCTATTTGCGTTCCCGCAGCCCGATGACCGTCGCACACGAGTTCGGACACGCGCTCGACTGCGCACTCGGTGGAGGCGTCTATCGAAGCGGCATAGATCCGCAAGTCCGCGCGCTCTTCGCTAACGCGACGAGCTTCGTCACGCCGTACGCGGCGACCGGCGTGGATGAATATTTCGCCGAATCCCTGCGCGCGTACGTCGAAGCAAACGATTCCGCTTCGCCGTGGCCGCGCGCGACGCGCGCCCGTCTGCGCCACGGCGATCCCGCAATGCTCGAGTTCGTCGAACTCCTCTTCGAGCGCGAGTTCGGCGAACGCCTCGAACCCGCTAAGCTCGCTACCATTTAGCGCCGTGCAATCCTAGGCGGCGCTACGCACGGGTTACTTTACTGATTGGACGTCGGCGATGCTGACCGATGAGGCGCGATTCTTCCACGAGGTGCGAACGTACGTGATGACCGCGGCGATCTGCTCGGCGGAGAGCAGCCCTTTCCAGTGCGGCATGATTCCGCTGTAGGCCTGTCCGTTGACGTCTACCCGCCCTTCGAGCCCGTTCTTGACGATCGTGATCACGGCGGCCGGACTGCCCGTAACGACGGGATTGCCGGAGAGCGGCGGAAATGCCCCGGGCAATCCCTCGCCATTGATCTGATGACAGCTCGAACAGTTCGCCATATAGATGACGGCGCCGTCGCTCGCCGAGGCCGGATTCTTCGCCGCGGCGGCCGAAGCCGATGCTGCCGTCGAGCCGTTTCCGCCCTTAGCACACCCAGCGATGGTAAAAGCGAACGCTAGCAGGATGGTGAATCTCATACGCTCCTCCGCGGTCGCGCGCTCATCGCCCAAACGAGCGCGACGAGTAAGAAATTGGCAACGAGCGAGCTGCCGCCGTACGACATAAACGGCAGCGTGATTCCGGTTAGTGGTAACAAACCAATGACTCCCGCGACGATGATGATGACCTGAAAGCCTAGTGTGGCCGCGAGGCCCGCAGCCAGCAGCTTCGCGTAAAGATCCGGCTGCGCAAGTCCGGTCGCGAAGATGCGTCGCACGACGTCAACAAAGATCGCCAAAACGATGAGCGCGCCGATCAACCCGAACTCTTCGGCAACGGCGGCGTAGACGTAATCGGTTGCAACGTCCGGAATGAATTCGGGATGCCCGAGCCGGTATCCGCTGCCGACCAAACCGCCGGCCGCAAGCGAGTAGTACGCTTGCGACGACTGGTAACCGGCGCCGAGTGGATCGGAGAACGGATTGAGCCAGACGGCGATGCGCGTCTGCACGTACGGGTAGTGATGGACTGCCCAGAAGGCACCCAGCGCGAAGAGCAGCGCGCCGAAGAGCACGATGTCGACCCGACGGGTCGCCACGAAGAGCAGCGCAGCGAAGGTCGCAAGCAGGAGGGTTGCCATGCCGAGATCGCGCTGGACGACCAGAATCGCCATTGACGCACCCCAGCCGATAAAGAGCGGCCCGAGATACTTGACGTTAGCGCGCAGCGACCACCAGCGCGCATTCGCAATGACGTCGGCTGTTTCGGCCAAATATGCCGCCAGGAAGAGCACGATGAAGAGCTTGATCAGTTCTATCGGCTCGTATTGGATCGGCCCGATCCTAATCCAAAGCCGCGCGCCGTTGACTTCTTGACCGAAGAGCAACAACAGCGCAAAGAGTACGAGCGACGCGACGACCCAGAGATACTTGTATGCCGCAAACCGCCGGAAGTGCGTGAAGAGGGGCGCGCATGCGATCGCGAGCAGAAGCGAGACCAAAATCCAGAGCTGCTGGCGCTGCGCGAGCGCCGGTGAAAGACGGGCGACCATCGCCAGTCCGAACGCCGCAAGCACGACCGCCAGCGCAGGCAACGCATCATCGCGTAGCATTGCAGCCGGTTGCCAGAGCACCCAAACTATTGCCAGCGCCGCGAGCAGCGCGAGCATCCACGGCGGCCCGATTGCGTGCGACGGCGCGAAATGAAGGATCAGCGCCGCTACTGCGAGCGCGCCGGCCATTGGCGCGAGCCGCCGGAGCAACACCGCGATCAGTCTGGGCGCACCGAGGTTACGACCAGTCGCGTCGTTCCGACGTCAATTTCGTCGCCCTCACGAACTTCGATCGCTTCCTTGACCCGGCGTCCGTTGAGAAATGTGCCGTTGCTGCTTTGCAGGTCTTCGACGTAAACGACGCCGTTGTTCGTCTCGAAGCGCGCGTGCCGCCGGCTCACTTCGGGGTCGCGCAAAAAGATGTCGGCGTCGCGAGCCCGTCCTAGTACGAAGGGTGGCTGCACGTGCGCCTTACGGCGCGCGCCGTGGTCGAGGATCTCCAAGTCCACGTGCATCGGAGTGAGCGCCCCGACGTCGGCAGCCGCACGAATGCGCGGCCTCGCCGCGAGCAGCGCGACCAGCGCGAGCGCAGCCATGATTTCGAGCGAGCCCAAACGCATCTGCCGCTCGAAATCGGCGGCCACACCCGGCTCGATCACGTGGCCTCAAAAAGCATGCGCGTGTTTCCGAAACGCAGCTCGTCGCCATCCCGCAAGGTTCCCGTTTCGATGCGCTTGCCGTTCAGATACGTCCCGTTGGTCGAACCGAGATCGCGGACGATTGCCTCGCCGGCGCGGACTTCGACAACGGCATGCGCGCGCGAAACACTGAGATCCAGCAGCACGATCTCGCCATCGTCGCTGCGTCCGATTCGCGATGTACCTTCGATGGAGTAGACTTCGCCGGGTGGAACGCCCTCGACTGTGCGCAGACAAAACTTCGTCGAAGCGAGCGCTGCCGCGCCGGCCTCGATTTCGATTGCGCCCGGCGGCACGCTAGAGCGCGGCGCCATCGTGACGCGAGCCTTCCCGTCCTCGAGGCGCACTCCAACCTTCGCGGCGAGGTCGCGCACGAGATCGGCCCATGCCCGCTCGAGATACTTTTGATGCTTGGCGAGTCGCTCGAAATCGGCGTCGCTCACGTAGACCGCATACGAACCGGGCGCGTGCAGCTCGCCGTCATCGTTGCGCGTGCGCGCTTCCATCGTCGCAACGAGCTTTCGCGCGATCTGCGCGGGTTCGAGGTCGCTTGGAAACGTTTTGGCAAAAGCGCGTTCGATCAAACCAGCGCAGAACTGCTCGATCTTTGCGAAGAAGCTCACGCCCGCCGCTCGAGTCGCGCGATGTAGAAACCGTCCCGCCCCGCGACGCCCGGCGGTACGATCACGTCGCCGTCTCGCGTCAAAAGCCCGGCATACGCTGAGGGTACCAACCCGCGTTCGAAGTCTTGCCGCGCTAAGAACCAATCGATCACTTCAGTCGTTTCGCGTGGATCCGTCGAACAGACCGCGTAGACGAGCTCTCCTCCCGGATAAACGTAACCGCTGGTCTGCTCGAGCAAAGCTCGCTGGGTCAGCGCGAGGCGTTCGCCGTCGGTGCCCTGCTTCTTCCACCGCGCCTCGGGATGGCGGCCGACGACGCCGGTCCCCGAGCATGGCGCATCGAGTAGCACGCGATCGAAGCGCTGATCCGGCGGCAGGATCTCGGCGATCGCGTCACCGGTGATGACCGCGGCGGCGATGCCGGCCTCTTCAAGGCGCTTGCGCAGAATCGCCACTCTGCGCTCGTCGCGCTCGATGCAGCAAAGCGCCCCTTGACCGTCTAGCCGCGCGCCGATCTGAAGCGCCTTGTTGCCGCGTCCGCTGCAAACGTCGAGGATCGACTCGCCGGGCTGCGGTCCCAGCACGTCAACCGGCATCGCCGAGCTCTCCGACTGCGGCCACCAAAGACCGTCGCCGTTTGTGCGACCCGCTAAACCGCGTCCGAGCAAGAGCGACTCCGCGACGTAGGCCGAGCGCTCCGTTTCGATGCCGTCCGCCCGAAGGCGATCTGCGACTTCATGCGGCGAGCCCTTGAGCGAGTTGACGACGATCGCAGCTCGTGCAGAATCGTTTACGGCGGCGCAGATAGATTCGAGCTCGCCGGCGAAGACCTCGCGCCATTGGCGAACCAGCCAGGTCGGCAGCGAGTAGCGCGTTCCAAAGTACTCATCTTCGCTCTCGAACGACTCGCGCCGCGGCTGTAACGGCTCCGCGCGCAGTAACGAGCGAAGCACCGCATTGACGAGATTCGCCAAACCGCGATGAGCGTGCCGCTTGGCAAGATTGACGAACTCGAAGACGGTCGCGTGCGCGTCGGCGCGGGTGTAGACCAGTTCGTACGTCGCGAGCCGCAGGATCTCGTGAATTGCGTCCGGGATCCTTTCGAGCCGCTCGCCAATGAAAGGCTCGAGCTGCCAGTCCAGAGCGCGGCGCATCTTGATCGAGCCGTAGGCGAGCTCGGCCGCAAATGCCCGATCGCGATCGCCGAGCTGCGCTCGCCGGGCGCGGTAATCGAAGGAGGCTTGCGCGGTCCGTTCGACGGAGCGCGATCCTAGCGGGGGAAAGACGTCGCGCACGACTTCGAGCGCCAGCTCACGCGCGTTCACCAACGTGTCATCCAGGCCCCGTCGAAGGACGGCTCCGGAAGTATTCGGCGCCGGTCATCTTTCCACGGTTCGGCGCGATCAACTCGTCGATCGAGATCGTTCCGTCGGGCGCGACGTGCGCGCGCAGAATCTTGACGGTCTCGCCATCGAACGTCGCGCGCGCCGCGGGCTGCGGCGAAAACGCGCGCACCGTGTCCACGATTCGCTCCGGCGGCCAGCTCCAGTCGATTGCGAGATCCTCTTTGGCGATTGGGCGCGTCACGGTCGCCCCACCGGCCTGCGGCGTGTGCGCCAGGGGAGCCTTAGCAGCGACGTCGAGCACCTCTCCCAGCAGACCGGCACCGATCGCCGCGAGCCGCTCGTGCAGCTCGCCGTAGGTCTCTTGCGGCTCGATAGCAACCCGCTTTGCGAGCACGAGGTCGCCGGTGTCGAGTCCGCAATCCATCACCATGATGCTCACGCCTGTCTCGCGTTCGCCGTTTGCGATCGCGGTTTGAATCGGTGTCGCGCCGCGATATTTCGGCAAAAGCGACGGATGGACGTTGAGCGCGCCAAGAGGTGGAAGTTCGAGCAGCGCCTGCGGAAGAATTCGCCCGTATGACGCGACCACAAAAAGGTCGAACTTCTCGTCGCCTATTTCGTCGGCAAAGGCGCGCAGCCGCACTGGCTCATAGACTCGCACGCCCAGCTCGAGCGCGACGGTCTTGACGGGACTTGGCGTCAGGCGCTGTCCGCGACCGGCAGGGCGATCGGGCTGCGTCACGACGCCGGCAAGTTCCGTGCGCGCCGCGACCACGCGCAGGCTCGGGACCGCAAACGCGCTCGTTCCGAAAAAGAGCGTCTTCAAGCCTCCGCCGTTTCCGTCTCCTCTTCTTCGCTGACCACGGCGCGCAGGTTCCGCGCGTTGTCGACGTAGAGTTTGCCGTCGAGGTGATCAATCTCGTGCTGAAGACATTGCGCGAGCAGCCCCTCGCCCTCGATTCGCAGTTTTTCGCCGTTACGGTCGAGGCCGGTCACCGCCACTCGCGTCCTGCGAACGATTTCGCCGACCATTCCGGGCACCGAGAGACAGCCTTCCTTGAGCTCGATCTCGTCGCCGAGCCTTTCGAGCTTTGGATTGATGACGACCGCAGGCTCGTGCTCGTCGTCGTGTACGTCCATCACGAAGAGCCGCTTGGAAACGTTGACCTGCGGCGCGGCCAGTCCCACTCCCGGCGCCGCATACATCGTTTCGAACATATCGTCGATGAGCTGCTGAAAGAGCGGCTCCCGAATTTCCTTCAGATTGACTCTCTTAGCGACTCTGCGCAGCGTTGGGTGGCCTTCGGTAAGAATCTCGCGGACGTACGGCATCGGGGGCGGCTATTCTGCTTCGCCGCCCGCTAATCTTACGAAGGCCGCGCCCTTACTGACTTGCGCCGCTGGTTGCGAAGGAGCTCACGAGAAAGTGCGGCGTGCAGCCCGAGCCTGCGATGTTCCAAATGAGGCTGACGGACTGACGCGGCCCGACCACATAGCTCGATCCGTACGGCCCGGCGATCGCTGAAGCGTAGTAGACCGCGCCCGAATAGGACGGTGTCGCGTGGGGATTGGGAATTTGAGACTTGCTGATCCCCGAAAAGAGTCCCGTGAACGTTGAAGCGCCGTTCGATTGCGTCAGGAAGAAATTGTAGCTGTTGCTCGGCGGCAACTGTCCTTTGGTCGCGACGTAGACGTTCGCCACGGTAGGCGAGGCTTTTCTTGTCCCCGGAATCGGATAGAGCACCTCGAGTTGGTTTGGCGGACCGCTGCAGTTCGAACCGGTCCCTGGCGGCGGGGCTGGATTGGAATTACCCCCGTTACAGGCCGCAAGCGCGCCGGCTGCAGCGAAAAGAGCGAAGAGGGCGCCAAATGGCTTTTTCATAACGTAAAACATCCTCTGCCTCGCGTCCAGACCCTGCCGGACCTAATGTGAAATCCCTTAGAGAATATACCCCGAAAGGTCGGCGTTGGCCACCACGTCGGCGAGGCGCCCGCGGACGTAGGCGCCGTCGATCTCGACGCGACCGGTCGACTCGGGCGCGTCGAAGCTGACGTCTTCCAGTACCCGCTCTAGGACGGTCGCAAGACGGCGCGCGCCGATGTTCTCGGTCTGCTCGTTCACGCGCATCGCGAACGTCGCGATCTGATCGATCGCGTCAGGCGAAAACTCAAGCGTCACACCGTCGGTAGCGAGCAGCGCCTTGTACTGCTCCACGAGCGCGTTCTTGGGCTGCGTCAAAATCGTCTTGAAATCCTCAGCGGTAAGCGAATCGAGCTCAACGCGAATCGGAAGACGCCCTTGCAGCTCGGGAATGAGATCCGACGGCTTGCTGATGTGAAAGGCGCCGGCCGCGATGAAAAGGATGTGGTCGGTCTTGATCTGACCGTGCTTGGTGCTCACGGTCGAGCCTTCGACGATCGGCAGGATGTCGCGCTGGACGCCTTCGCGCGAAACGTCGGGGCCCCCACGCATTTGCGACGATCCCGCAACCTTGTCGATCTCGTCGATGAAGATGATCCCGTCCTCGCCGGCACGCCGCAGCGCCTCGCGCTTGACCGCATCCATGTCGATCAGCTTGGCGGCCTCTTCTTGTTCGAAAATGCGTAAAGCCTCGGCGACCGTAACGCGCTTTTTCGTGCGGCGTTTCGGGAGAATTCCACCGAGCATCTCGCCGAGGTCGCCGCCCTGGTCGAGGCTGCCGCCGATGACGCCGATCGGCAAGCTCGGCGTCTCTTCAACTTCGATCTCGATCAAGCGCACGTCGTAAAAGCCGCGCTCGATCTCGCCGCGCGTTTGGTCGCGCACGCGCTGCGCGTCGGCCGAGACTGCGGCGGTCGGGCCGGCCTGCGCGTGCTGTGGTCCGTAACCGCTGCCGAAGATCGACCCGAGCGCAGCACCCAGCGGATTAGCTTGCCCTTGTGCAGAGGGTTGACGCGTTTCGGGATGGAGATAATCTATGACGCGTTCCACCGCCTGCGAAGCGGCGAGCTCGCGCACTTCTTCCCGGCGCTCGTCGGTAACGGTGCGAATCGCGGCGTCCACGAGATCGCGGACCATCGACTCCACATCGCGGCCGACGTAACCGACCTCCGTGTATTTGGTTGCCTCGACTTTGACGAACGGTGCGCCGACCAAGGCGGCCAAACGCCGCGCAATCTCGGTTTTGCCGACACCCGTCGGGCCGATCATGAGGATATTCTTCGGGGTGATCTCGTCGCGCAGGTCCTCTCGCGCTCGAGCACGCCGGTAACGGTTGCGCAGCGCAATGGCTACAGCCCGTTTGGCCTTCCCTTGACCGACGATATGTTTTTCGAGCTCCTCGACGATTTGCCGCGGCGTGAGCTGAGCGGGATCGAGCGTGAGGGAGCTGTTCACGGAAGGGTCTCCACGGTAATGTCGGCGTTGGTGTAGATACAGATCTCCGACGCGATTTCGAGGCCTTTGCGCGCAATCTCCGCAGCGTCGAGCTGCGTGTTACGCAGAAGGGCCGCTGCGGCCGCCTGCGCATAGGCCCCGCCGCTGCCGATTGCCGCGATGCCCTCGTCGGGCTCGATGACGTCGCCCGTCCCCGAAAGCAAGAAGAGATGCTCGGGATTGCCCACGATCATGAGCGCCTCTAAACGGCGCAGGGCGCGATCCTGGCGCCAATCCTTCGCCAACTCGACGGCGGCGCGCGTCAGGTCCTTGTACTCGCCGAACTTCGCTTCGAACTTCTCCAATAACGCGATGCCGTCGGCGGCAGAACCGGCGAAACCGGCCAAAATCTTGCCGCCGCAAACCTTGCGCACTTTTCGGGCACCGTGCTTGACGATCGTCTTGTCGAGCGTCACTTGGCCGTCGCCCGCTATCGCAAGCTTGCCGTCACGGCGTACCGCCAGTATGGTCGTGGATCTCATGCTAGCGTCAGTACCCGGACGGCGCTAAGAGGGTTTCAGCGGCCAGGGTCTCGATCGCCGCGAGCGCACGCTCGGCAAGTCTGCGTCGCCTCTCCCGCTTTCCAATCTTCTCGTCAGCGCTGCCGAAGGGCGCCGGCGCCGAGGAAGTCGGAAAGTTACCCCAGGTGACATTAGAGGGTTGGAAATCGTGGCTCTCGCGATTCTGTAGGTGCGCGACCACCGCGCCGAGAGCACTCTGGCTCGGAAACTCGATCGGCGCCAAACCCAACATGCTGCGCGCGGCGGCGATGCCGGTTATGGCGCCGCATGCGGCAGCCTCGACGTATCCCTCCGCGCCGGTGATTTGGCCGGCAAAGTAAAGCGCGTCGGTACCTCGCAGCTTCAGCTGTGAATCGAGCAGGCGCGGCGAGTCAATAAACGTGTTGCGGTGCATCACGCCCAAGCGCAGCCACTCGGCGTGCTGCAAGCCGGGGAGCCTACCGAAGGCTTCGCGCTGCGCGGGCCACGAGAGGCGGGTCTGGAAGCCGACCAGATTGAATGCGGTGCCCTCGCGATTCTCTTTGCGAAGCTGCACGACGGCGTACGGAGTCTGCCCGGTTCGAGGATCACGCAGGCCGACCGGCTTGAGCGGACCGAAGCGCAGCACCTCATCTCCGCGGTCGGCCATCTCTTCAATCGGCAGACACCCTTCGAAGTAGGGCGTCTTCTCGAAGTCTTTCGCCGCGTGGCGTTCCAGCGTACGAAGATCGCGGACTAGTTGCTCGTAAGCGCCCCGTTCGAGCGGAATGTTAAGATAATCAGCTTGCCCCGAGCCTGTCGAAGGGTCGCCCTTGTCGTAGCGCGATTTTCGGTACATCTGCGACTCATCGATCGAGTCGGCAGCGACGATCGGCGATGCAGCATCGTAATAGTGAAGCCTCCTTTCGCCGTTCGACGAGCCTGTTTTGAGTAGTGCATCCAGGCTTGCTAGAAACTCTTCTGAAGGCAGTGGTCCGCAGGCGATGATCGCCGGACGATCGAGGGGAATCGCGCGCAACTCTTCACGACGGATGCGAATTCGCGGATCGGCGGCGATACGCGACTCAATTAGCGCCGAGAACGCTTGCCGGTCGACCGCGAGCGCGCCGCCGGCCGGCACTGACGTCTGCCGCGCCGACGTGACGATCAGCGAGCCCAGCCGCGCAAGCTCCTCCTTGAGGAGCCCGACCGCATTCTCCAGCGCGGCGCCGCGCAGCGAGTTGCTGCAAACGAGCTCGGCAAGGTTGCCGGTCTTATGTGCGGGGCCGCTCCGCAGCGGGCGCATTTCGTAAAGATCCACGTCGACCCCGCGATGCGCGGCCTGCCACGCCGCTTCGCAGCCGGCGAGCCCGCCGCCGACGACGGTCAGCCGTTCCACGTTACCCCACGGCGGGAGCGAGCCGCGTAACGTCGTGCGCGCGGTCGGCAGCGCACTGAAGCTGCTGGACTCCGCCGCGCTTGGTCTTGGCGAGAACGTGCGATCCGCAGACGGGACAACGTTCTGGTACCACGGCGTCCCAGGATATGAAATCGCAGTTTGGATAGTTCGCGCAGCCGTAGAAAACGCGCCCCTTCTTCGAACGTCGCTCGACGATCGCGCCGCTGCATTTGGGACAGGCCGCGCCCGTCTCCTTTACGATTGGTTTGGTGGTTTTGCACTCGGGATAACCGCTGCACGAAATGAACCTACCGAAGCGTCCGTGTTTGATCACCATCGGGCGGCCGCAGGCCGGACAGATCTCGTCAGTCGGCTCGTCGCGCAGCTCCAAACGCGGTAACTTCTTCTCGGCCTCTTCCAGCTCGGTCGCGAACGGCCCGTAGAAGCGGCGAAGCAGCCCGATCCAATCCTCTTGACCGTCGGCAACGCGGTCGAGATCGCCCTCCATTCGAGCGGTGAAGTCGAGATTGACGATCTTGGGGAAGTGCTCGACCAGGAGGTCGTTGACCGACGTGCCGATCGGGGTCGGGACGAAACGCCGCTCCTGCTGCGTGACGTATCCGCGAGCCTGGATCGTTTCGACGATCGTCGAGTAGGTTGATGGGCGGCCGATGCCGTTATCCTCGAGCGCTTTAACGAGCGCCGCTTCCGTGTAGCGCGGCGGCGGCTCGGTGAAGTGTTGCTTCGGGTCAAGCTTGCGGCAATCAAGCGCCTCGCCCTCATTTAATTCCGGCAGGCGAACGCGCCCCTTGGCGTCGGCCGCTTCGTCTTTGGCCTCCTCATAGACACGCGTAAAGCCGGCGAACCGCATCACCGTCCCGGTCGTGCGAAAACCGTATTCGCCTGCCGCGACGTCGACGACCGTTTGATCGAACAGCGCCGCCGCCATCTGCGACGCCACAAAACGTTCCCAGATCATCGTGTAGAGGCGCAGCTCCTCGCGCTTGAGATGTCCGGCAAGTCGCTCCGGCGTGCGAAGTACCGAGGTGGGCCGAATCGCTTCGTGTGCGTCCTGAGCCCCTTCACGGACGCGATGCCTGCCGGCACCGGTGAACTCTTCGCCATAGGCACCACCGATGAACTCTCGCGCGGCCTCACGCGCCTGATCGGAGATTCGCGTTGAGTCGGTCCGCATGTAAGTGATCAAACCGACGGTTCCCTCGTCGCCTCCGAGGTCGGTACCTTCGTAGAGACCTTGGGCGACCTGCATCGCGCGACGAACGCGCATCTTGAGCTTTCGCGAGGCCTCCTGCTGGAGCGTCGAGGTCGTAAACGGAGCCGGCGGATTGCGGCGAACTTCGCGACGCTTGATCGCCGAAACGCTGTAAGCGGCGCCTTCGAGCGCACGAAGGATCGCGTCGGCTTGCGCTCCGTTGCCGATCTCTATCTTCTCGCCGCGATGCGTGACGAGATCGGCGGTGAAGCTCGACGGGGCGTCAGACTCCTCCCTTGCGGCGGTCCGTTCCAGCAAGGCGGCGATGGTCCAGTATTCCTTTGGTACGAAGGCCTCGATCTGGCGTTCGCGGTCGACGATGAGTTTCACGGCGACCGATTGAACGCGTCCCGCCGACAAGCCGCTGCGAACCTTCGACCACAGCAGCGGCGATATTTTGTAGCCGACGAGCCGATCGAGAATTCGCCGAGCCTGTTGCGCGTTGACGCGATCCATGTCGATCACGTGCGGATGACGAAGCGCCGCCAACGCCGCCTCTTTAGTGATCTCGTGCAGCTCGATCCGGTGGGGGTGGGGCAGTTTCAGAAGCTCAGCCAGGTGCCAGGCGATTGCCTCGCCCTCGCGGTCGGGGTCGGTCGCGAGATAGACGTCAGTCGCGCCTTTTACCGCGCCTCGCAACTCTTTGATAATGTCGCCTTTGCCCTTAATTGTAAGGTATTTCGGCGCGAAATTATGCTCGACGTCAACGCCGAGCGTACTCTTCGGAAGGTCGCGCACGTGCCCCACCGACGCTTTCACCGTGAATCGCGCGGGCAGAAACTTCTTAATCGTCCGCGCCTTCGTGGGAGACTCCACGATGATAAGGGGCTTTTTCACGGGCCTTAGTATACCGCCGGGGTCAAGAGGGCGGCAAATTGGGCGATTTTCGCCCTTCGTCCTTCGACTGCGCCGCGCGGCCGCGCACTCGGGATGATACGTGTGCGCGCGTGCGCGCTGCGCGCGTGTGTGCAAATTTGCATCATTTTAAAAAATCCTCTATGATTCGCTCAAAAGCGCCGACAGAGCGCTGTCCAATAACGCTTATCGTCCCCGGGGACGAGGAGGAATGAATGGACTCGGATTCAATGAACGGCGGCCCGCCGGAAGCGGCAGAAGCAAAACCACGACGTAAGCGGGCTGTTAGAAAGGCCGTCGCCAAGGCGTTGGTTCGCAAGGCGGTTCGTAAGAAAGTCCGCCGCAAAGTAGCTCGTAAGGCCGTCCGACGCGCGGTGGTCCGTAAGGTCGTTCGCAAGAAGGTTCGCCGAAAAGTAGCCCGCAAGGCTGTTCGGCGGAAAGTAGCCCGTAAGGCTGTTCGCCGGAAAGTAGCCCGCAAGGCCGTTCGGCGGAAAGTAGCCCGTAAGGCCGTTCGTAAGAAAGCGGTGCGCAAAGCAGTCCGCCGGAGGCGCAGAAAGAAGTAGCCTTCACAACGGTTTAGTTTGGAAAAGAAGACGGGCGCTCGACGAGCACCCGTTCTTCATTTTATATCAGTTCCGGAGCCTTCCCGCCATGCTCCTCGACCCAATGACACGCTGCAGAGTGCCCCGGCACGTATTCGCGTAACGGTGGTTCCTCGGCGACGCAACGGTCGAATGCGATGGGACAGCGCGTGTGAAAACGGCAGCCAGACGGCGGATTAACCGGCGACGGAATGTCGCCGGTCAGGACGATTCGCTTGCGGCGTTTTTCGACCGCCGGGTCCGGAATCGGGATCGCCGAGAGCAGCGCCTGGGTATAGGGATGCAACGGGTTCTGATAAAGCTCCTCACGGTCGGCAAGCTCGACGATCTTGCCGACATACATGACCGCGACCCGCGTGGATATGTGGCGGACGACCGAGAGGTCGTGGGCGATAAAAAGATAGGTGAGCTTGAACTTCGCCTGGAGTTCTTCGAGCAGGTTGATTACCTGCGCCTGAATCGACACGTCCAGCGCGGAGACCGGCTCGTCGCAGACGATGAATCTTGGCCGAACGGCGACCGCGCGCGCGACTCCGACGCGCTGGCGCTGGCCCCCCGAAAACTCATGCGGGTAGCGGTTGGCGTGGTAGGGTTGCAACCCGACGAGCCTTAGCAGCTCGTGGACGTGCTCGTCGATCTCTTTTCCCGAAGCGAGGCCGTGAATCTGGAGCGGCTCGGCGATGATCTCGCGGATCGTCATGCGCGGATTGAGCGACGCAAAAGGATCTTGGAAAATGATCTGCATGGAGCGGCGGAGACGACGAATCTCGGTCCGGTTCATCGCAAGCACGTTCCGGCCTTCGAAAAGAATCTCGCCCTTCGTCGCCGGGAGCAGACGCAAAAGCAGCCGCCCGACCGTGGTCTTTCCGGAGCCGGATTCGCCGACCAGGCCAAGCGTTTCGCCTTCCTCGATTGCGAAGTTGACGCCGTCGACCGCTCGGACGTCGGCGACGTGACGCGACGTCACGCCGGCGTAGATCGGAAAGTACTTGACGAGCTCTTTCGCCTGAACGAGCGCGCCGTTATTCATTTACGACCGGGCACCCGAAGGAACGAAGGGAAACTCCTGAGCCGACTCGGGCCTTTCGTCGCGCGCCCGCTCGTCGTAGAGGTAGCAACGCGCCACGTGCCGTTCGCCAAAATCGTAGAGCGGAACCGGGTTCGCGCAGATCGGCATGCGATAGGCACAGCGTGGAGCGAAGGCGCAACCGGGCGGCAAGCGCAACAGGTTCGGAGGCTGGCCCGGAATCGGTTCCAGACGCCGGCGCTCGCTGTCGTCCAGTCGCGGGAGCGACGCGAGCAAGCCCCGTGTATACGGCATGCGCGGCTCGCTGAAGATCTGGTCGGCGTTACCGTATTCGACCATGTTACCGCCATACATGACCAGCACGTTTCGGCAGAACTCGGCCACCACCCCAAGATCGTGGGTGATGAGAATAATCGCCGCCCCGGTCTCGCGCTGGAGGTCGTCCATCAGCTCGAGTACTTGAGCTTGAATCGTCACATCGAGGGCGGTCGTCGGCTCGTCGGCGATCAGCAGCACCGGGTTGCATGAGAGCGCCATCGCGATCATCACGCGTTGGCGCATGCCGCCCGAGAACTGATGCGGATAATCTCCCAGCCGCTTCTCCGCCAGCGGAATTCGGACTTTCTGCAGTACTTCGACCGCGCGATCGCGCGCCTCACGCTTGCCAAAGCCGAGATGCAGTCGAACCGCTTCGGAGATCTGCTCGCCGATGGTCAGCACCGGATTGAGCGATGTCATCGGGTCTTGAAAGATCATCGCGATCTTATATCCGCGAATCCGCCGCATCTCGGCTTCGCTCTTGGCCGGCAGATTCTCGCCGTTGAAAAGGATGCGATCGGCGCTGACCTTAGCATTGCGGGCCAGCAACCGCATGATCGAGAGCGCCGTCACCGACTTGCCCGAGCCGGATTCGCCGACGATGCCGAGCGTTTCGCCGGCCTCGAGCGCAAAGGAAAGACCGTTCACGGCCGTTACCGGCCCATCTTCAGTACGGAAGGTTGTCCGGAGATTGGCGACCTCGAGAAGCGGCACTCGTTTCCTAGTGCGTCAGATGCCCGTTAGCGAAAGAATGAATCCGAAAACCACAAAACAGACCGCGACGACTCCGGTCGCGCGCTTGAGTTGTTCTTCGGCGCCGAGGCGACCGCGATAAGCCGATTCGACGCGTCCTCCGATCGAGCCGGTCAGCCCCTCCTGCTTGGTCGTTTGGACCGCGAGCAGCACGATCAGCGCAAGCGAGGAAAAGATGAAAAGACCGGCGAGTCCGTGCGTGAGCCACGGCAGGTGCTGGGCGAACCACGTCTGCGGCTGGACCGCCGGCGTTACCGGCGGCAATGCGGTAGGTATGGCCGCCGGTACGGCCTTGTGAGCGGCCGCCGCAACCAATAGGATAGGGTACATCGCGGCATCCTCTCTACGACCGCCGGCCCCCGCGCGCCTGCATTTGGCCCCGAGCGGAGTCGAAGGGTGATCTTCGAAGACGACATTGTGCCCGACTCAGGGAGGCTCGACGAGCCGCTTCAAGCCGTCGTACCGATCAGAAATCGGCGCATCTGGCGCGATCTCGCGCGCAGTCTCTCGACGATCTTCAATCCGTTCCTGACCGCATTCGCGCTCTTCGCGATTCTCGCGCATATCGGCGCCAAAGAGACCGTCCACTTCTGGCGCCTCCTCTTCGTTTCGACGTTTTTCGTCTCGCTCGGCCCGATGCTCTACGTCTTCTGGCTCTACGCGACCGATCGCATCTCGGACCTCGACATGTCGGTGCGGGAGCAGCGCGAGATGGTCTTCTCGGCGTTTGTTATCTTTGACGCCGTCGGGGTGGCGGTGCTCTGGCTCATGCACGCGCCGCGCCTGATGATCGCCGCGATGCTCGGCTACCTCGCGTCGACCCTGATCGTGCAGTACATCACCCGTTACTGGAAGATCAGCACGCATGCGCTCGGGATCACGGCTCCGCTGGCGGCCTTGACGCTGCTCTACGGCCGTCAGCCACTTCCTTTTCTGGTCTTGATTCCGATGGTCTGCTGGGCGCGAGTCTACCTGAAAGCGCATACCCTTATGCAAGTTCTCGCCGGGGCTGCGCTCGCGGTGGTGACGACCGCGTTCTTCTTCTCGCTCTTTCACGTCGGCTTGCTCTCGGCGCACTGAGGAAGCTCCTTAGTGGACGCAGATGCCATCGTCATCGGCGCCGGCGCGGCGGGTTTGGCCGCGGCTCGCAGCCTCGCGCAGCGGCCAATGCGCGTGGTGCTGCTCGAAG
>JBAVSO010000121.1:0-12233 GCA_049695635.1 Candidatus Cybelea sp. | reverse complement strand
GTGTAATGACGCACCACGTCGAGCTCGCTGTTGTCGGGCAGCGGCAGCTCGTCGCGAAGAACGTCCTTCGGCAAAAATGTTTCGAGCGGTCTTCCCGCATCGAGGTAACGGTTCGCGCGTCCTTCTTGCCCCTGTTCGAATATCAAGGGAACGCCGGCGGCCCTCACCGCGTTCGGGCTTTTAGACGGCTGCGCGGACATGCAAGGCCTCCGCAAGCGCGCCGGCTAGGGCCGCGATGTCGCCGGTCGTGGTCAGCTCGGTCGCGGTCATGAGAATGCAGGAGCTTAGTTCCGGATAGAATCGGCCGAGATCGACCCCGCCTAGAATCTTCTGCCGTTGTAAGGCCGCGAGCACCTCGCCGGCCGGTCGGCCGACGTCGGCAACGAACTCGTTGAAAAACGGTGCCGAATGCTTGAGCCGCACGCCTTCGATGCGCGCGACGGCGCTCGCGAGCTCGCGCGAGCGCCCCAAATTAAGCGCCGCGGCGTCGCGAAGCCCAGCCTTCCCCATCAAGGCGAGATAGATCGTTGCGATCAACGCGCAATGAGCCTGATTCGTGCAGATGTTCGAAGTTGCGCGTTCGCGGCGAATGTGCTGTTCGCGAGCTTGCAGCGTCAGAACGTACGCGGTGCGACCTGAACCGTCGGCGGTCTTGCCTACCAAGCGTCCAGGGATGCGACGCATGTGTTCCTGCGCCGAAGCGATAAAGCCCGCGTATGGCCCGCCGTAGGCTTGCGCAACGCCGAAACTCTGCGCCTCTCCGGCAACGATCTGGGCGCCCCACGACGACGGCGGAGCGAGTGCCGCAAGCGAAAGCGCTTCGGCGACGACGGCAACGGGAATGGCGCCGCTCCCCTTGATGGCCGCGAGTGCCGGCGCCGACATGGTGTCTACGTTACCGAAGAAGTTCGGCGATTGCAGGGCGACCGCTGCATACTCGTTGCCTGCGACGGCATCGCGAAGCGCGGTCTCGTCGGTCGTGCCGCCTGCGGTGAAGGGGATCTCGTCCACCACGACGTCGAGTCCGTCGCAATAGGTGCGCAACACGGCACGATAGTTGGGATGAACGGCGCGCGAAACGAGAATCTTCTGGCGACCGGTCGCGCCTAGCGCCATAATCGCGGACTCGGCCAGCGCCGTTGCCCCGTCATAGACCGAGGCGTTCGCGAGTTCCATCCCGGTGAGCAGACAAATGTACGTCTGCCACTCGTAAATGGCTTGCAGGTATCCCTGCGAGACTTCTGCTTGGTATGGCGTATAAGCGGTAAGAAACTCGCCACGCATCGCGAGCGCGGCAATCGCCGGCGGCACGTAATGCCGGTACGCGCCCGCACCGAGAAACGATCGATACTCGCTACCGGCGCTCTTTTTGGCAAGCTGCTCGAAACGGCGCGCAATCAAGTATTCCGGAAGCGCGGGAACGACTTCGAGGCGCGCTTTTAGCGCGATCGCGTCGGGAACGCGCAAAAGCTCGTCGAGCGACCGAGCGCCGATCGCCTCGAGCATGCGCTCGACGTCGCGTTCGGTATGCGGAGCGTACATCGCCGGGGCTGTTCGCCGCACCGGCGGTTGCGAACCTCTGCGCCGGAAGTTATAGTATCCTTGCGGTGGCTTTTTCGCATAAGGTAGCGCTCGCGGGGGCTGTTTTCGTCGCCGCCTGCAGCGCGCGAACGACGAGCGATTCGTTTGGAATTTCTCCCCCAGATTCGCCGACGCGGTATGCGGAGCCGGCGGTCAAACGCATCGATCACGTCGTCGTCGTGATCCAAGAGAATCGCAGCTTCGACAACCTGTTTGCGACTTTTCCCGGTGCCGATGGGGCCACTGAAGGCAAGATGTCCAACGGACAAACGGTGCACCTCAAGAAAAGCGACCTCGCTTTTCCGATCGATCTCAACCACAACTGGCTGGTTTTTCTCAGAGATTACGATGACGGGAAAATGGACGGGTTCAACCTGGAGAACAACGGAAAGGGCGGTTATGCCGGCGCGATCCCGTACCGGTACGTCGACCCGAAACAAATTGCACCCTACTGGGATATGGCCAAAGCGTACGTGCTCGCGGATCACATGTTCCAGACACAAGGCAGCGGCAGCTACACCGCCCACCAAGACTTGATTCGAGGCAACACGGCGATCGATGCTAACGACAGTCTCATAGACTTTCCGTCGCAGCAGCCCTGGGGATGCGATTCACCGCAAGGCACGACGACCTCCCTCCTGACGACGTCGCAGAAGCTCTTGCCGAACGGAGGGCCCTTTCCGTGTCTAACGTACCGCACGATTCGCGACCTGCTCGATGCCAAAAACGTTTCGTGGAAGTACTATTCGCCGCGGGTGGTCGGTTCGACGGGTGCCGTTTGGAATGCGTTCGACTCCGTCAGGGCCGTGCGTTACGGGCCGGAGTGGAAGACGAACGTGACGTCAACGAGCAGCGCGATCTTCAAGGCGATATCTGACGGTAAGCTGCCGGCGGTCTCCTGGATCGTTCCAACTTTGCCGAACTCCGATCACCCCGGCCACCACTCCGATCAAGGCCCGTCCTGGGTGGCAAACATCGTGAATGCGATCGGCGAGAGCCGGTATTGGAAGACCGCCGCGATCGTCATCGTGTGGGACGACTGGGGCGGCTTTTACGATAACGTTGCGCCTCCGTTCCGCGACAAGGGAGGCGGTCTCGGGTTCCGCGTTCCGATGCTGGTCGTCTCGCCGTACGCGCGAAAAGGCCGTGTCTCACATACCCAATACGAGTTCGCCAGCATCCTTAAGTTCGTTGAAGACAACTGGAAACTGGGGCGCTTGGGAGTCGCTGACGTGCGGGCACAAAGTATCGGAGACTGCTTCGACTTCGCGCAACGGCCGCGCAAATTCGTCCCGATTAGCGTCAAGTATTCGCGAGCCTTCTTCGAACGCCAGCCGCCTTCCGATCAACCGGTCGACACGGAGTAAAGCTCGTTTAATCGGCGGCGATCTTCTCGTACTCGGCCGGTGAGAGCAGCGCCTTTGCCTCGGCGGCGTCGGAGAGCCGCAGCCTAAGCAGCCATCCGGCGCCGTACGGCTCGCGATTTACGGCTGCCGGGTCACTCTCCAGCCCTTCATTGACTTCAACGACCTCGCCCGATATCGGCGTGAAGAGATCTGAGACGGCTTTGACCGATTCGATGACGCCGACATTAGCGAACTGCTCGATCGTAGCCCCGACCTTCGGCAGCTCGACGTAGACGATGTCGCCGAGCGCATTCTGTGCGTAATCCGTGATTCCGATCGTCGCCGAGTCGCCGTCAAGCTTTACCCATTCGTGTTCCTTGCTGAAAAGCAGATCCTCCGGCTGCGCCACTTCTTCTCCTTTAGATTATTTTGCGCGTTTGTAAAACGGCATCGGGGCGACCGTCGCTTGGTGGTTCTTTCCACGGATCTCGACTTCGAGCCGTGTCCCGACCGACACGGCCTTAGGTTCCACGATCGCCGTCGCGATGTTCTTATTCTCGAGCGACGGAGCGATGGATCCGCTTCGTACCGTTCCGACGATCTGCCCCTCGAACCAAACCGGGTAGTTTTCGCGCGCGGGAACGCGTCCTTCCATCACCAGGCCAACGATCCGCGAATAGGAGTCGGCGCCGAGTTGCTCCGCAAGCGCCTCCTTGCCGACGAACTCGGGCTTCTCGAGCTTGAGCGCCCACTTCAGGCCGGCTTGTACGGGCGTGATCGTCTCGGTGAGCTCGTGTCCGTAGAGCGGCATACCGGCCTCGAGACGCAGTACGTCGCGCGATCCAAGGCCGCACGGTTCCAACCCATCGGTTTGGTGCGCGAGCAGCAAACCGTTCCAAAGCGCCGGCGCGTCGGCGCCGTCGACGAAAAGCTCGAAACCATCCTCGCCCGTATAGCCGGTGCGCGCGATCACTGCTGGAACGCCGTTGACGCGGGCTTCCGTGCAAAAGTAGTAGCGCAGTGAGGCGATGTCGACGTCGACGTGCGGCCCCAGCATCTCGACTGAGCGTGGTCCTTGGATCGCGATCAGTGCCGCCCGTCCATGCCGGTTCTCCAGCGTTACATCCGCGGGGCACCGGTCGTTGAGAAGCTCCCACATCTTCTGCGCGTTCGATGCGTTGACCACAAGCAGCCAACTGCCCGCGAGACGATAAAAGATCGTGTCGTCGTGCGTCCCTCCGGCATCGTTGCAAAAGATATTGTATCTCGCCTGAAGAGGTTTCATCGTGCCGACCGCGTTGATGGTTAGCGTGTCGGCCCATTGCGCGACCGAGTCGCCCGTCAGCAGGAACTGCCCCATGTGCGAGAGATCGAAAAGTCCGGCGCGATGGCGAACGGCATCGTGCTCTTTCAAGATGCTCGAGTACTGCACCGGCATTTCGAATTCGGCGAACGGAACCATTCGCGCGCCGGCGCGCCGGTGCTCGTCATGCAGTGCGGTGCGCTTCATTTAGGAGCTAGTGCGTTAGCTGGCGACCGCAACCGCCCCTTCGCCCTACGGCTCGGGGCTAAAGCTGACCCGGAGGTTGCACGGGGTTGAGATAGCACATCTCGCCGCTAGGCCCCATAGCCATCCCCGGTCCGTAGTACAGGTTGGGTGGGTTTACCGCGAAGGGTCCGGTGCACGTAGCCGTCTGGCCGTTAGCGAAAGCCTGGATGAACGCGAACGTGTGCGCCCCAGGCGTGCACGAGAAGGCAAAACCCGTCGTGCCGGTGGGGCCAAATTGGAAGGTTCCGATCTCGGCACCGTCGATCGAAACGGTCATCGTGCCCGGATTAGGCCAATTTATGCTCGTAGGTGCGATGTGGCAGGTGAGGTTTTGGGGTTGGTTTTGTGCCACGGCCCGTACGCTGGAAACGGTCAGTCCGGCAATCGCGAGTGCTGCAGCGCCGATAACTGACAACAGGTAGCGCCTCATCTATAAGCTCCTTTCTGAACCGCTCTCGCGGACAAAAATGCGTTATAGGGAGCCCCAGCGTAACAAGAACAGGTCAGTTTTGCAAGCTAGCCGTAGGCCGCTGTGGCGGCGTTTTCAGCGCGATACAGGTTGAGAATGGCCGGCTTTGTTAGGCTTCTCTTCGGGGTACGTGTTGAGAAAGTCGAGCGTCGCGTGCGCGACAATCTTGTCGCCGCTGCGTACGTAGACTTCGCCGTAGACGATGCGACGCCCGGCGCGCAAGACTTTTGCCTCGGCGACGAGATCGTGCGGAGCTTTGGCCGGCGCGAGGAAATTGCATTGCAGCGCGACCGTCGTCGTATCTTGGTCGCGTCCGTAGATCGAGGCCAGCGCGACGTAAAAGACCGTGTCGCAGAGACTCACGATCGCACCGCCGTGAACCGCGCCCGTTCCGTTGGTGACTTCGGAACGAAACGGCATCCGCATCACCGCTCTGCCGCGTTCCACGGTCTCGAGCTTGAGGTCGAGCAGCGCGACGAAGTTGCTCTTCTCCTTCTCCCAGGCATGTGGCGCGTGCGAATAATCAATGCTCATGGAACCCTCGCTTTTCCGCTCCGTCAAAACGTATCCCCGCCGGACGCGAGCATCCGTCGCAAGTAGAGCGGCAGTGCAAAAAGCCGGCGGTGGGTGATCGAGTCGTAAAAGAAGCTCACGCCGCGCAGCCGTGCCGAGTAGACGTCAATCTGCTCCGGATCGAGCTTTGCAAGGTCGCTGCGATCGCTGCACGCGAGAAAGGCCCACTCGGTATCGAAGGCGGGCACGTGCGTGGCGAAGGAAACGACGTGCGCGTAGTGCCTGCGCAGCGTGCGAGCCATCTTGCAGTGAAGCGCCGCGTTGACGACCGCCCCGGTGCTGGCTTGCAGCGCGTAGACGCCGCCTTCGGCGAGCCGCGACTTGATCAGCCCGAAGACCGCGTCGTTAAAGAGCGGATTGCTCGGTGAATCTTCCAGCGGCTCGGTGAGATCCGAGATAATGACGCCGTAGCGCTGAGAATCTTCACGCATGAATTCCAGCGCGTCGCCGACGATCGTTCGTGCGCGCGGATCGTCGAAGGCGCCGGCCGACCACTCGGGCAGATACTTCTTCGAGAGCTCGATCACCAGTGCGTCGATGTCGACCATCGTGCAGCGGGCGACGTCGGGGCAGCGCAGCACCTCGCGCAGCGTCGCACCTTCGCCGCCGCCGAGGATCAGCACCTCACGGCGGTCGGAAGCAGCGGCAAGCGCCGGATGCACCAAGGTTTCATGATAGATCCTCTCGTCGGCTTGGGCACTCTGCGTATCGCCGTCGATGACGAGCATCTTCCCGAAGACCGGCGAGCGGACGACCGCAATCTGCTGGAACTCCGACCGGCCCGAATAATAAAGCTGGTCGAGCGCGTGGTGGTGCTGCTCGGCTGGCGCAAACTCTTCGACGTACCACTGCCACATTTGCGTCTTCGGCATGGGGGGCTACTCATTGGCGGCACAAAACAAGAACCCCGCCGCGCGGCGGGGTTCTCTTACATATGCTCGGATGCGCCGGGTGCTAGAAGCAGTTGATCCCGAAGTAGATCGGCGACCCCTTAGGAGGCAGCTCGAAACCCTGCGGCGCCAGGAACACGGCGATCGTGACGGTCTTGCCCTTCACCGGGTAAGTGCCGGTAAACGCCGTCCAGCCTTGCTTTCCATTCTTCTGTTTTCCGTAGACCGCCGCACCGCATGTCTTTCCGGGAAAGCCTTTAGCGTCAGTGATCACGTACTCGATCACGGCCTTATCTTTTTCCGGAATCGGCTTGATGGTTTGCGTGGTCTGGTTGGAGGCCTCGGCGTATATGACGGTCGTCCCTCGGGCCTTGTAGGGCGGAAAGGTCTTGCCCTTGTCCTTTAGGATGTCGCCATTTTTGTCGACTGCGTCGACGAGGATGACATGCACCTCGCCCTTCGCAGTGTTCTTACCGATCGAGCCCTTCACAGTGATGTTCGCATATTCTTCTAGACCGAAGGTGCCGCCCGTTGACTTAAGGTTGAACCCGGTGCAAGCGCCCTTGAATATCCATTCGTACTGCGGCGGGCTCTTTGCGCAGGTCGTCAATCCAAGCGGCGACATATCGTCGCCAAGCGGCGAGATATTGTCGCCGAAAGTCGTCGGAGCCAGGGCGCTCTGCGGGGCGATAGCGCTCTGTGTCGACGGAATCGCGCCGTGACCGGAGCAAGCTGCCAGCGCGATCGCGGCGACCGTTGCAAGCGCGCTGGCTCGAATTAGTGATAAACGCATCGGAATTACTCTCCACTCGAAACTATCAGTGATCGTTCTGGAAAAGAATTGGACGACAGGCGAGACAAGCCTGCCCGAATTAGGCGCTAGAAAGCTGATAATTGATTATGATAACGGTTAAAGAATTGTGCTTACGCGCTTAGCACGCGCACGTCGTGATTGCGGCTGAGCACGTGGGTGAACTCACCGTCGCTCTTTTCAATTCCTCTTTTGAATTCGGTCGCGAGCACGCTAACGGCTTGAAGTGTGCGTGCTGCATGTTCGCAAGCGAGCCAAGGGTCCGTATGGTCGCCGCACGTGTAAAAATCCATGGCCGCATAGCCCTTCTCGGGCCAGGTGTGGATCGAGATATGGGACTCGGCTAAGATAACCGTTCCCGAGACCCCTTGCGGCTCGAAACGGTGAAAGGCGCTCTCCATAATAGTAGCGCCAGCGGCTCTGGCGGCTTCGATCATCATCGCCGCGATGCCGTTGATGTCTGAAAGCAAGGAGGGGCGACAGCCCGAGAGCTCGCACACGATGTGCCTGCCGAGTGCCTTCAATTGTTCAGGTCTCCTTGACCCTTGAGGAATCCCACCTCCGGACTTCGTCGGCTGGCGGCTGCGGTGCAGACACGTCCCCGACCTATCGGCGAGCTCTTGCCGGCGCTTTTGAGCGGTGCGCGAGCGACTCGCCGCGATGGCGCGAATGGGCGCGCCCTCCCCAAACCGTTCCTTCAGCCCGCGGCCCGGCGCCCGAAGCGCCCGCTCAGGACTGAGAGGCTTTTGGCTCCTCCATTTTTTGAGAAACCGCATGGAATCATACCCCCTGACACCCCCGCTGTAAAGTCCTTCCCCACAGCTCGCCCACAGCTTGGTTGCTAGAGAATGTGAAGCTCCTACTTTATTATATTGACTATATACGCTCGTAGGGGGTACGCTAATTCGGACATGGCTTTGAAGCTCGAGACCCCGATAGCGCCCCAGGACCTCATCGAGGAGTACCGGCACGGCTTCCACGACCCCGAAAACTACGTTTTTAAGTCGGATAAGGGGCTGACGCGCGAGATCGTCGAGCGCATCAGCGCGATGAAAGAAGAGCCCGCTTGGATGCGCGAATTCCGGCTCAAGGCTTACGAGTTGTTTGTGCGCAAGCCGATGCCGACGTGGGGCGACACTGCCCTCCTGAGCGAGATTGACTTCGCCGACATTCACTATTTCGTGAAATCGACCGACCAGACCGAGCGGTCGTGGGATGACGTTCCGGACGACATCAAGCGAACGTTCGATCGCCTTGGCATACCGGAGGCCGAGCGTAAGTTTTTGTCGGGTGTTTCGGCGCAGTACGAGTCGGAGGTCGTCTATCACAACACGACCAAGGCGCTCGACGAGCAGGGCGTGCTCTTCTGCGACATGGACACGGCGGTCAAAAAATACCCCGAGATCGTCCGCAAGTATTTAGCGACGGTGATTCCGACTGGCGACAACAAGTTCGCCGCGTTGAATTCGGCGGTGTGGTCGGGTGGGTCGTTCATCTACGTGCCGCCGGGCGTGGCGGTCGCGATGCCGCTGCAGGCTTACTTCCGGATCAACGCCGAGAACATGGGCCAGTTCGAGCGCACGCTCATCATCGCGGATAAGGGTGCCAAGGTACACTACATCGAGGGCTGCACCGCTCCGAAGTTTTCGACGTCGTCACTGCATTCGGCCGTGGTCGAGCTGATCGCGATGGAAGGGGCGTCCATTCGGTACACGACCATTCAGAACTGGTACCGCAACATCTTCAACCTCGTCACCAAGCGGGCCGTCGCGCATGCGAACGCGACCGTCGAATGGGTCGACGGCAACATCGGCTCGCGCTTGACCATGAAGTATCCGTCGATCTACCTGATGGGCGAGGGCGCGCGCGGCGAAGTTCTTTCGATGGCATTTGCGGGTGAAGGACAGCATCAAGACGCGGGGGCGAAGGTCATTCACGTCGCCCCGCGCACGACCTCGGTCGTGACGAACAAAAGCGTCAGCGCGCACGGCGGAAAGACCACCTACCGCGGTTTGGTCGAGGTTCATGCCGGCGCGGTCGGAGCGAAGACGCGTGTGCGCTGCGACGCGCTGATCATGGACGAGGAGTCGTCGAGCGATACCAAGCCGACGATGAAGATCCACGAGCAGCGCTCGACCGTCGAGCACGAGGCCAGCGTCAGCAAGATCGGCGAGGAGCAGCTCTTTTATGCGATGAGCCGCGGACTCTCGGAGGCCGACGCCGTCGCGATGATCGTCAACGGCTTCTTTGACTTCTTCGTCAAGGAACTCCCGATGGAATACGCGGTCGAGCTCAACCGTCTCGTCAAGATGGAAATGGAAGGCGCCGTCGGCTAAGCAGCCGGCGACCTCCCGCATAAATCTCGAACGGCGCCTTCCGTGCGCCTTTCACTCCGTAAGAGCCTTTGCCGCGACTATCGCCGCCGCCATCGCGAGCTTGTGATCGGCGTTCCATGGCGGCCCGACGGCGCTTCGCATATTGAGAAAGTGAGCGTCGAAGTTCTCGACGCGCAACGCGTCGCTCGCTGCGTCAAATACATTCTTCGAGTCGTACCAGTGTACGGGCCAGCCGCGCGCGGCGGCTGCGGCAGCCAGCGCCTGACGGTACATCACCCAGTCGGCGACGTTCCGCGCACGGTAGTCTTTGATTCGCTCGGCAATTGTAGGCGGAAGCTGCGGGCAGTCGCGAAGGGCGACGCCGAAGATAGCCGGCACGGCCGTCGTGACGGCTTCCAGCGCGAGTGCTGCGTGCTTTTCCGCCGAAACGCGCACGCGCTCGACCAGAGCCACGGCCTCGTCCATCGGGAGCATCTGGGCTTCGTGGTGATGGGGAATCGCCGGCAGGGAATCGTCCACAAGCTCTACGCGGCGGCGATCGAGGAGCGTCCCATCGCGCGCGACCGTCACCAACACCGCCCAACCGCCGTGATCCGATACCCCGATGATGCCGCCGTTTTTCGACACGATGCCTCCCATTTCACGTCTCAGCCTTCACGGCTGGGAGTTAGTACTTCGGCTCAAAGGCGAGAATGACGTGCCGGCCGTCGTCTCGCTCCGGAACGAATCCAGCCCTCTCGAAGGCCTTAATCGCGCGATAGTTTTGGCTCGGGGATCGATCGTCATACGTTTCCAGCCGGCCGTCCGCAGATGCAATGCGAGGGCACGGACGGCATCCACTCCCAAGCCTCGACCCTGAGCCTCGGGCTTGAGAACGATGTCGATGCCGCCATCGGGAGGCTCGTCCGACCAAGCCTGGATGTAGCCGATGGGTTTGTCATCAACCGCAACGATGTATGCTTGGCGAGCCGAAGCGTGAGCGAGATACTCTCGGCGAACTTCTTCTTTGGTTTTGGGTTTGCCGCCCCACCAGATCACGAACTGCAGGTCAGCGAACCAAGATGCCAAGAGTTCAAGGTTGGTCAGATGTAGGCCTGATGTTTACTGCTGCGCCATGAATTGTTTTTCGGCTAGAGCGCCGGTTCACAATTCACCGATTTCAACGGAAACACGTAGCGCCTCCGCGTCAGTTCAGGGCGACCCGGGAAGACGGCATCCTCTATCCGCCGGCCGCCACATTTCTCGATCACTCCGATGGATGCGATGTTATCGGCGCGGGACGTCACAAGCGCCTCGATGATGCCAAGGCTGGCGAGAATTCTTAAGCCGCTCTGAAGAGCGAAGGTGGCAATGCCGCGCCTGCGATGTCCGGGGTGCGTCGAGTAGCCGACATGGCCACCAAGTCCACGTAATTGCTCGGTCAGCTCGCGCCTTACGTGGTTGCTCTCTCCATGTCGACCTTGAACCTGCTCTCACCGACTACACGGAAGCCGAGCCGTTCGTAGAGACTCTTGGCGGGATTGATCTTTGCAGTGCTGAGCTTCAAGGGAACCTTAGCCGCCTGCGCCTCCTCAATAAGCTGCCGTATAAGGAACGAACCGATGCCGAGATTCTGCCATGCCCTCGACACGTAGATTTGATCGAGGTGGATGGCATCGGGTCGCCGACTGACTGTAAGCCAGCCGGCACGCTGATCGTCCACCGCCACAATGGCGGTATTAGCTGCGTCGTACCATTCGGCGAATCGTTGCCGCTCGAAGTCGTCGCCGCGCCAGCCGAAAAGCTCCTCGATAATCGGCCGCTGGGTCTCAAAATAGAGGGACTCTATGAAGCGCCTGTCATCCAGTGTGGCCGGTCGAAGTGCTATATTCACCGCGCCGTTTTAGAGTATCCAACCGTAAAGGGACGCGTCAACTCTCATGCGCTCTTGAAGGTATATACTAAGGGATTGCGGTCTCATCGCACCGCTCCTCGGCTGAGGGTTACGGCACTGATATACCGATACGTCGTTCCTTTCAGGATGCTGATGGGGTTTCCGCCGGCGGGATAGTTGAATACGCCGATGGCATTGACGAACCGACCACGGATGCCGAACGGTACGAGCACTGTCGCGCCTAGAATCCAAGATGACGCGACGTGTTTGCGCAAACCGTTGAAACTGATCGTGTTCACCACGGTGCCTGTGTGGCCGGAGATTTTTACCTGGTAGATATCGTGGGGTGAATCGCCGTTTTGGATCGCGACGTATTTGCCGTCCCATTGAACTTGACCGGCACCGCGGATCTTCCGGTCGAGCGACAACCTATCGAGTTTGTTACTTCCACTCGGCAGCTCGAAGACCGCTACGCTTCGGTTATACGTTTCGACGCCATCAATGAAGAGATTCCCGCGATCGCCGTAACCGCAATACTCTAGCGTGTAGTACGGCTTTGTTGTGTATGTCGTTGGCTCTCCGCCTCCACTATGCCAAATGAAAAGGTGACCTTTATCGCCCGCGGCGGCGAGATCGTTCGTCTTCGGATCGACGGAACACCCCGTGAGAGTCTCGTTGGCACCTTTCCTCGCTATTGGCCGCTTGCGACTGGGCGCGTACTCGTCAATGCTCGTGCCGTTGGTAATCCATACATTTCCGGATTGAGTCGAGCACTCACCGCTTGGCGGAGAGTATGGCCCCAAAT
>JBAVSO010000120.1:0-10340 GCA_049695635.1 Candidatus Cybelea sp. | reverse complement strand
GTAGTTTACTGCGCCTGGCCGCTTTTAGTATAGTAGCCGCGGCATTGGCGGCCCGCGGTCCCTGGTGGTCGCTCGGGCCGTTTTTAGCCGGTTTCTTCTTTCCGCTCGCTGCGTATGCGTGGGGCGCGTCGCGAGCCTTTCGAGAGTAAGGCGTGCACGAACAGATCGGCGAACATATTCAGTGGCATCTGCCGGTGCTCGGCGCAGTTCACGCCGACACCATCACGACGACATGGCTGGTCATGGTCGTCGCGTTGATCTTTTTCGGCTGGATCGGTGCGAGCTACCGTTCGCCGTACGTCAGCAAGCGTCAAGCGGTCCTCGAAGCGGTTTTCAACTACATCGCCGATCTCGTCACCAGCGTCTTGGGCGAGGGCGGCGAGCCGTTCGTCCCGTTTTTCGTGGCACTATTTTTCTTCATTTTCTTGCTCAACCAGTTCGGGATGCTGCCCTTTAAAGCGCTCGGTCTGCCCTTTGGCGGATCGCCGACGGCCGATCTGAACACGGTCGTACCGCTCGCGCTGGTCGTCTTCTGCACGATCCAAGTCGTCGCGTTTCGCAAGAAGGGCCTGGCCTATTTCGGTCACGTCTTGAAACCCTTTCCCGCGCTTTTGCCCATCAACATCCTCGACGAGATCTTGCGGCCCATCACGCTCGCGGCGCGGCTCTTCTTCAACATCTTCGTCGGAGAGCTGCTCTTCATCATCGTCACTTCGATCATCTTGGCGCACATCAGCATCGGGTTCTTCAATCTGTCGCTGGGCGTCACCGTCGTTCCGATCCTGATTCAATTCTTCAACTTCTTCGTCGGAACGATCCAGGCTTTCGTTTTCACGTTGCTGGCAATCGTCTACATGTCGCTGGCGCTTGCCGACGAACACTAGAGACGGACACTAGAAAGGAACGTTTGTGAACCCAGAAGCTCTAATTGCCGCAGCTGCGGTACTCTGCTTCGGAATCGTAATCTCGGGGGTCGCCTTCGGCTCGGCGGTCGGCGACGGCATCGTCGCGTCTAAAGCCGTCGAATCGATTGCTCGCCAACCCGAGGCTCGCCCGAACATCTTTCTCTTCATGTTCTTGGGCGTCGGCGTGCTGGAGGCAGTACCGTTCATCGCGATCGCGCTCTCGTTCTATATCCTGCTCGTGGTCGCAAAGGTTCCGCAGATCGTCACATCGCTGGTTAAATGAACTGCGCATCACTCGGCTTTCTTTGCATCAACGGGACGCTGGTCGTGCAACTCGTGAACTTCGCGATTTTCTTCGCGGTGCTCAACGTGGTGTTCTTGCGACCCGTTGCAACCGCGATTACGAAACGCCGCCTGTACATCAATAGCCTCGTCTCGGATTACGACCGCTACCAACACGAAGCGCGCAGCTTGCGCGCCGAGGCGGAAGACATCCGCGCCACCGCGCGTCGGGAAGCCGAGCACCGCGTATCGAGCGCGCGCGCGACCGCGTCAAACGAAGCGGCCGAAATGGCGACGCGCTACGGACGGCAGGCGCAGAGCATCATCGAGGAGGCGCAGAAAACGGCGCAGGCCGAGCTCGAGGCGGCGCGTGCCGGTGAAAGCGAGGCGGTGCGCGGGCTTGCCGGGTTCATGCTGCAGCGCGTCGTTCCCGAGGCCGGGCCATGAGCGATTCGAAGCTCTACCTCGAAATCGCCGTCTGGAGCCAGATCGTTTCGTCGATCGTCTTCATCGGCGTGCTCGTCTTCATGTGGTTTAAGTGGCTCCTGCCGGTCTTTATGGCGGCCCAAGAGCGCAGCAACCGCCAGATCGCCGAGGCCGAACGGCATCGCGACGAAGTCAAGGCCGCGCTCGAGACGTTGCGCTCGGAAATCGACACGGCGCGGCACGATGCGACGCTGATCGAAGGGCGGGCCGGCGCGCGAGCCGAGCACGAGCGTCAGGCTTTGCTGCAAGAGACGACCGATGCCGGCAAACGCGCATTGGCCGACGCCGCGCGAGAACTCGAGCGCGCCCGGACGACGGCGCGTCAGCGGCTGCGTGACGATCTCGTCGAGCGGGCGCTGGAGCTCGCGCGCCAAGAGGCCGCGCAACGCATCGGGCCGGCCCTCGACGCTCGTCTCGTCGATCGCTTCGCCGATTCGTTAGAGGGCGTCGTACATGGTTAATCAGACGCTTGCGCGCCGCTATGCAATTGCGGTCGCCACGCTGGCACGCGAGCAGGAAGCCGTCGCGCGCGTGAGTGAGGATTTGCAAATGCTTGCCGGAGCGGTCGGAGCTCCGGGGCTCGTCAACGACTTCTTCGAGTCGCCGGTTATCGATCGCCCCTCCAAAGAGCGCGTGCTCGCCGAGACGTTCGAAGGAAAAGTTCACCCGATTGCTCTGCACGCACTGCTCTTGCTGGTCCGCAAGCGCCGCGAAGTTTTGCTCAGGACGATCGTTGCCGAGTATCTCGCGCTCGAGCGGGCGGCGCGCGGCGCCGAGACGCTCAGGCTAGAGTCGGCGAGAAAGCTCGATCGCGACGAGCTCTCGCGGCTGGTGACGAAACTCGAATCGCTCTACGGAAAGAAGTTCGAGGTTGCCGAGGTCGTCGATCCGGGGCTGATCGGCGGTCTGCGCATCATGATGGGCGATCGCCGAATCGATGACTCTATCTCCGGACGCCTCAGCGCGCTCGCCCGCGACCTCTCCCTGGCCACGTAAGCTCACATTCGACAGAAAGCAGATCATGATAAACGCTGACGAAATCGCCGGTCTCCTCAAACAACAGATCGAGCAGTTCAAAACCGGCATTCAAGAAGACGAGGTCGGAACCGTCATCGAAGTCGGCGCGAACCTCGCTCGTGTCTACGGGCTGCGCGGCGTGCGCTCGTCCGAGCTGGTCGAGTTCGCCAATGGGTTGCAAGGCGTCGCACTCAACCTCGAAGAGGACAACGTCGGCATCGTGATCATGGGTCCCGACGTGGAGATCAAGGAGGGCGATAGCGTCAGACGCACCGGCCGCATTGCGTCGGTTCCGGTAGGCGAAGCGCTGCTCGGGCGCGTCGTCAGTCCGCTCGGATTGGCGATTGACGGAAAGGGCGAGATTCAAACGACGCGCTTCCGCACGGTCGAGAACATCGCGCCGACGGTCGTCCAGCGCCAGCCGGTCAAACAGCCGCTGCAAACCGGAATTCGCACGATCGACGCGCTCATTCCGATCGGCCGCGGGCAGCGCGAGCTGATCATCGGCGACCGCTCGACCGGCAAAACGGCGATGGCGGTGGATACGATCATCAACCAGCGCGGACGCAACGTCTTCTGCGTCTACGTTGCAATCGGTCAGAAGAACTCCACGGTCGCCGCGCTCGCCCAAGTGCTCGAGCAGAAAGGGGCGATGCCGTACACGACGATCGTTGCGGTTAGTCCCGCTGAGGCGGCTGCACTTCGCTGGCTCGCGCCGTTTGCCGGCTGCGCGATGGCAGAGGAATTGATGTACGCGGGCAAAGACGTGCTGATCGTTTACGACGACCTGACAAAGCACGCACAGTCGTACCGCGAGATGTCGTTGTTGCTGCGCCGGCCGCCGGGACGCGAGGCCTATCCCGGTGACGTCTTCTACCTGCACTCGCGCCTGTTGGAGCGCGCGGCCAAGCTCTCCGACGAAATGGGTGGCGGTTCGATGACGGCGTTGCCCGTGATCGAAACGCAGGCCGGCGACTTCTCAGCGTACATTCCGACGAACGTGATCTCGATTACCGACGGCCAGATCTACCTGACGCCGCAGCTCTTTTTCCAGGGAATTCGACCGGCCGTCGACATCGGGCTCTCGGTCTCGCGCGTCGGCGGCGCCGCGCAGACAAAAGCGATGAAATCGGTCGCCGGCCAGCTGAAACTCGAGCTGGCACAGTATCGCGATCTCGCCGCGTTCGCCAAACTTTCGAGCGATCTCGACAAGGCCACTCAGAACCAGCTAATGCGCGGCGAGAAGCTCACCGAGCTCTTGAAGCAGCCCCAGTATCAGCCGCAGCCTACCGAAGATCAGGTCGCGATCATCTACGCTGCGACCAACGGATTCGTCAACGCCATTCCGACTCCGCGCCTCCAGAACTGGGCCGGCGCGCTGATCGACTTCCTGCACGACAAGCATCCCGAGGTCTTGGCGACGATCGCGCAGAGCGGCCAGTTCTCCGACGAAACGCGCAAGCAGCTGGACGCCGCGCTGACGGAGTTCAACAAGTCGTTTTGATGCTACATTATCGCGATAAGACACAAGGCGCTTGGATGCGCCGTGTCATCCTGATCCTGAGCGAGACGCCGGGCGTCGAGTCGAAGGGGCGGAGGCCGTAGTCGAAGGATGCCGACCGTTAGAGACTTGCGCGACCGGATTCGGTCGCTCAAGAACACGCAGCAGATCACGAAGGCGATGAAGCAGGTCGCCGCGGCGAAGATACGTCGCGCCGAGGCGGCGCAGAAGCGCGCGCGTCCTTACGCCGACGCGTTGGCGGAGCTGCTTACCGACCTGATGGGCGCGGTGACGTCGGTGGATCACCCGTTCATGAAGCCGGGGAAGGAAGGCGCGCCCGCGGGGATCGTCCTGATCACCGCCGACAAGGGGCTCGCCGGTGCGTTCAACTCAAATGCGATCGCCGCCGCCGAAGTCTTTGCGCGCACTCAGAGCGCGGTGAAGTATTACACGATCGGCACGAAAGCGCGCAACGCGGTGCGTCGTATGGGGATGCCCGACCACCGGACGTGGCCGCTCGGTGCGCCGTCAAAAATCGAAACGGCTCGCGAAGCCGCCACCGCGGCGACCGACGACTTCAACGGCGGCGCGATCTCGCAGATCGTGTTGGTCTCACAGAAGCTGGTAACGATGATGTCGCAGCGTCCGCAGACGCGCAAGCTCGTCCCAATTGAAACTACCTTATCGGCGAACGAGCAGAGCGAGCGCAGTCCTGAGCAAAGTTCTGAGCGAGGCGTCGGGGAGTCGAAGAACGAGTCGAAGGGGGCGATCGAATTTGCGCCCTCTCCCGAGTTCGTGCTCTCGCGCCTGCTCCCAAAGTATCTCGAGTTCACGATCTACTCCGCGATGCTCGAGACCGACGCAGCATTCTTCGCCGCTCAGCTCGTTGCGATGACCAACGCGACGGATAACGCCTCGAAGCTGATCGACGAGCTCACCATCGCGATGAACAATGCGCGGCAAGCGGCAATCACCAAGGAACTGCTCGAGATCGTGGGGGGCGCCGAAGCGCTCGGTGCCGCATGAGAACGAGCTTGACCATCATCTCGCTTAGTAAGGAACTGTAGACATGGCTGCCGATACTGGTAAGGTCGTTCAAGTCCTAGGCAACGTCGTCGACGTTGAGTTCACGCCCGAGACGTTACCGAGAATTAACGACGCGCTGCGCGTCGGCGTCAACACTTCGGCCGCAAAGCAAGCCGCGTCGAACGACGGTCAGGCGACGCTGGGTGGAACCGCAATGGCGGCACGCGAGCTGACGCTCGAAGTGCAGGACGGGCTCGGGGACAATCAGGTGCGCTGCCTGGCGCTGGGATCGACCGACGGACTTGTCCGCGGCGCCGCGGTACGGAGCACAGGCGGCCCGATCGAAGTGCCGGTCGGCGAAGGGACGCTCGGGCGTCTTTTCAACGTGCTCGGCGAGACGATCGACAGCGCCGAGCCGGTGCAGGCGGCGGCGCGCTGGCCGATCCACCGTCCGGCTCCGGCACTCAAATACCAAGAGCCCACCGCGCGCGTCTTCGAAACCGGCATCAAAGTCGTCGATCTGATGGCGCCCTATACGCGCGGCGGAAAGGTCGGGCTCTTCGGTGGTGCCGGTGTGGGCAAGACCGTCTTGATTCAGGAGTTGATTCGGAACATCGCCTACGTTCACAAAGGCTTCTCGGTCTTCACCGGCGTCGGCGAGCGCACGCGCGAAGGCAACGACCTTTGGCTCGAAATGAAAGAGTCGGGCGTTCTCGCGCAGACGACGCTCGTCTTCGGGCAGATGGACGAACCGCCGGGCGTTCGCTTTCGCGTCGCCCAGACCGGAGTCACGATGGCGGAGTACTTCCGCGACGAACTGGGCGCCGACGTGCTGCTCTTCATCGACAACATCTTTCGTTACATGCAGGCCGGCTCTGAAGTCTCCGCGTTGATGGGTCGCATGCCGTCGGCCGTCGGTTATCAACCTACGCTCGGCACAGATATGGGCGTGCTCGAGGAGCGCATCACGTCAACGCGCAAAGGGTCGATCACCTCGGTGCAAGCCGTTTACGTTCCGGCCGACGATTATACCGATCCGGCCGTTGCGACGACGTTCGCGCACCTCGATGCCACGACCGCGCTTTCGCGCCCGATTTCGGAACTGGGCATCTATCCGGCCGTCGATCCGCTTGCGTCAACGTCGCGAATCCTCGATCCGCAGATCGTCGGCGAAGAACACTACGCGGTCGCGCGCGGGGTCCAAGAGGTACTGCAGCGATATCGCGATTTGCAGGACATCATCGCGATTCTAGGCGTCGAGGAACTCTCAGAAGACGATAAGATCGCGGTCGCCCGCGCCCGTCGCATTCAGCGTTTCTTCTCACAGCCGTTCTTCGTCGCCGAACAATTCACCGGACGGCCCGGCAAGTACGTCAAGCTTCCTGAGACGGTCGCCTCGTTCAAGGAGATTCTCGACGGGAAGGTTGACGATTTGCCCGAGGGAGCGTTCTTCTACGCCGGCACGATTGACGAAGTGCGCGAGAACGCGGAGCGGATGGCGAAGTAAGGCACATGGCTAGTACCGTTCCGCTCAAGCTCGTAACGCCGACGCAGATCGTCTTCGAAGGCGACGCCGAGCTCGTCATCGTCGTGACCACCGAGGGCGAGGAAGGCATCCTTCCGCGTCACGCGCCGTTTTTGGCGGCTCTGCGACCCGGGGTTTTGCGAGCAAACGTTCTCGCCGGCGGTACCGCCACGCGTCTCGAACTGGCGACGAGCGAAGGATTCATGCAGGCTCTTCCCGACCGCGTCACGGTTCTGGTCGATGAGGCGGTGCGGTTCGAGGAAGTCGTCGTTGCCGAGGCGCGTCAAGAGTTGAAGGAGGCCACGGAGCGGCAGAAGGTCGCCGCCGGCGATAGCGCGCTCTACGCGCGCGAGCAGGCAATCATTGAGTTTGCCAATGCGAAACTGCGGCTAACCGGGCATAGGTAGGCGAGCGGTCAGCCTGCGCGAACAGACCACTAATATGCTCGATCGGCTCGAGACGACGCTTCGGATCCGGGGTGGCGCGCGACTGGAGGGTTCGGTCGCGACGCACGGCGCGAAGAACGCCGCGCTGCCGATCATGGCCGCAGCGCTGCTCGCCAAAGGCACCGTGACCCTCCGCCGCGTTCCGCGCATCACCGACGTCTCCGTGATGTCGTCGCTGCTCGAGGCCTTGGGCGCGCGGCTGCGCTACGAGGGCGACAATACCGTGACGATCGATGCAAGCAACGTGGCGTCGTACCGCGCGCCGTACGCGCTCGTGCGCAAGCTGGCAGCGTCGTTCGACGTCGTCGGCGCGTTGCTTGGGCGTTTCGGGCGCGCCGAAGTCCCGCTGCCTGGGGGCTGCGTGCTCGGTACGCGAGCGACCGACATGCACGAACAAGCTTTCCTGGCGCTCGGCTGCGACGTTCGCAACGCGCACGGGTATCTGATCGCACAATCGCGTGGGCCGCGGCTGCGCGGCGCTACCATTGAGTTTCGAATGCCAAGCGTCGGCGCAACCAAAAACGCGATGCTCGCGGCGGTCGTAGCCGAGGGCACGACCAAACTCGATAACGTCGCGATGGAGCCGGAGGTCGTCGACCTGGCGAACTTCCTGAACGCAATGGGCGCGAAGATTTCCGGGCACGGCACCGATGCGATCGTGATCGACGGCGTCAGCGACCTTTACGGCGTCGAATACGAGATCATCCCCGATCGCATCGTCACCGGCACGCTATTGCTCGCGGGCGCCGTCACGCGCGGCGACGTCACGGTGACGAGGTGCCGGCCCGATCACTTGGGCGCGCTAACGACCAAACTCGTCGAGTGCGGCGTCGTCACGATGACGGGCGATGATTGGATTCGGGTGAAGGCCGATGGCGTAACGGGCGGAACGGGGATTCTCACCGCTCCCTATCCGGGTTTCCCAACCGATCTTCAGCCGCAAATCGTAGGCTTTCTCTGCACCTGCCCGGGGACGAGCGTCGTCGAGGAGTCGATTTTCAACGCGCGCTTTTCCTACGTAAACGAACTGGCGCGGATGGGTGCCGACGTCAAAGTGACGATGGAGAGCAACGCGGCCGTCATCAAGGGTCCCAAGCAACTCTCCGGTGCGCCGGTCGAAGCCCCGGACATCCGTGCCGGTGCTGGGCTGGTCGTCGCCGGCCTCGCCGCTGCCGGCGAGACGGAGATCATCGGACTCGAGTATATCGACCGCGGTTACGAACGTCTCGAGGAGCTCCTATCGGAGCTTGGAGCTCAAGTGCAGCGGAGCAGCGGCGTGACGCCGCTCGTCGAGCCGACGGGATTGTTCGAGACGAGCGAGTATCCACGCGTTTCTGCGACCGGATAAGCTTTCATCCATAGGAGTTACTTTTGGACATCGGGATCGATCTCGGCACGGCGAACGTGCTCGTTCACGTCAAGGGCAAAGGCATCGTTCTGCGCGAGCCGTCGGTCGTGGCCAAAGACATAAACACCGGCAGGATCCTATCGGTCGGGGAGGAGGCCCGCCAGATGCTCGGCCGAACGCCGTCGCACATTCAAGCGATTCGTCCCTTACGCGACGGCGTGATCGCCGATTTCGAGGTTACCGAAGCGATGCTTTCATACTTCATCAAAAAGGTAATGAAAGATCGCTCTTGGTGGTCGGCAATCTTCAAGCCGAAGCCGCACGTCACGATTTGCGTCCCCGCCGAGATCACAAGCGTCGAAGAGCGCGCCGTCAAAGACGCTGCCAAACTAGCGGGGGCGCGCGAGGTCGGCATCATCGAAGAGCCGATGGCAGCCGCGATCGGTGCCGGCCTGCCGATCGGTGGTCCGGCCGGCAATATGGTCGTTGACGTTGGCGGCGGCACGACCGACGTAGCCGTGATATCGCTCGGTGGAATCGTCGTTTCGCAATCGCTGCGGGTCGCAGGGAATAAGATGGACGAGGCGATCGTTCGTTACATTCGCCGCGTTTACAATCTGATGATCGGCGAGCGTACGGCCGAGGAGATCAAGATCAAAATCGGATCGTCCTACAAGCTCGAACAGGAGCTTGCGATGGAGATTCGCGGGCGAGATTTGATCAACGGCTTGCCAAAGACCGTCAAGATCACGAGCGAAGAGATTCGCGAAGCGCTCGCCGAGCCAATCGCGGCGATCGTCGAAGCGGTCAAAGCCGTGCTCGAGAAGACGCCGCCGGAGCTTTCGGCCGACATCATCGATCGCGGCATAATTCTTACCGGTGGCGGAGCGCTGTTGCGCGGATTCGAGAAGCTGCTCTCTGAGGTCACGGGCGTTCCGGCGATCGTTGCCGACGACCCGCTCTCCTGCGTTGCGATAGGTACCGGCGCAAGACTGCGCGTGTAGAGGTTCCATAGTTTGCGGATCATCGCTGCGGCCGCCGCCGGAGTCGACGCGATCGCCGAAGAGGTCGCGACCGTCGTCTACTCAGGCGGAACCGTCATCTTCCCGAACGACACGAGCTACCTTATCGGATGCGATCCCTACGATTACGAAGCAATCGATCGCGTCTACGTAGCCATGGGGCGCCCCGACAACCGGCCGCTGACGATGCACGTCGCGACAGCGGCAGAGTTCCTAGAGTATGCAGCCAACAACCCGCTCGCGATCACCGCCGCCAAACGGTTGCTCCCCGCGCCGGTGATTCTGCTAGTCCACAAGCCGGCGTTCGTCAGCGACGAATTGGCGGCAGGCTTGCAAACGCTCGCGTTTCGCGTCCCCGACGACGCCTTTGCTCGCGTCGTGCTCGAACGCTGCGGTCCAATCGCCGGGACGACGGCCAATCCGCGCGGCGGCACTCGCTATCTCGGCGGAACCGACCGCTCGATGCTTCCGGCCGCCGATCTTTTGGTAGAACACGGACCGACGCGCTATAATATCGAATCGTCAATCGTCGATCTCTCCGGTAGCCACGCGCGTTTGCTTCGAGAAGGTGCCGTCTCGGAGAAGCGCCTCGTCGACCTGCTCGGACCGATCGAGCGCCCAACGGTAAAGGTACGTACTCAACGACAATGATCCGGTCAATCTTCGCGCTCGGCGGCACCGTCGCATTAGCGACGTCATTCGCCGCCGCCGCAGCACCGAGCTCGCCACCTCCGCGACCGCCCGTGCGCGCTGCATCGGCGCGCTCTGCGTCGCCGGCGCAC
>JBAVSO010000119.1:0-7977 GCA_049695635.1 Candidatus Cybelea sp. | reverse complement strand
GAAGTGAATCTGGAGTTCGTCTTCGATCTCACGCCGCAGAAGATCGATGAGATGCTCGAGGCGATACGCGCTGGAACGTATCGGACGACGCCGATGGCCCAGACCGAACGTCCGGCCGCCACGTGGGCGATTTCGCAAGACGCGCAGATCGGCACCGGCAAGAAGTCGCGCGGCGCTACCGGCGTGCCGGAGCCGAACAATGCGGGCGGGGTAGGTGACCGCAGCGGCATCATCATGCTCGACAACATTATCAACCGCAACGTCAACCGCTTCACCGGCACGACGGAACGAGCGGTCGTCGATTCGCGGGCTGTCGTCGAGGTCGTCGATCAGGAGCATCCCGGTGCCGGTCACTAAGGTTTTGACCGCCGGAATCGGCGAAGTTGATCTGTGCGATATTGACGTGTACCGTCAGCGCGGCGGCTACAAGCAGTGGGAGCGAACGGTGCGCGACCTGCAGCCGGTTGACGTATTGAACCTGGTCGAAGAATCCGGACTGCGCGGGCGCGGCGGCGCGGGTTTTCCGACCGGGCGGAAGTGGTCGTTTTTGCCAACCAACAAGAGCCCGCGCTATCTGGTCTGCAACTGCGACGAGGCCGAACCGGGCACTTTCAAAGATCACATGTTGCTCGAAGCGGTTCCGCATCTGGTTTTGGAAGGAATGCTGGTCGGAGCCTACGCCATCGCCTCGCATCATGCGTTCATTTACATTCGCGGCGAGTTCAAGCGAGGTTACGAAATCTTCTGCAAGGCGCTGAAGGAGGCACAGCAGGCAGGATACGTCGGAAAAAATATCTTCGGGAGCGGCTACGACCTCGAAGTGACCGTGCACCGCGGCGCGGGTGCGTACATCTGCGGCGAGGAGACTGCCATGCTCAACTCGCTCGAAGGCAAGCGCGGCGAGCCGCGTCTCAAGCCGCCTTTTCCGGCGGTCGAAGGTCTTTATCGCAAACCGACCATCGTCAACAACGTCGAGACTCTCGCCTATCTCATTCCGATCTTGGAGCGGGGCGCGGAATGGTTCGCCGCGGTCGGGACCGAGCGCAGCAAAGGCTACAAGATCGTCTCTGTCTCCGGTCACGTGCGCAATCCCGGCAACTACGAGATCGCGCTCGGGACGACGGTGCGCGAGATCATCGAGTTGGCGGGCGGCCTGCGCCCGGGACGAAAGCTCATGGCGGTGCAGCCGGGAGGTGGCTCGTCGGCCTGCATTTTCGAAGAGCAACTCGACTGGCCGTACGATTACGAAAGCATGGCGACGGCCGGTTCGATGCTCGGCTCGGGTGCATTCGTGGTCTTCGACGATACAACCGATTTTGTCAACGCCGCCTACAATCTCGTGCGTTTCTTCGCTCACGAGTCGTGCGGTCAGTGTACGCCGTGCCGCGAGGGCGGAAGCTGGATGGAGCGCGTGCTCGAGCGGCTCGTCCATCGTCGCGGAGTCGCCGGCGACGACGAGATGCTTCTGCGCGTTTCCAGCGCGATCACCGGCTTGAACCTCTGCCCGCTCGGTGATTCCATCGAGCCGTTCCTCAAATCGGTTATGCAGCGTTTTCCCGAGCAGTTCAAAGCACGCATCGCTGCCGTGGGGGCTTTGGCATGAGCGCTCCGTTACTCGCCCCCGGCACGCAGATGGTCAATCTCACGATTGACGGGGTTCCGGTCACGGTGCCGAAGGGAACGCTGCTCGTCGAAGCCGCCAAAACGATCCAGCAGCAAATCCCGATTTACTGCTATCACACGAAGTTGGGACCGGCGGGGCTCTGTCGCATCTGCGTCGTCGAGATCGAAGGTACGCCGAAGCTGCAGATCGCCTGCAACACTGCTGCGGCAGAAGGCATGGCCGTCAGAACGTGCGGCGAAAAGGTCGACGCCGCTCGCGCCATGGTGCTCGAGCTCTTTCTCGTAAACCACCCGCTGGATTGTCCGATTTGCGACAAGGGCGGCGAGTGCGATCTTCAGGACTACGCGATGGCCTATGCACGCGGCACTTCCGACGTCGCCGATCCGAAGCTCTCCAAGCCCAAGGCGGTCGATTTGGGTCCGACGATCGTGCTCGACGAGGAGCGTTGCATCGTCTGCCAGCGGTGCGTTCGCTTCGACGACATCATCGCCGACGAACGGCAGCTGGTCGTCAAGGACCGCGGTGCGCGCGACATCATCGCAACGGCTACCGGTCTGCCCTATCGTCATAACTTTACCGGAAACGTGACGGAGCTCTGTCCGGTCGGTGCGCTCACCTCGAAAACGTACCGTTTTAAATCGCGCCCGTGGGACTTGAAACGGACGCAGACGACGTGCACGCAGTGCGCGGTGGGTTGCCAGCAGTTCGCCGACGTGCGTTACGGAAAGCTTTTGCGCACCATGCTGGTCGAGGACGATCCGATCTCGGACGGTTGGCTCTGTGACCGCGGCCGCTACAACGTCGGATTCTACGAGTCGCCCGACCGGCTGACGCAGCCGCTCTACCGCAAGGATGGGACCTTCGTGCAGATCGGCTGGGACGACGCTTTCATCCTGTGGGCGAAGGCGATCCGCGAAGCGATCGCGACGCGCGGCGCCGGAAGCGTCGGTGCCATCGGCGGCGCCAGGCTAACGAACGAAGAGGCCTTCGCACTACAGCACGTGTTCCGGTCGCTCGGCGTTTCGAATCTCGATTGGCGAGCGAGCCGGCAACGTCAAGCCACTCCCGGGCCCAGCGGCGCATCACTCGATCGCATCGATCGCGCGAATGCGATCGTTATCGTTGTTCAGGCTCTCGACGAGCGAGCGCCGGTGTTGTGGCTGCGCGTTCGTAGGGCGGCCTTGCGCGGCGCGAAGATCGTTCGCGCAAAGAGCGCCGCGCAAGCGCTCGGTGCCGTCGGCGATGCGTCCTCCGTTGCGCTGATTTGGGATGGTATCGATCTCGCGGAAGCACGCAGCTACGCCGAGGCGTTCGGCGGCGCTGCCGAGCTGACGACCTATATCGTCAGCGAGCAAGCAAACGCGCGCGGCGCGGAGGCGATGGGCATGTTGCCGTTTAGCGGACCGGGTTTCGTTGCTTCGGAACGGGGTCTCGATGGCCGCGCGATGCTCGATGCGGCGCGCGCGGGCAACGTCGCGGTGCTCTCGATTTTTGGACTCAATCCTGCTCGCAACGCCGGCGACCCTGCGGCCGCGGTTCAAGCGCTGGAAAAGGTTTCGTTTCTTGCCGTGAGCGAGCTCTTCATGACCGAGACGGCGAAACGCGCCACGCTCGTTCTGCCGGCAAAGGGAGCCTTTGAAAAAAGCGGCACGACGCTCAACGTAGACGGCGATCTCCTGCCCGTCAACGCCTCGTTGGCGGCCCCCGAACCGGTGCGATCGGACTTCGAGATGCTGCTGGGACTCGCCGACGAGCTCGGCGTCGCGCTGCCTTCCTCCCAAGAGCTACACGGCGTCGTGGTTGCGCTCGCAGCAAAGGCCTCGCCCGATTTTGCGTTCGGCGACGCGCGGTTTGCCTCGTCATCCGACTCAGCGGCGGATACGCTGCGAAATGATGCCGCGCCGTCGATTCTTTCCGGTGGAGGAACCTGGCAGCACGACCCATGGCTTGGCGGAATGAGGGCATAACCGATGCCTTGGCTCATCGTCCTCGTTAAATCGGTGATTCTGCTCTTCGTCGTCGTCACGTCGTTTGCGTATGCGATGCTAGCCGAAAGAAAAATCCTCGGCTGGATGCAGCTGCGCCCTGGGCCGAATCGCGTCGGTCCGTGGGGCTTGCTGCAGCCGGCAGCCGACGCGGCGAAGCTAATACTCAAAGAAGATCTCGCCCCCGAGACCGCCGATCCGCTGCTCTACAAGCTGGCGCCGTTCATTTCTTTGCTGACTGCTTTTGCGGTCTACGCGGTCATACCGTTTGGAGCGTCTCGCTCCGGTACGTGGGTGATCGGTAACGTAAATGCGGGCATCCTCGTCGTCCTCGCGATCACGTCGCTCGGCGTCTATGGAATCTGTTTGGGCGGTTGGGCCTCGGGGTCGAAGTATCCGCTGCTGGGAAGCGTTCGTTCGACCGCACAAATGATCAGCTACGAGCTGGCGATGTCGCTCTCGCTAATCGGCGTGCTGCTCCTCGCAGGAACGACCTCGCTCGACGGAATCGTGAATGCGCAGGCGCGCTGGTGGTTCTTCATCCCACAACTGGTAGGGTGCGTTATCTACGTCATTACCGCGGTTGCCGAAACGAACCGGGTGCCGTTCGACCTGGTCGAAGCGGAAACGGAGCTGGTTGGCGGTTTCCATACCGAATACTCGGGCTTGCGCTTCGGCCTGTTCTTCATCGCCGAATACGTCAATATGCTTACCGTCTCGTGCATCGCAACGCTGCTCTTCTTCGGCGGCTGGAACGCGCCGTTCGGCCTGACGGCGATCCCCGGCATCGCTTGGTTCGTCATAAAGGTCGCGTGCTTCATGTTCTTTTACATGTGGCTGCGCGCGACGCTGCCCCGGCTGCGTTACGACCGGTTGATGGCCTTCGGCTGGAAGGTGCTGCTGCCGGTGGCGACACTGAACCTCGTGGTGACCGCGATCTTTGTGGCCTATAGGGGGTGAGCGACCAGTGATAACGCGCAAGCGCCTCTTTAATATCGGAGCGATCCTGCGGGGATTGTCGATTACCTTCGGGTTCATGTTCCGCCGGCGCCCGACCATCCAGTATCCCTCGATCAAAAAGCAGCACGCGCCACGCTTTCACGGACTTCACGAGCTGCGTCGTTACGCCGACGGCAAGGAGCGCTGCATCGGCTGCGAGCTCTGTTCGAGCGTTTGTCCCGCTAACGCGATTACCGTTATCGGGGCCGAAAACTCACCCGACGACCGGCACTCGCCGGGCGAGCGTTTCGCTGCGATCTATGAGATCGACGAGCTGCGCTGCATCTTTTGCGGGATGTGCGAAGAAGCGTGTCCGACCGACGCGATCGTGCTGACGCCGCGTTTCGAAATGTCCGACTATCGCCGGGGTTCGTTCATCTACGACAAGGATCGGCTGATCGTGCCGCCGTCGGCCGGCGTCGGAACCCCGCCCGACGATCGGCCCGGCGGAATTCCTGGCGACCTCGGCCGTGTCGCCGAGATCAAGTCGACGACCGACGTCGAGTCCGGTTACCGTGCTACCTGGAGAGGCGAGATCCTATTGAAGCAGCGCAAGGGCTTGACGCTGCTCGAGCCCTTCGACTCCGCTGGGGACGACAATCCAAGATGATGATGTTCTGGATTTTGGCGATCGTCCTCGTCACGAGCGCCGTTTGGACGATTTCGGCGAGTAAGCCGGTCTATAGCGTCGTCGCGCTGCTGCTCAACTTCGCGGCGCTCGCGGTGCTCTACGTTACGCTCTCAGCCGAGTTTCTGGCAGTCATTCAGATTATCGTCTACTCAGGCGCAATCTTGGTGCTCTTTGTCTTCGTGATCGCGCTGCTGAGCAGCGGCGTGGGGCCGTTTGCCGCCGGACCGAACCGCCTGCCGAGGATCTGGCTGCCCGGCGGCATTCTCGTATTGACGGCGCTCGGTTTTCTCGTCTACGCGGTCTCGAAGGCCACAACGTTCCCGCCGAGACCTACCGGTCCGGTTGGATCCGCCAACGTCTTCGGGAGCGTCGCAGACTTCGGGAAGGCGCTTTTCACCGTGCACCTTTTACCCTTTGAAGTCACGGCGCTGATTCTCATGGTTGCGGTTATCGGCGTGATCACGCTGGGCGGCGAACAAATGCGCGAAGCTCCCCCGCGTCGCGAGGCGTCGGCAGAGCGCGCGATTCGCGAGGCGATTCTGCGGGAGGGTGAGGGATGATGGCCGTTCCGATCGGCCATTACGTCGCGCTTGCCGCAGTCATCTTCTTTATCGGCGTCGTCGGCGTCGTCGTACGGCGCAATCCGCTCGTGATGCTGATGAGCATCGAGCTGATGTTCAACGCCGCTAATCTGCTCTTCATTGCCTTCGCTCGCGTCTGGCTGCAGAATGCCGGCCACATCTTCGCCTTTCTCGTCATCACCGTCGCCGCCGCCGAGGCCGCAATCGGGTTGGCGATTATCGTGACGACCTTCCGCCCGGAGCGCTACGTTGACGTGGACGAGGTGAGGGCGTTGCATGGCTGATCGCTGCGCTTCCATCGTGATGCGGTGGTTCGGGGACGCTCGCTTTTTCGCATCGTGCGAAAAAGCTGCTCGCCTCGTCGTCGCTCTCGCCATCCTGGCTCCGCTCCTCCCTTCACACGCCCCTAACCACCGCACCACGACGGAAAGCGCCTGATGACGCATGCAGGGTTGAGAGGGGTAAGAGCGTGACGCATCATTTGTTGGGTGTGAGTGGGTCGTATCCGCTGGTGGTGACGCTCTGGCTGTTGCCGTTGGCGGGCGCGATCGTTTGTTGGGCGTTCGGGCCGCAGCTCAAAGCGCTCGCCGGCTGGCTTGTCTCCGCGCTCGTTGCGGCTTCATTTATATTGGCGGCGCTATCGTGGGGAGCAGCGACGCAAAGCGCAGGAGAAGCGGCCGGCGCGAATCAGGCGCTCTTCTCGTGGATGCCGGGGCTCGACTTCGGACTGCTGCTCGATCCGCTCTCGCTCGTGTGGACGTTCATCATTACAGGCGTCGGCTTCTTGATCGTCTTTTACTCGATCGGTTACATGGAAGGCGATCGCGCTTTTGCGCGATTCTTCGCGTACATGAGCTTCTTCGTCTTCGCGATGCTTACGCTCGTGCTCTCCGACAACTTCGTAGGGCTGCTGGTAGGCTGGGGCTTGGTCGGAGTGGCGTCATACTTCCTGATCGGGTTCTGGTTCGAGCGCCCGTCGGCCGTGGCGGCCGCGCGCAAAGCCTTCGTCATCAACGTGGTCGGCGACGTCGGTATGATGTTCGCGATCTTCATCATCTTCGCTCACGTCCACTCGATCGGCTTCGGCGACACGTTCGCTGCGGCAGCCACGTTTGGACCGGCGCTGCTCTTTTCGATCTGCATAGCGCTCTTCATCGGCGCGGCGGCCAAGTCGGCGCAAGTGCCGCTCCATACCTGGCTACCCGACGCGATGGAGGGTCCGACGCCCGTCTCCGCGTTGATTCACGCCGCCACCATGGTGACGGCGGGCGTTTATCTGGTCGCGCGCTGCGCTCCACTCTGGGATCATAGTGCGTCGGCGCGGCTGTTGGTCGGCACGATCGGCGGAATCACGGCGCTCACGGGAGCAGTGCTCGGTACGGCGCAGTGGGACATCAAACGCATCCTCGCCTATTCGACGATGTCGCAGATCGGCTACATGATCATGGCGGTCGGCGTCGGTGCGTACGAAGGCGGCGTCGCGCTCTTCTTTACTCACGCCTTTTTCAAGGCACAGCTCTTTCTTGGCGCGGGCCTTGTGATCCACGCACTCGGTAACGAGCAAGACGTGCGCCGGATGGGCGGCCTCTGGAAGAGGATGCCGTTTGCGTTCTGGGTGATGCTCACGGCGGTGCTCTCGATCACCGGAGTTCCCGGGTTCAGTGGGTTCTTTTCGAAGGACGAAGTCATCTATGGCGACCTGCAGTTCGGTCATCCGTGGCTCTTCGCGGTTAGTGCGCTAACGGCTGGGATCACGGCTTACTATATGTTCCGGCTGCTCTTTATCGCGTTCCTCGGCGAGTATCGCGGCGACGTAGATCACGCGCACGCGCCGAGTTGGACGATGAACGTTCCGGTCGCGATCCTGGTCGTTCCTAGCGTTGCAATCGGCGCGGCGCTGCTGATCGGCGGCCAGAGCTCGCCCTGGGGCGATTTCTTCGCGGCGCTCTTCAGCCCGCAGAAGGCGCCCGTTCCGGGCGCGGTGACGCCGCCGATCTCCGAGGGCATTACCTCGGCGATCGTTTTCATTTTCGTGGCACTCGGCTTCGCAGTTGCGTGGATGCGATATGCGACGGCAAACGCGCGACGTGACGCAACCGAGCGTCTGCGGGTCGAGAGCGAGCGCATGCCGGCCGTGCTGACCAATCTCTTCTACTT
>JBAVSO010000118.1:0-49175 GCA_049695635.1 Candidatus Cybelea sp. | reverse complement strand
CTGCGCCGGCGCGCGAGGGGCGCGCCGAGTCGCTCGCGGGCGGTGCGGCAACCTTCTCCACGACGTTCGACGTAACGGTTGACGGACGGGGAGCGCCGGTGCGCTGCACGATTACGAGGAGTTCCGGCGATCGCGCGTTCGACCAGGCGATCTGTCATGCGGCTTTGCGCGCGCATCACACTCCGCAAACGCCGGCAGTATCGCTCACCAAATAGCTAGGGGAGCGCGGGGCTCTACCGCAAAACCGGCCTGCAATGGCCGAGCCGCCGTTCATCTATCGTTTCACAAAAGACCTTCGTCTTGAGGACCATGCGGGGTTAGCATCGGCCGCGGCACGCGGCAGCGTCCTGCCGCTGCTCGTGATTGACCGCGCGCTCGACCGGCGGCTTCGGCTCTCGCCGCGTCGAGCTGCCTTCTACCGCGCGGCTGTCGGCGCACTGGCCGAAGAGCTGCGGGAACGCGGCAGCGCGCTCGTCGTCCGCCGCGGAGAGCCGGAGAAGATCGTTCCCGCCGTGGCGACCGAGATCGGCGCAACGGGCGCCGCTTGGAGTTCGGCCTACGACGCAACTGGATTGCAGCAGGATCGCCGCCTCCAATCCGCGCTGGAAGAACTGGGCTTCGAGGCGGTCGTCGTCCACGATGCGCCCGCGGTGGCGCCGGAGGAGAGCGCTGCGGCGCGCAGCGCAGCGGGCGCGGGCTATCGTGCTTTCGCGCCCTATTTTGAGGTCTGGTCCGATCTCCCGATTCCCTCCCACGAGCATCCGCTGCTATTGCGATTTTCGGATCGCAGCGTCGCCAGCGAGCCGCTTCCTGCGCCTGAAGAGTTCGGCGACGCCGACGAAGAGGTCGCCGCCGGCGCGGCGGCGGCGAGAAGTCGCCTCGAACGCTTCTTGCGCGAAGACGTTGCGCAATACGCGCTTGCCGCAACCGCGCCGTCCGACGACCGGACCTCACACTTGTCGGCGCATCTCTCGTTTGGAACGATTTCCGCGCGGACGGTCGTTCGTTCCGTTCGGGAACGGCTCGGCGATCCGTTTTCGCTTAGCGAAGAGCGCCACTCACTACGGCTCTTTTTGCGCTCGCTCGCGCGTCGCGACTTTTTCTTGCAGCTCTCGTGGTTTTACCCAAGCACCCAAAACGAGCCGTTGCAGGAGAAGATGCGCGATTTTCGCTGGGAACGGTCGAATCCGGCGCTAGAGAGTTGGCGCGCGGGCTCGACCGGCTATCCGCTCGTGGATGCCGGAATTCGTCAGCTCCACGCGACGGGATGGATGCATCCGCACGTGCGCGCTGTGGCCGCGTCATGGCTCTGCTTCGACCTGGGCGTTGACTGGCGGATCGGCCGCGAAGAATGGGATCGCTGGCTAATCGAGGACGAACCTGCGGTTGCCACCGGCAACTGGCAGTGGATTGCCGGAATCGGCGCCGACATGGCGCAGTACCCGCGCATCTATAACCCAGAACGGCAGCGGCGGCGATACGATCCGGCAGGCACTTACGTGCGCCGCTGGGTGCACGAGCTCCAACACGTCCCGCTTGAGTCTTGGTACGGCCGGCGCTCCGATTCACAGCAGCTCCCGCTCGCACTCTATGCCGGCGATTCCTATCGCAAACCGGCAATCGATCACGGCGTGGCGGCGCGTGCGTTTCTGCGCCGCTATCGGGCCTTCAGGTCGGCTGAAGTCTAATCGGCGGCCTTGGGCATCCGTTCGTCGATCCAGCTCGTGACGATCGGTATCCGTACGTCGTCGCCGTTCCAAGTCTTAATGCCGTAGTAGACGCTGGCCACAAGAAAGAGCGGCGCGAGAAGCGGCACGAGCACCCAGGCTGAGAATCCCAGGAACGGCACCTGTGCGAGCAGCGAGAGAAGTCCCCAGAAGCCGAAGAAGCCGACGTTGAATCCTAACGCCTGAAGCGCTTGTCGCCGCAGATTGCGCGATTGCTTGCGATCGAGAAGCGAGATCAGCGCCAACGGCCAGAGCGGATAGCCGAGGGCAACGAGCGCGCGTGATTCGACCGGATCAGGGGCGACCGCGACGGTCGCCGGGCCGCGGACGCTCGCCGGCGCGGGGCGGGGGGGAACCTGGCCGGCAATTCGTTGCCTCGTCGCGGTCGCTGCCTCTACCTTGGCGGCCAAACGACAACTCGGGCAACCGCCGGTTTCGTCGCGGCAGGTCCCGCAGATCGGCTTACCACAACCGGCGCAGGGCGCGACCGACGGTACGTTCGAGTGAAAATAGCAGTCCATGTGCGTTCTCCGATCCTCCCGGCATCATTGCCACCATCAAGTACCGGAGAGCGTTGGGGGAGGTTTCATCCAAATGCAACGGCAAGAGCGTGAAGCGCCAGCGATGACCCGCCGTTCGATTCTGCTACGTTTGGCGCGCGAGGCGCGTCCTTACTATCCACGTCTAGCACTCGCCATGACGATGGGCGTGCTTGCCGGCGTGCTCTCGATCGTGCCGCCGTTGGCGTTTCGGATCATCATTAATCAGGTGCTCGTTCCCCTGCACGGCCGGCCGCCCGACTTGAAAGCGCTCTACCTGTCGTTGGGTCTGACGGGCGTCGCGCTCATCCTCGGTAACTGCGCGATCTACGGTCAAACCTACCTTACCGCCTGGAGCGGCCAGCATCTGGTCGCGCGGCTACGCGTGCACCTCTTCGAACGGCTGTTAAGGTTGCCGCTCGGGGAGTTCGACAAGTGGCGTCCCGGCGAACTGATCGCGCGCTTCGCGACCGACCTGCAGATTATGATTGACGCGGTCAGCGTATCGGTTCCGCAGCTCGTCGTCGCTCTCGCCACCTTCATCTCGTCGTTTGTGACGATGATCTATCTCGATTGGCTGCTGACGCTGTCGCTGGTGCTCGTCGCGCCGATCGTTTCGTTTGCGGTCTCGAACTTCCAGCGTCTGATCTCGGCAAGCACGCATCGCGCGCAGCAACGAATAGCCGACCTCACCGCAAACTTGTCGGAGGTCCTTGGCGGTCAGCGAGTCGTCAAGTCCTTCGGACGTGAAGAGTTCGAAGTAGGCCGCTTTCGCAGCCGCAACGACGACTTCTTCGGCGCGTACATGAAATTAACGCAGTTCATTCAGACTCAGCCCCTCGTTATTTCGACCATCATGGTGGCGGCCGTGGTGGCGATTATCTGGCTCTCGGTCCGCGAGGTTTTGGTGGGCCGGCTCGATACCGGCAAAGTCTTCATGTATTGGGGGCTGCTGGTCAACTTGATGAACCCTATGAATCGCGTTGCGGCCTTTTTCGGGGACATCAGCAAGGCCGTCGTCGGGGCCGGGCGCGTCTTCGAGTTGCTCGACCTTCCAATCGAAGTACGGGATCCGCCCGGCGCCGTTGCGCTCACCGCCGTGCGCGGCCAAATCGAATACCGCAACGTCACGTTCCGCTATAAACCTACCGAGCCGCCCGCACTGCGCGACGTCAACGCCACGATCGAAGCCGGTGAGATCGTCGCGTTCGTTGGGCCGTCGGGCGCCGGCAAGACGACGATCGTGAATCTCGTGCCGCGTTTCTATGCGCCGCAAGAAGGGAGCGTTCTACTCGACGGTATCGACATCGGCCACGCGCGCCTCTCCGACCTGCGCAAGGCGATCGCGATCGTGCCACAGGACGTACAGCTCTTCCGCGGCTCGATTCTCGAAAACATTCGCTATGGCCGCATCGAGGCAACCGATGCGGAAGTTCGCGCGGCGGCTCGCGATGCCAACGTCGAAGAGTACGTGCAAGGATTTCCGGATGGTTATACGACTCAAGTCGGAGAGCGGGGCATCCGGCTTTCCGGCGGAGAGCGCCAGCGGATCGCGATCGCGCGGGCCGTCCTGCGTGATCCGCGCATCTTGATTCTGGACGAGGCGACGAGTGCGCTCGACAGCCACTCTGAGGCGATGATCGAGCAGGCTCTCGACCGGCTCTTGCCGGGACGCACGACGCTGATCATCGCGCATCGGCTCTCGACTGTCCGACGCGCACACAGGGTAGTGTTCATCGAGGCAGGGAGAGTCGTGGAGATCGGCTCGCATGACGAGCTGCTGGCTAAGGGCGGCGCATATGCGCGCCTATACGCCGCGCAGTTCTCATTTAAGATGCCTTAAAAAGGTGACCGGGCCGGAGACGAACAATCAGGGGAGGCTTTTACTCCCAGAAAGGAACTCCACTTGAACCAGGGATTCACCGTGTGGCTTACCGGTCTATCCGGTGCGGGCAAGAGTACGATTGCCGAACGGCTCGCGCCCGAGCTGAGCGCTCGCGGTTGCAGCGTTGAGGTGCTCGACGGCGACGAAGTCCGCACCCACCTCTCTAAGGGCCTCGGATTCAGCCGCCAGGACCGCGACATCAATATCGGACGCATCTCGTTTGTGGCCTCGCTGCTCGTCAGGCATGGCGCCGCGGTAATCACCGCCGCGATCTCGCCGTACGCGCAGGCGCGGGACGAGGCGAGACAACGCATCGGTAGCTCGCAGTTCGTCGAAGTCTACGTCCGCTGTTCGCTGGACGAGCTGGTGCGCCGCGACGTCAAGGGCCTGTACAAGAAGGCGCTCGCCGGCGAAGTGCAGCATTTCACCGGCGTCTCCGACCCGTACGAAGCTCCCGAGAAACCCGACGTCACCGTCGACAGCGAAGTCGAAACTGTCGAGGAGGGCGTTTCGAAGATCCTCGCGGAGCTTGCGAAGCGGGGTTACCTGCACAGCGACGTCAAGGTGAAGGCGCTATGATCGATCCTCACGGCGGAAAACTAATCAATCGCATCGCCGACTCCCCGCAGGCGGAATTGGAGCTGCGCGAGGGAGCGAAAGGACTTCGTGGTCTTACGCTCACCGGTCGCGAGCTCAACGATCTCGCGCTGATCGGTAACGGCGCGTTGAGCCCGCTCACGGGCTTTATGACGCGCCAAGATTACGAAAGCGTCGTCCCAACGATGCGGCTTGCAAGCGGGCTGCCGTGGAGCATTCCAGTCGTTCTTGCCGTCGATCGCGATGAAGCGCCGACATCGGGTACCCGCGCGGCGCTCTACGACGGTCAAGGCGCGCTGCGCGCCGTCATCGAGGTCGAGGACGTGTTCGAATACGACAAAGGACATGAAGCGCGTAACGTCTACCGCACGGAAGACGAAAAGCACCCCGGCGTCGCTGCGCTCTACGAACGAAAAGATGTTCTCATCGGTGGCCCCGTTTCGGTCCTGCCGCGCGAGCACGATCCGGAGAGCCTGTCTCCCGCGCAGACACGCGCCGAGTTCGAGCGCCGCGGCTGGAAGACGATCGTGGGTTTTCAAACGCGTAACCCGGTGCACCGCGCCCACGAATACATTCAGAAATGCGCGCTCGAAATCGTCGACGGCTTGCTGCTGCATCCGCTGGTCGGAGAGACGAAGAGCGACGATATTCCGGCTGACGTGCGGATGCGTTGCTACCGGGCGCTGCTCGATAACTACTATCCGGCCGACCGCGTGCTGCTGAGCACGCTGCCCGCAGCGATGCGCTACGCGGGTCCGCGCGAAGTCATTTTCCACGCCATGATGCGTAAGAACCACGGCTGCACGCATTTCATCGTGGGCCGCGACCACGCCGGCGTCGGAAACTACTATGGAACCTACGATGCGCAGCAGGTATTCGACGAGTTCACTCCGGCGGAGTTGGGGATCACGCCCCTCAAGTTCGAGAACAGCTTCTACTGCCGGCGCTGCCAGTCGATGGCTTCGAAGAAAACCTGCAGCCACGACTCCGAAAACCATGTGACGCTAAGCGGCACGCAAGTACGAGAGATGCTGCGGGAAGGCCAGCTGCCTCCGCCGGAATTTTCGCGGCCGGAAGTCGCCCAAATTCTGATCGAAGCCTCCCGCGAAACCGCTTCGGCTTAGTTGGGAAGGCCGGATTCAGCGCAGCGCGTTTAACTGCATCTGAATCAGGCTTTCCAGCATATCGTTGTACCGGCCAAGGAGGGCACCCATGCTCGTGCTCAGCCGTAAGGCTAATCAATCGATTATGATCGGTAGCGACATTCGTATCGTCGTCGTCGGCGTCGACCGCGATCAAGTGAAGCTGGGAATCGAGGCGCCGCGGCACGTGCCGGTGCATCGCTTGGAAGTCTTTGCTGAAATCAATGGCGGCGACGTGGAGATTACTTCGAATACGCTTGCGCCGGTAGGAAAAGCAGCCATCGAGGGAGATATAACCGCCGATGCGGACCGCAACTGAAACGGATCGCAATGCTTTCTCGTGGTCTTTTTCAGTCTGGGATCGGGGGGCGATCTGCTTGTCCACCATCCTGCCGAGTGCTTGGAAGTCAGCCCCGGGGAGAGACCGGGACACGGTCGGCAGGCCGTTGAATGTTAACCTAGGTTCCCGTCAGCTAAAACCGTCGAACTCATCGAGGTAGTGACCCGGCCATGAATATCAATTGGAGCTTCGTACTCGTCGGATTCATCGTGGGCGCCTGCACCGCGTATAGTGGTGTCGGCGCCGGCGCAATCACGACGCCGCTGCTCATTTTTCTGGGCGTAAACACGGATAAAGCAATCGGTTCCGATCTGCTCTTCGCTCTCGTGACCCGAGTCCTCGCGATGGTAACCCACATCCAGAAAGGGACCGTACAGGTATCGGTACTCTGGCGGCTCTCGCTCGGCGGACTTCCAGGCGCAATCATTGGCGTCGTGGCCAGCGCGTATTTGCATAAACTGCTCAACGTCCATCAGCTCGAGCACGTGCTGCGAATCGCCGTTGCGTCAGCGTTGCTCGTCTCGGCTGCCGGAATCATCTTCAATCGCAAGCTCGCGGGTGACGCGTCGAGCGAGTCGAGTCAGCAGTTGCCCACGTTGCGCCTGGCCTTGATCGGATTCTTTGTGGGTTTAACGGTTAGCATTACCTCGATCGGAGCGGGCTCGCTGACGCTCCCGCTGCTGCTGCTCGTGGCGCCGGTTGTTGCGTTGCGGCGACTGGTGGGAACGGATCTGGCCTTCGCGGTCGTCGTACTCGTGCCGTCGCTACTCGGTCACTGGAAGATCGGCGACGTCAACGTCGCGATCGCAGTTTCGCTGCTAATCGGCTCGGTTCCGGGCGTATTCGTCGGGTCGTACTTCGTAACGAAGTTACCGGAGCGTTGGTTCCGGGGTGCGCTCGCCGGCATCTTGGTCGTCGTCGCGCTGGCGCTACTCCCGATTATGCCGCACGCGAAAGGCTAACTCTCCGGCGCGAAAGAGGCTCTCGAAGGTTCCGGCGTCGCTCCAAGCGCCGTCGAGAACGTCGTAAGAGAGAAGGCCTTCCGCGATGTAGCGATTGTGCACATCGGCAATCTCGAGCTCCCCACGCTGCGAAGGCGTCAGCGTTCGTATGAAATCGAAGACGCGGGCGTCGAACATATAAACCCCGGTAACGGCGTAGCGACTCTTCGGCTGGTCGGGTTTCTCCTCGATCGCGACGATCCGATCGCCATCGAAGACCGGGACGCCGAAGCGCCCAGGGTCGTCGACCTCTTTGAGTAGGATGCGGGCCCCGGAACTCTGCGCTTCGAAGTTGCGGACATACGGCGCGATGTCGTTCTGCAGGATGTTGTCGCCGAGAATCACGACGATACGCTGCTTTTCGGCAAAGTGCTCGCAGAGACGCAGCGCGTCGGCGATACCGCGCTCGCCATCTTGATAGGCGTAGTAAATGTTGTCGAGCCCGAGCTCCGCCCCGTTGCCAAGAAGGCGGAGAAAGTCTCCCGACGAGTTGCCGCCCGTTACGATCATGATCTCTACAATCCCCGCGTGCGAGAGCGTCTCGAGGGGATAGTAGATCATCGGCCGATCGTAGACCGGAAGCAGATGCTTGTTGGTAACTTTCGTCAGGGGCCGCAAGCGCGACCCGAGGCCGCCGGCCAGCACGATGCCTTTCACGTTAAAGCGCACCGCACTTCCCGCGGCGCTTTGGCGGTCCGCCTTCGCTTCGGGGACCGTGCCCCCGAAACTCGGCTCCACGCCCCCGCGCCGACTATCGCGGCGCGGGCTCCCCTATGTTTTTGCATGTGCTTCCTTTAGCGGGCGCCACCAGGCTTCGTTGTTGCGGTACCAATCGATCGTTTGGGCGATGCCGTCTTCGAAGGAGATTCGCGGGCTCCAGCCGAGCGCGCGCAGCTTCGCCGAGTTCACCGCATAGCGCCGATCGTGTCCGGGACGATCCGCAACCTGCTCGACGTGCGTCGCCGGCGATCGTCCGCAGCGTCGCAAAAGCTCGTGCGTCAACTCGAGATTCGTTCGCGGCGTTGCGCTGGAAACGTTGTAAACGCTGCCGATCTCGCCCTGCTCGAGGACGCGCAGGATCGCGCGCGCGTGATCGTCGACGTATAGCCAGTCGCGAACCTGCAAACCGTCGCCATAGAGCGGGACCCGACGGTCTTCGATAAGATTCGTGACGAAAAGCGGCACGATCTTCTCGGGATACTGATTCGGCCCATACGTGTTGCTGCCGCGCGTGACGACTACCGGCGAACCGTACGTCGCGTGATAGGCGAGAACGAGCAGATCGGCTGCGGCCTTGCTCGCTGCATAGGGACTGCGTGGGCGTAGCGGATCGCTTTCGACCGATTCGCCATCGCGCACGTCGCCGTAGACTTCGTCGGTCGAAACCTGAAGAAAGCGGGGAATCCCGCGCTCGCGAAGCGCCTGCAGCAGCACAAGCGAGCCGAGCGCATCGGTTCGGAGAAACGACTCGGGTTCGGCGATCGAGCGATCGACGTGCGTCTCGGCCGCGAAGTTCACGATTGCGTCCGCGCCGTAGTCCAGTGCTTCGCGCACGGCCGTGGGGTCGCAAATGTTCCCCCGCAGAAAGCGATAGCGTTGATTCCCCTCGATGTCGAAGAGGTTCGCCGGGTTTCCCGCATAGGTCATGGCGTCGAGATTGACGATCTCGAGCTGCGGCCGTTCGCGCAAGGCGAGCCGGATGAAATGAGAGCCGATGAAGCCCAGTCCGCCTGTGACCAGCCAGCGCATTTCGCGCTCTACGAAGAGGGTTTCGCCGCGACCTGCCCAGCCGGATCGTCCACGAGCCCGTGCAGCTGCGTGCGCGAGGTTAAGTCGAAGCGATCGAAGATCGCCGCGATATGCGTCTCGACGGTGCGCTCTCCAATGAATAACTGCGCGGCGATCGCGCGATTGCTCATGCCTTGGGTAGCAAGTTGCGCGATTTCGGCCTCGCGTGGAGTGAGCCGGCGGGTGCCGGCGTGATGGCGGGTGCGTCGGCGGCTGGCTTCCAAGTCGCGTGCGTGGTGGAGGAAGCCATGTTGCCGGTAGAGGGCGAGCGCCTCCGCGTAGCGCCCAGCAAGCTCCAGTGCCTGGGCCTGCTCCCAGGGCCATCCGATTGACTCGAATTTGGCGGCCGCCTCGATTGCAAGGGGCTTTGCAGTCTGTTCTCGCTTGATTCGCGCGACACGGGCGTCGAAGAGCGTCAGGTGCGCCGCGGCAGCAGCTTGCCTGGTCTGCCGCTCCCGCGAGCCCTTGGAGAGCGATTGACCTCGTGATATAATCGCGCGGTTGTCTATCACTTCCCCCGCACGGAGGCGGGGTGGCGATGGCTCCACGACACGGCCGCAACGCCAGGGATGGGCGGCGGCCGGGAGCCAGAAAGGTTAACCTATGACCGTCGTTACCATGCGGGAGCTCTTGGAAGCGGGCGTCCATTTCGGCCATCAAACGCGCCGATGGAATCCCAAGATGAAGCCATTCATCTTCCAGGAGCGCAACGGCATTTACATCATTGACCTGGCGCTCACGGTGCAGCGGCTGCGGGAGACGTACGAAGTCGTAAAGCGGCTCGCGCGCGAGGGGCGCGTCATCCTTTTCGTCGGCACCAAGAAACAGGCGCAGGACGTAGTTCGCGAAGAGGCAGAGCGTGCCGGCACGTTTTATATCAACCAGCGATGGCTCGGCGGTACCCTGACGAACTTCGCGACTATCCAAAAACGCATCGCGCGCCTGCGCGAGCTCGAAAACATGAAGATGCAGGGCGACTTCGACCGGCTTCCCAAAAAGGAAGTCGCCAAGCTGCAGGACGAGATGAACCGGCTCGAGCGATTTCTAGGCGGCATCAAGGATATGCATCGGCTACCTGATGCCCTCTTCATCGTGGATCCGAAGAAGGAGCGGATTGCCGTTCTGGAGGCGCGCAAGTTGAAGATCCCGATCATTGCGGTGATTGACACGAACTGCGATCCCGATGAGATCGATTACCCGATACCGGGTAACGACGATGCGATCCGCGCCGTCAAGCTGATGGTCGGCAAAATCGCCGACGCCATCATTGAGGGCAAGACCGAGAGCGAGAGCTCCTATGACGAAGGGGCCTACGGCACGCCGGCTGAGGAACTAGAGGATGAGGCCCCGGTAACGATGGCGGAGGCCGGACGTTGATTTCCTACCAGCCAAAGCCCGAAGAAATCAAAGCGCTGCGTGAGGAGACTAGCGCGCCGATGATGGACTGTCGCAAGGCCCTGCTCGACGCAGCGGGTGACGTCGAGCGCGCGAAGGCGCTGCTTCTCGAACGCGGCGCGGCGCAGGCTGCCAAGAAAGCCGAGCGGACGGCAGACGAGGGCACCGTCACCAGCTACATTCACCCCGGAGGCAAAATCGGCGTACTCGTCGAGGTCAACAGTGAGACCGACTTCGTCGCGCGGAATCCGAAATTCGCAGAGCTCTCCCGCGACATTGCGATGCACATCGCGGCGATGTCGCCGCAGTATCTCGACCGCGACAGCGTTCCGGCCGACGTGGTTGCGCGGCTGCGCAGCGAGTTCCGAGCCGCAGTTCCGCCCGGGAAGTCGCCGGAGGTGGGCGAGAGAATCGTCGAAGGGAAGCTGACGAAATGGTTTGAGGAGCACTGTCTGCTCGATCAAGCCTTCGTCAAAGACGATTCGACGAGCATCGGCGAATTGATCTACCGTTCGATAGGAGCGCTCGGCGAGAAAATTCGCGTGCGCCGCTTTACGCGATACGCCCTTGGCGAGTGAGCTGCGTGGGCCGCGATTCTCTCGCGTGCTGCTCAAAATTTCCGGCGAGGCGTTTACCGGCGATGGGAACGGCGTAGACGTAACCACGACCGACGCGATGGCGCTGCAAATCGCCGAAGTCAGTCGAGCCGGCGTCTCGATTGCAATCGTCGTCGGGGGCGGCAACATCTGGCGCGGCAAGGTCCACGAGGAGGCCGGGATGGACCGAGCAACGGCCGACTACATGGGAATGCTTGCCACGGTGATCAACGCGCTGGCGTTGCAGGACGCGCTCGAGCGAATCGGCGTCGCCTCTCGCGTTCAGACCGCGATTGCCATGCATCAGATCGCCGAACCGTATATCCGCCGCCGGGCGATTCGCCATCTGGAAAAGGGACGCGTGGTCATTTTTGCAGCCGGGACCGGCAATCCGTATTTTACCACCGACACGACGGCGGCTCTGCGAGCGGTCGAAGTGAACGCCGAAGCCATTCTCAAGGCCACGAAGGTTGACGGCATCTACACGGCGGATCCGAAGAAAGATCCGCGCGCAACCCGATTCGAGCGGCTCGATTATATGGAAGTTCTGCAACGCGGCTTAGAGGTCATGGATTCGACCTCGATGGCGCTTTGCATGGACAACGCGCTTCCGGTGATCGTTTTCGACATGTCCGTTCCTGAAAATATCCGGCGCGTGATCTGGGGTGAAGCGATCGGCACGTACGTCGGGCGGCGTGAAGCAACGCCGGTGGGAGGCGCGTGAGCGTGGCTAACGCAGACTTCAAAGAAATCGAATCGCGAATGCACAAATGCGTCGAAGCAACGCGCACAGAGTTTGCCTCGATTCGCACTGGGCGCGCGGTCCCCGCTCTTCTCGACCGGCTAGTCGTCGAGGCCTACGGCCAATCGGTTCCGATCAAGCAAGTGGCGGGCGTCTCAACGCCGGATTCGCGAACGCTGCTCATCACCGCCTGGGATAAAGGTCTCGTCGCGGCAATTCGCAAGGCAGTTGAGAAGAGCGATCTCGGACTGACGCCCAACGTTGACGGCACGGCAATTCGGTTGGCCATCCCGCCGCTCAATGAAGAACGGCGAAAAGAGCTCGCCAAGCTCGTTAAGAAGAAGGCCGAGGACGGACGCGTGGCCGTCCGCAACGTTCGGCACCGAGTCCACGACGAGCTGAAGACTCAGCTAAAATCGCACGAGATTACCGAAGACGACAATAAGCGCATGCAAGAGACGCTGCAGCGGCTTACGGATAAGTACGTCAAGGAAATCGACGTATTGGTAGCCGCCAAAGAAAAAGAGATCATGGAAGTGTGAACGAGGAATTAATACTCGCGCCCGAAGTGCAGGCACGGCGCGTGCTACGAGACCGGCGGATCCGCTTGCAAGTACTCGTGCCTCACGGTCCCTGGATCGGCTGCGGTGCCTTGCGCGTCCTGCGCGTAAAGATGAACGAGCCTGGGCAAAGCGCAGCTCTAAGCGAGGCCCACGGCGCCGAGTCGAAGAGCCAAGATGACACCGACGTGGAGCTGATCGTCGGTTACGAATCGTACACGTCGTGAGCGCTTCGCTGGCAGTCGGCGTACGGCCCGGCCTCGATACGCGAGGCCTGCCGCGGCACGTTGCGATCATCATGGACGGAAATCGCCGCTGGGCCAAGGAGCGGGGACTGCCTGCGATCGAGGGCCATCGACGGGGCATGATTGCGCTCCGTCGGGTTACGCGTGCTGCGAGCGACCTCGGCATTGACGCGCTGACGGTTTACGGTTTCTCGACCGAGAACTGGAATCGCGACGCGCGGGAAGTCTCGCTGCTCTTCGAGCTTTGCGTCTACTTTGCGCGCAACGAGCTGATCGAGCTGCGGCGCAACAACGTCCGCGTCCGCGTGATAGGAGAGTGGGAATCGCTTCCGGCAGCGCCCCGCGGCGCGCTCGCCGAGCTGCAGGCTCAGACCGCCGCGAACACCGGCTTGGTGTTGAACCTTGCCGTGAACTATAGCTCGCACGCCGAGTTGGAACGGGCGGTTCGAGCGATCGCCCGCGACGTAGCCGGCGGCAGGATTACCGCGGAAAGCATCGACGAAGCGCTCATCGGTCGCTATCTGTACACGGCCGATTTGCCGGAACTCGATCTGCTCATTCGGCCAGGCGGCGAGCGGCGGCTCTCGAACTTCCTACTTTACCAGGCCGCATACGCGGAGCTCATCATGAGCGACGTCTACTGGCCGGACTTTTCAAAGGATGATTTCGTACGGGCGTTGATCGAGTTTCAACAGCGGGAACGACGCTTCGGCGGGACTTGACCGAACGACGGATCGTCGTCGGCCTGATCCTGGCGGCGGTCGGTCTTTTGTGCGTCTTCTTCCCGTACGCGTTCTACTTGCTCATCCTGGCGATCGGACTCGCCAGCATCTACGAGTTCAACTATCTCTGCGCCATCAAGGGGCAACCCCTGGAGTATCCGGTTGCCGTGCTTGGTGTCTGCGTCTACATCGCGATGGCCGTCTTCAGCTTGCTGCACAAGTGGGAGGGCGTGCTGCTCGCGGCGATCGTGATCGTCGCGTTCGCGATCGGCATGTACGGCGAACAGAAAGGATACTTCGCGCGCACTGCCTACACGCTGCTCGCGGTTCTCTACATCGGCAAGCTGCTGACCTATTTCGTCTTCATCCGTCAAATCGCCGGGAACGGGATGTGGCTCACAATTTACGTGATCGTCCTAATCGCGCTTACGGATACCTTCGGTATGCTCGTCGGAAAGAGCATTGGCCGTCATTCGCTGACGAAGATCTCACCGAATAAGACCGTCGAAGGTTCAATTGGCTCGCTGGCGATCGTGACGTTCGTAGCCGCTTGTGCCGGCTGGATTCCGCAACTGCACTTGCAGTGGTGGCAAGGCGCCGCGCTGGGATTCGCGACCGGCGTGACGGCGCAGGTCGGGGACCTCGTCGAGTCCGCCTTCAAACGCGATGCCGGCGTCAAAGACGCCGGCGCGATGATCCAAGGTCACGGCGGCGTTCTCGACCGCTTCGATTCGTACTTATTGGGCGGCGTCGGCTTCTATGCAACGCTGCACCTGTTGGGAATTCTCCAAGTTCAGTAAGCGGATGCGAAAGCGGGTCGCTATACTCGGATCGACCGGATCGATCGGATCGCAGGCCCTCGACGTGATCGCGCGTCATGCCGATGAGTTCGAAGTGGTCGGGCTTGCGGCAGGACGCAACATCGAGCTGCTACGCGAGCAGGCGCGCGCGTTCGGTGCAAGCGCCACGAGCACGGCTCAGGACGGACCGGCCGGCTTGCGTCGGGTAGCCGTCGAGAGTGGTGCGGAGATCGTGCTCGCTGCCACCGACGGGTCGGTGGCGTTCGAGGCGATCTTCGCAGCGGTCGAGCGCGGCATTGACGTCGCAGTTGCGAACAAAGAGTTGATTGTTGCAGCCGGCGCACTGCTCGTCGAGGCTGCTGCGCGCAGCGGTTCGCAGCTGCTTCCGGTAGATAGCGAGCACAGCGCGATTTTTCAGTGTTTGGTCGGCGAGGAGCCATCGAGCGTCGCCGCGATCGTGCTTACGGCATCGGGCGGCCCTTTTCGTGACCTGCCACGCGAGGCGATGGAACGCGCCGAGCTAGCGGCAGCGCTCGCCCATCCGACCTGGCGAATGGGAATCAAGAACACCATTGATTCGGCGACGATGATGAACAAGGGTCTCGAAGTGATCGAGGCCAGCCGCCTCTTTGGGATGGAAGGCGACCGCATCCGGATCGTCGTGCATCCGCAATCGATCGCACACGGCTTTGTGTTTTTTAAGGACGGCAGCGTGAAATCACAGCTTGCGGCTCCGGATATGCGGGTTCCGATCGGCTACGCTTTAGCTTATCCCAAACGACTTACGTCGTTTGGGGACCGCGATAGTTTTACCGGCGCTGCGCCTGCGGCTACGCGCGATGACGTGCTTGCGTGGCTTGGGGCAAAAGGTGGAGAGCGGGTGCTCCGATACGATTTCGAGCCGCCCGACTCGGCTAGGTTCCCTTGCATCAGGCTCGCCTACGAAGCGCTGGCTGCCGGCGGGACGCAGCCCGCCGTGCTCTCGGCTGCAAACGAAGTTGCCGTCGGAGCGTTTGTAGAAGGGAGAATCGGATTCGGGCGAATTCCCGAGGTCATCGAGAGAGCCATGGAGCGGGCGAAACCCGAGGAACTTACCCTACGCGGGGTAAGAGAGGCCGATAAGGAAGCGCGCGAAAGCGCCGGGGAGATCGTGAAAGGCATCGAAAGGTCCGCTCGTTGAGTCTGTTAGCCGTCGTCACCTTCGTCGGATTTGAAAAAGTCCTCACGTTTCTCGTGATGCTTTCGATCCTGATCGTCTTGCACGAGCTCGGTCACTTCGTTCTAGCGCGACGCAACGGGGTTCGAGTCAACGAGTTTGCCGTCGGTTTTGGGCCAAAGATCCTCGCGTGGACGAGTCCGCGCTCCGGGACGCTATACACGCTGCGCGCTTTACCGATCGGTGGGTTCTGCGCGATGGAGGGCGAGGATAACCGAGTCTCCGAGGCGCAGCAACAACGCGAGTTCCTTGCCGGAGGACGGTCGGGCCCCGCAATTGCTGGAGAGAGCAACTTTCGAGTTTCGGAGGTGCAACAACAGAACGCGTCTCTTGTCGGAGGACAAGTCGGCCGCGCGGTCGTTCGCGATGACAACTTTCAGGCCAAGCCGCCATGGCGGCGACTCGCGATTATATTAGCGGGACCTTTATCAAACTTTCTGCTCTGCTACTTGATCCTCTTACTCGGAGCACTGGCGTTCGGGGTAGCCGGCGACCAGGCGCAACCGGTGGTCGGCGAAGTATTGCCCGGATCGCCGGCTGCGATTGCCGGCATCCGCCCCGGCGACCGCATCATCGCGATCGACAACGTGGCCGTCACGTCGGGCAAGCGTCTCGTGGATACGATTCACGCGGCGTTCCACAAGCGGCTCGATCTCGTTTACGAGCGCAACGGCACGCGCTACGAAATCTACGTCACGCCCGTCCGCTGCCCGGCGCAAGTCGGGAAGAACTTTGGCTGCATCGGCTTCCAGCCGGTTCCAGCCTACGAGCGCGTCGGCTTCGCGAGCGCCGTTCGACAGAGCGGTGAGGAGTTCGTCGCTATCGCGGATCAGACGCTGGGGGGGATCGTGCTTCTCGTAACGCAGTTCTCGAAGTACGCTCCCGAGATCGCGGGGCCAATCGGAATGGGCCAGGTCGCCGCGACGGTTCAAGATTGGGGATGGGGGCCGTATTTCTCGCTGGCTGCGACGATCTCGTTTGCGCTTGGGCTCTTCAATCTCTTGCCGATTCCGGCTCTCGATGGCGGGCGGGCGGCATTCATCGTCGCGGAGCTAATTCGCGGCCGGCCGGTCGATCCGGAAAAAGAGGCGATGGTCCATATCGCCGGTTTTGCAGCACTCATGGCGCTGATCGTGCTGGTCGCTTTTCACGATATCGTCCGCATCGTTAGCGGACAGGGGATAATGTAGGGCAGATGCTGCGCCTGCGCCGCAAAAGCAAACCGATTTTCCTTCAGAATAAAACCGGAAAACCCGACGCAAAGAGCGTTTGGATCGGCGGCGATCATCCCGTAGTGGTGCAGTCCATGACTACGACCGATACCGCGGATGCGGATGCGACTTTGGAACAGATCTACGGGCTCACGATGGAAGGTTGCGAGGTAGTCCGCGTAACGGTCAAAGATCCGCCGGATGCCGCCGGGCTGCCGGCAATCGTCCACCGCTCGCCGGTGCCGATCGTCGCAGACATTCACTTCGATCACAAGATGGCGTTAGCCGCAATCGAGGCCGGCGTTGCGAAGCTGCGATTAAATCCCGGCAACATCCGCGACACGAAGAAGGTCGCGGAGGTGGTGGAAGCCGCCAAAGCCCGCTCGATTCCGATTCGGGTCGGCGTGAACATGGGTTCGCTCGCGGCGGACCTCGAGAAATCGCTCGGGCACACGGCGGAGGCGATGGTGCTCTCGGCGTTGCGGCATGTCGAGATCTTGGAAGAGCACGGCCACTCCGAGATCGCAATTTCACTCAAAGCGCACGACGTCGCCACGACGGTAGAGGCCTACCGGATGATGGACGCGCGGTTGCGCGGGCGGGGAACGCCGTACGCGCTGCATCTGGGCATTACTGAGGCAGGCTTGTTACGCGACGGGACGATCAAGTCGTCGATCGGATTGGGAATTCTGCTCTGGGAGGGAATCGGTGACACCATCCGGGTCTCGCTGGCCGACGATCCGATCGAAGAGGTCCCGGTTTGCTGGGGCATTCTAAAGTCGCTCGGATTGCGAGAGAAAGGCTTTGAGATCACGGCGTGCCCCTCGTGTGGGCGTGCCGAGATATCGGTGCTCGAGCTCGGGCGAGCCGTAGAGGCGATCGCGAAATCGTACAGCGCTCCGGTGAAGGTCGCGGTGATGGGTTGCGTCGTCAACGGCCCTGGGGAATCCAAGATGGCCGACGTCGGTGTCGCCGGCGGAAAGGGCAAAGGGGCAATATACCGCGCCGGTGAGCTCGTTGGTACCTACCCGGAGAGCGAGCTGCTCGGAATGCTTCGCTTGGAGATCGAAAAGGTAATCGCCGAAAAGTATCCGAGCTACCTCGAAGAGATCGGCGGCGTTCGATGATTCGGCGAGCTGCAGAACTCTACGGGGCGCTCAGTCCACGGGGTCTCGCAATCATCGCGGTCGCTGCGCTGGCGGTTTCGGTGCTGCTCGCTCTTTCGCGGCCGATCGTGATGCTCGTCGACGGCGAACGCGTCGACAGTGACGTGGCGCCCGTTACGACCTCAAGCTCAAAGGCGTTCGTGCCGTTGCGCTCCATTTCAGACGCGCTGGGAGCCGAAACGGTTGCCGATCCCAAGACTGGGACCGTTGACGTCGTGCTCGGCGGTCAGTCGTTGCGCGTTCGCGTCGGCGAGACGCGCGCGACCCTCAACGGCATCCCGTTTACGCTCAAACACGCGCCCTTCCGCGTGCGCGGCAGGGTCATGATCGCGCTCGACGCGGTTGCGCGAGCGTTGCACGTACGCGCAAGATACGACGCGCGCAACGCCCGGATCGAGGTCGTGACGCCGGGCATCGGTCAGGCGCCCGGCCCTGAGAACACCCCGGCCGAATAGGCGTTTCGCCGCTAAGGCGAGGGCGAGGGTGAACCCAAAATCTCCGAAGCAGAGGCTGCCAGGAAGTGCTCGATTCGGTAGCGCAGTTGCGCGCGGCCCATGCCTCCCACAAAGTCGCAGTAGAGGTAACCCTTTGGATCGATGAAGAGCGTCACGGGATAATTGATCGGGGCGTTGTTTGCGCCGACCTCGAGTACCTTGGCGAAGGTTCCGTCAGCGTCCATTGCGATTGGAAACGTGACCTCGTAACGTTTACGAAAAGCACGAACGGCATTGTCTTCTTCGCGGCTGTCGATTCCGATAATCGTGAGCCCGCGCGCTGCGTAATCGCCGGCGGCTTCCACGATGTGCGGCATTTCCCGATTGCACGGTCCGCACCAGGTTGCGAAGATGTGCAGCAGTACGGCGCGCCCTCGATACTTGATAAGATCGAAGTCGGGGCCGTCTAGCACGCGCATTTTCAGCCCAATCGGGCGATCGTACGGAAGTGCGGTGCTCGTATCGCACTCATCCCACTTGTTCGGCGACGCCGTCGGCGAGGGCGGCGAGCCTCCCGCCAATATAAATCCGAAGACCTTCAGGAACTCTCCGCGATCCATTGGCACGCAACGTTAGCAGTTTCTCTTTAGAGTCCTCGAACTCGCTTACGATGAGGAGCAACGGAAGCCAATACCCAAGGCCGATCGACTGCCCCCGCGCAATGGACGAGACTGCTCTACGCGTACTCCTCGAGACCGGCCGGCTCTTCGACCGGCACGACTTCCGCCGGATTCGACTTTCGGAAACCGTAGGCGAAGAAGAAGACCAGACCGCAGAGCATTGCGATGATGAACCACGTCCAGGTCATTCGAGAGAGGCCGAAGACCGCGAGAAAGAGCGAAAAGACGATTCCTAAGATTGGAAAGAGCGGCACGAACGGTACGCGGAAGCTGCGCGGCATCTCGGGGCGGCGCTTGCGTAGATAGAGCACGCCGGCGCAAACTACCGAGAATGCAATCAGCGTTCCGATATTCACGAGATTGAGCAGGTTATTGAGCGGTACGATAAGCGCGAGGATTGCGACTGCGACGCCGGTGATCATCGTCGTGATCAACGGGGTCTTGAAGCGCGGATGCACCGCTGCGACTACCGGCGGGAGCATCCCGTCGCGCGCCATCACGTAGAATATTCGCGACTGACCGAGTAACGATGCAAGCGCAACACTCGTTGTGCCGGCTATAACGCCGATCGTAATTACCCAGCTCAGTGCCGGCATATGGAGCGGCGCCAGCGCGTACACGAGCGGATTCTTGATCGGCACCTGCGCCCACGGCACGGCGCCGACGAGCACGATGGCGGTCGCGCAGTAGATGATCGTGCCGACTGCAAGCGCTCCGATGACCCCGACGGGAACGTCAAACTGCGGATTCTTACACTCTTCGGCGGTCGTCGTCGCGGTGTCGAAGCCGATGTAACTGAAAAACACGAACGCGCCGACCGCGATAATGCCGTAGGGCTGAGCCGACGACGAAAAGTCGGCGAGGCCGCCGAACGGGCGGAGCTTGCCCCAACCAACCGGATTGAAGTTGTGAAGGTTGGCTGAGTGCATGAGAAATGCGCCCGCTATGATGAAGACGATCAGCGCGGAGATCTTCAGCACGACGAAGACGTTGTTCACCGTCGCCGATTCTCGAATTCCGATCGAGAGCAGGGCGCTCAGCCCGATCACGAAGAGCGCGGCGACCAGATCGCACTGCGAATGCGCGAGGTCCCAGCTCGATGGGAGCCACCATGCGCCGTGAAAGATCAGGTTCGACTGTTGCGCCCACGCCGGCAATACGAGACCGGATCCCTTGACGACGTCTTGAATCGCGGCCGAGAACTGCTGCGCGACGGGCGCCGCGCTGATGCCGTATTCGAAAATGAGTGCGAAGCCGATAATCCAGGCAAAGAGTTTGCCCATCGTCGCGTAGGCATACGTGTACGCGCTGCCGGCCACCGGTACCATGGCACCGAGCTCGGCGTAGCAAAGGGCGGCGAAAAACGACGTAAGCCCCGCGAGTAAGTAGGAGACGATCACCGCCGGCCCGGCACCCTTGACACCGGTACCGATCGTGGTGAAGATTCCACCGCCGATCATCGTGCCCAGACCGATGGCAATAAGATCCTTGGCGGTTAATGCCCGCCGGAGGATCTTGCGCGTACCGAGTTCGCGAAGCTTCTCGGGATCGGTCGTCGCGAAGAGCTCCGAGATGAACGGCATTCCGTCGTCGGTTACGCCCTACTCTTGCGGAGGCCTGCCGGTCTGATTCCAGATGTGCTCTGGAACACCGAATGCGTCGTTGATCCAGCGCGCCCAGACGAAAAGCGCGTCCGAGAGACGATTGAGAAAGCGTAACGATTCACGACCGGGCTCGTCACGATCGAGAAGCGCAACCAAAAGCCGTTCGGCGCGGCGGCAGATCGTCCGCGCAAAATGGAGCGCAGCGCCGCCGGTCGATCCGCCTGGGTGGATGAATTTCGTCAGCGGCGGGAGCTCTTTTTGTGCCTCGTCAATCGCGCGTTCGAGCGCTCGTACGTCCGCGTCGCCTACGGATGCGTAGCCTTTTTGCCGATCTTTCGGCGGCGTGGCAAGCTCGCTGCCGAGATTGAAGAGCGCGTCCTGAGTCCAGGCGAGCCATGCGTCTAGACGTATCGCTCGCGCCTGCTCGGCGAGCAAGGGGTGTAGTGCCGCGCGTGCGACCCCGATCGCGCTCGAAAGCTCGTCGAGCGTGCCATACGCCTCGATGCGGAGGTCGCTTTTCTTGATACGCCCGCCTCCCACCAATCCGGTCGTTCCCCGATCGCCCGTGCGAGTGTAGATCCGCGCCGGCTTCGCCACTTAGTCGCCTATGCTAGACTGGGTTCCAAGTTCCCCGCGAAGGCCGTTTCGGCGTCGCGCGCGAAGCGGGGCCGGTCATGTCCGAAGCACTCCGCGCGGGCGTCGTCAAGGAGATTCCTCCAAAGGCGGCCGACCTCTCCGCATGGTACACGGCAGCCTGTCTCAAGGCCGAGCTCGTCTCGTATTCGCCGGTGCGTGGCTGCGTCGTGCTTCGTCCTTACGGCTTCGGGCTCTGGGAGAATCTCCAGAAGCATCTCGACTCGCGGTTTAAGGCGACCGGTCATGAGAACGCGTACTTTCCACTCTTCATTCCGGAGAGCTTGCTAGTTCGCGAAGCCGAGCACGTCGAGGGTTTCGCCCCCGAAGTAGCTTGGGTAACGCGGGGCGGAAGCGAAGAGCTAGCCGAGCCGCTGGCGATCCGGCCGACCTCCGAAGTGATCGTCGGAACGATGTACGCGCAATGGATCGAATCGTACCGCGATCTCCCGATCCTCATCAATCAGTGGTCAAACGTCGTACGTTGGGAGAAAGCGACGCGGCCGTTCTTGCGCACGATGGAATTTCTGTGGCAGGAAGGGCACACCGCGCACGCTACGGCCGCGGAGGCTCGCGACGAAACGCTCGCGATTCTCGAGCTCTACCGCGATTTCACGGAGAACGTGGTGGCGATTCCAGTCTATTACGGTCGTAAGAGTGCGGCCGAGCGGTTCCCAGGTGCAGTCGAGACGTTCACGATTGAAGCCCTGATGCCGGACGGAAAGGCGCTGCAATTGGGGACTTCGCACGATCTTGGGCAGAATTTCGCAAAGGCGTACGATATTAAGTTCGTAGACGCCGATCGCGCGATCAAGCACGTCTACACGACGTCCTGGGGCATATCGTGGAGAATGATCGGCGGTCTGATCATGGTGCACGGCGACGATCGCGGGCTGCGAATCCCGCCCAAGATGGCGCCGGTCGAGGCTGTGCTGATACCGATCGTTCGTTCCAACGACAGCCGCGCCGTCGAAGCCTGTCATTCGCTTGCCGCGCAACTGAAGGATGCAGGTTTTCGCGTGCGCGTCGACGCGCGCGACGAGCAGCCCGGCTGGAAGTATAGCGAGTGGGACCTGCGCGGCGTGCCGGTTCGAATCGAAATCGGTCCGCGAGACGTTGACGCGGGCACCGTCGTGCTCGCCCGGCGCGACCGCAACAAGGACGAAACCGGGCAGCGGCAAAGTGTCGCGCTCGCGCAGGTCGCAGAGACTCTACGCGAGCTGCTCGACGACATTCAGATTTCGCTTTTCACGCGCGCGAAATCGTTTTTGGCCGACCACACGTTCGTCACGGAGGATCGTGTCGAGTTTCTACGGCTTTGCCGCGAGCGAGCCGGAATGGTTGACATCGCTTGGTGTGAGCGACCCGACTGCGAGGCCAACGTGAAGGCGCTCACCACCGCGACGACGCGGGTCGTGCGACCGCTCGAAGGAGCCAACCTGGTCTGCGTCGCTTGCGGCGAGCCGGCCAAAGCAAGGGCATACTTTGCGCAATCTTATTAGGCTCGCGTGCGCGGTGGGACTCGCGGCGATCGTTACTTGCGGGTCGGCAGCGGCCTACGCGCCGAGCGTTGCGCAGCTCGATGCGCAGGCGCGGGCGGCCGGCAATCGCATCGATCTTGCCGAGCGCATCGGCAACGCGATCTTCGCGACGCAGTGGTCTGCGGAAGTCAGCCAGATTTCCGCGAACTCGCTGGCGGATCATCTTGTCGTTGGGATCCGCGTTTGGGGAGTAAAATTTCACCGCCCGATGACGCGCGACGCGTTCGCGTCGGAGATCGCCGCGCTTGCGCAGACGGTGTTCGCCGTCGTTCCATCCACGGAGGAAGTGGATCTCTGGGCGAGCGTTCCGATCGCCGTGACGAAGGGAGAGATCGTAAACGGCGATCTAGCTAAACCGACATCGCGGACGGTTTTCAGCATTACGGTACCCCGCGGCGAGAGCAGCGAGTCGATTCGATCGCGAGCGCGCGCCGGAAGCGACGGCGTTTTCTACGATTCCCTGTGGGCTCGGTCGAGCTTTAAAGAGGAATCGTAGTGCATCGGAAGACGACGCTGCCCAGCGGCCTGCGCGTGTTGACCGAAACGATGCCGGCGGTGCGCTCGGCCACGGTCGGCGTTTGGGCAGATGTCGGTTCCGCCGTTGAAACCGAAGAGCGCCGCGGAATCTCGCACTTGGTCGAGCACATGCTCTTCAAAGGGACGCAGCGCCGCAGCGCGCGTCAGATCGCCGAAACGATGGACGGCGTCGGCGGCAACCTGAACGCTTTCACCGATAAAGAGACAACCTGCTACTACGCAAAGGTCATCGATCGCCACGTGCCGTTGGCTCTCGACGTGCTTGCCGACATGTTTCTGCACTCCGCTTTCGATCAGCAGGAGCTAGCTAAAGAGCAAAAGGTCGTGCTCGAAGAGATCAAGATGTACGAGGACTCGCCCGACGATTTGATTCACGACGTCTTCTTGCAGACCATGTGGCGCGGGTCCAGTCTGGGCGAGCCCACGATCGGCTTCGCGGACACGGTCGTGCGCGTCACGCCGGCCGATCTGCGCGCGCACATGCGGGACCACTACGCGCCGAATTCGGTCGTTGTCGCGGCTGCCGGAAACGTCGAGCACGACCGGTTCGTGGAACTGGTTTGCGAGCAGTTCGCGGAGTTCGGCGGGAACTGCGAGCTGCCGCAGCCGGAACGGCCCGCCGCGACCCCGGCGCCGAACATTCGATACAAGGAGAGCGAACAGGCGTACGTCGTGGTGGGGACGCCCGGCATCGACATTCGCGACGAGCGGCGTTACGTGCTTTCTCTACTCGACACCGTACTTGGGGGCGGTATGTCGAGCCGGCTCTTTCAGGAGATCCGCGAACAGCGCGGCCTGGTTTACAGCGTCTATTCGTTCCAGGCGGCTTACCGTGCCGCCGGGCTCTTCGGCGTCTATGCCGGTACCTCGCCCGGCAACGTGCAGTCGTGCATTGACGTGATCCAAGAACAGTTCGCGCGGGTTCGCAACGTACCGATCGGCGACGAAGAGTTCCAGCTGGCGAAGGAGCACATCAAGGGCAACCTCACGCTGACGCTCGAATCGACGTCGAGCCGCATGATACGGCTCGTCCGCAACGAGTTCGCGCTCGGCCGGCAGGTCACGCCGGAAGAGATCGAACGCCGAATCGATGCCGTCACTGCACTGGACGTGCAGGAACTCGCCCGCGAGCTGCTGGTTGACCAGAACCTCGGTTTGTGCATTATCGGGCCGATCGACGAGGCGCAAATCGTCTGGAGCCGCCACGCCGCATAGCGTGCTTGCGTCCGCGCTGACGCCGCACTTATGGTCGGGCAAGCTTGTCGGGGCGATGCTGATCACCTTCGTCGTTCAAGGTGTGACGATCGGAGCATACGCCGCGCGGCTTGCAGGCGTGCAGACCAAGCGAATAGCGACCTCAATCTCGCTTTTCAATCTGTTAGTCACCACGGGGCGTCTGGCGAATCTCTTCATGGCGTTCTTCATCGGGCCGCTCTCCGACCAAGCCGGAAGCGCTACGGTAGAGATCGCGGTGTGGCAGCACGTCTTCGAGGTGCAGCTTCGGCTGGTGGTGCTGGCGGGCACGCTGGGAATGATGGCATTTTCGCTGCTCTTGCCGATGTTCACCTACCTTTTCCGGCGCGGCGTGCGCTCGTTCGAAGCGCGTGGTTCCGTTCCACACTCCTTGATACGACTTGCATCGCCAAAAGTAATCGCTGATGTGCTCAAGTCGGTGCGCCTGCCGCGGCTCGCTGAGCTGCGCGCCTTCGACTGGCGCGTCTTGCCTAAGCGGTTGCTAATCTTCAACACGGTGGTCATGTGCGTCTACGCGATCGGCGTCCAAGCCTCGTACCTCGCCTCGGTTCTCGATCCGACGGTCGCGCGAACCGCAATCGGGCTCTCGGGCGTCATTAACGGGATCGGGACCATCGCATTCACCCTTTTCGTCGATCCGACGTCGTCGATGATTACCGACCAGGCGATCCACGGAAAGCGTACGGTCGAGGAAGTCCGCTCCATGGTGTTCTATTTATCCCTGACGGCGATTCTAGGGTCTCTCATCTCACAAGCCATCCTCTACCCCGCCGCCGTGCTAATTAAAGTGGTCGCACTCTTTGCCATGCATGCACACATCTAGAATTCTCGCCATAGTCTGCGGCGCGGCGCTCCTGACCGGATGCGCGAGCTCGATCGAGCGCTGGATCGTGGATACGCGGGTCCATCAGGGCGACGTGTCGCTTGCGGCCGGTGATGCATCTGATGCTGAGCTGGCCTACCGGCTTGCGTTACGCGTCAATCCGAAGGACGCGCGGGCGCGCGCCGGGTTTGTGCAGGCAACCGCAGAGCTCGCACAGATCGAATACGTCAAAGGGGCTTTTGACGACGCGATGACGACGGTAGACGAAGGCCTCGCTGTGGACCCGGAGAGCGTGCGCCTCGCCGCCCTCAAAGCGACGATCGGTCAGGCGAAGCTCGAGCGCGAAATCGTGGTCTCGAACTATCCGACGTATCGGGCTGCAGGTCTCGAGCTCGGGCGTGCGTACAAGCAGCTGGATGCGACCAACGCGCTGCTTTTGCGAAACTTGAGGCGTTTCGGAAACACGTTAGACGCAAACGAGCTCGTCGCTGCCATCAAGCGTAGCTACGAACTGCAGCTGGAGCTTGCGAGGAATACGAACCGGCTGATCCTCTACCGCCAGCTGGTCACCTCAGGCGTGCCTGAAGCGCCCGAGGCGACTACCTTCGGCACCGGTTCGCTGTTGCCGTTGCCCTAAAAGACGGAAGCGACAACGTGATCAACTGGTTGGGCACTCTCTCAACCGTGACGGCCGGATTCGTTGTGATCGGTAGCTTCGTTCTCGTCTCGCTTGCGATTGGGTACGTCGTCTCGCGGTTCACGTCGGTGGAGGTTCGAACCGCGCACAACGACCGCGCCGGTTTCATTCTCGCGGTTATCGGCGTCATTTACGCGGTGCTGCTCGCCTTCGTTGCGGTCGGCGCTTGGGAGCGGTTTCAGCAGGCCGAGGCGCGCAGCTACGAGGAGGCCAGCGCGCTGGCGACGATCTACCGAGACGCCGATTCCTTCCCGCAGCACGGCGAGGTGCGAGCGCTGCTTCGCGCGTACGTCCGCTCGGTCGTGGGCGACGAGTGGCCTCGGCTGCGGCAAGGGGGAAGCTCGCGCGTTTCGGATCAGTTGCTTGAATCGGCCGACCGGAGCATTCGCGCGCTTTCGGTCAACTCGTTTGGGCTGCAGGCGATCGACGCTCAAATGCTTTCGGCCATGGACACGGCACTGATCGATCGAGAGAGCCGTTTGACGCTGGACTCTACCGGCATCAACGCGGTCATGTGGGCGGTGCTCACGCTGGGGGCATTCGTAACGGTTGCTTTTACATATCTCTTCGGCTTTGACAAAACCGTAATGCAGCAGCTGATGGTAGGAGGTCTTAGCCTCATGATCGGTTTGGTGCTCTTCCTGATCGTAGCGCTTGATTATCCGTTTCGCGGCAGCATCGCGGTTGGACCGGAGGCGTTTCGCGCCTTGCTGGAAACCTTCAACTCTCTCGGTCGGTAGCGCGGCAGCGTCGGCGAGCGTCTAAAAACGCCCTCCCGGATCCGGCGCGCTCGGCCCGCCGAAACTCGCGCCAGAAGCGATCGGCTTGCGGCGAGACCTTGGCGGGATCGGTCTCGTAGACCGGCCATCCTCCCGCGTCGAACATCGGAAAACGCTGCAGCCACGCGCAGAGCTCCATGTTGAGCCGCAAGCGGTTATCCTCGATCGAGATAAAGTAGCGCGCACCCTTTCGGATCGCGCTCTCTTCGTCGAAAGGAGTCCACAAAGCGGGATCTTCCTCCCATCCAAAGCGATCGATGTAGTATTGCACGTCTGGCCCGTAATGGCCGATGACGATCAACGCGTTGCCGGGAAGTCTTCGATCGAGAAGGACCGCCTTTCGGTAGGCCTGCTTATTATACTCGTAGTAAGCGGCGACCGGCGCGCGGCTTCCGACGAGCGCGGCGAGGGCAAGAAGCGGGACAATCGCCAACAAGGCGTACCGCGCGGCCGGCGCAAGCGCCTCAGTGCGCGCCGCGGCGGCAACAGCGCCGGCGACACCGCCGATGACAAGCGCGAAGAGCGGCAGCAGGGCGAGCATGTAGTAGTCGACGCGTTCGACGGTCACCACGACATAAAGGTAGATCAAGCCTCCGGCCAGCCAGCCCCAGAGCATAGCTTTGCCGCGCGCCGGGATCCACGGCAACGCGACGAAACCGACGATCGCAAGCGCGAACGGAAGGCCGCCGGCGAGCGTACTGCGCAGCATCCCGAGAACCTCGCGAACTTGCATAAGCTTCGTTGCGAACCCCGTACCGCTCGTCAACGCACCGCGAAGCGCCGGGAGAACGTGAAGGCGCGTGATGCCGCTGGCCCAATGCCACTCCGCGTACGAGTCAACGCGTCGATCGTAGAGTGCCAAGACGAGCAGTGGTACTGCGAACACGATCGCGACGGAGAGCGGCCGAGTCGGGCGGCCGGAGCGCAGCCGGGCGACAACCAGCCCTAACAACGGCATCAGAGCTAGGGTGGCAACCGGCTTCGCGAGATAGGCCAGCGTGAGGAGGCCGGTCAGGCTCGCTAAACCGCGCAGCGAAAGGTCCTCATTGTCGTCAAAATAACGAGCGGCCACGTAAAGCGCTGCCGTCAAGAAGAAGACCATCGCACAGTCCGGCATGAACGTTCGGCCGTAGTAGACGCTGCCTGGAAAGACGGCATAGAAGAACGCCGCAACGAGTCCGGCCGCCGCGCTGTGGAATAGCCAGCGGCCGAAGTATGCGAGCGTTGCGACGGTACCGAGGCTAAAGATCACTGCGATAATGCGCCCAAAGATCTCGTGCACGCCGAAGACCTTGTAAAGCGAAGCGGCCAAAAACGGCACGATCTGAAGCTCGAGCTCGACGTAGTTTGGCGGTGGCCCATTGTAGAGCGTCTGGGGGTACATGATGTTAAATCGCAGCAGAGCGAAGTTCCGCGCGATCGCCGCCGTGTCGCCCTGGCGCCAGCCCGGGTGGTCGAGAATGAGATCGTGTATCCCGTGAAGCCTCAACACCAAAGCAATGAGAAGCACCCCGCTCAACCCAATGCACCAATAAATTCTCAATTGACGATGGGCACTCAATTCAGATGCCTAAACGTCCAATACTTGTTGAGGAAAAAGTTGACGAAGACTCCCGAGAGCGTGGCAATGAGCCAGGTCGTCGTGAAGTGTTGAAAGTTCGATCGTGCGGCAATCGAGAAGACGATCTTGCCGAAAACCAGCGCAATCGTCGAAACGGCAAGAAACTGCAAGCCTTCGATAAAGGGATTACGTCGCGAGCCGAAGGTCCAGATGCGGTTGAGTACGTAGTTGGAGATGCCGCCGACCATGAAGCCGATCGCGAAGTCTACGAACCAAGAGAGAGAAGTCGTTTTCTCGAGGACGTGCGCGACAACGAAGTTTACGACCATTCCGGAGGCGCCGACGATTCCGAACTTGAGGAATTGCCGGACGCCGCGCCTACGCAACCCAGTACCAATCGGCGAAGAGAACCGTAAAGAGCCCCAGCAGCGGCAAGGAGAAGGCAAGAATTACGTTGTTGACCCAAGGACGCTCGCCCCAGCGCGCGAGGATCGCGAACATCGGGAAGAGGACGAGCGCGAACCGAGGCATGGACATTAGGTTCGAGGTGGACATCGGCACGAGGATCGATAGCGCCATGTACGCGATGTAAGACGGGCGCAAACTGTGCCAACCACCGACCAAGACCGCTATCATGAGCAGCGTGAACCCAATCTCCAGCGATTGGTGCGCGGCGAGCTGCGCGCTCGATCCATGGATCAGCTTGCCGAAGGCGTTGTCGATGCTAACCCACGGCGGCGCGAGGTGACGGTTCCAGTGAATCTGGACGTGCGAGAAGTAGAGCGGATCGGCTCGCAGGACCCATAGATAGGCCATGTAAAGGGCGAGGCCCAGCGGAATGAGCAGACCGGCCGCGAGGTTATAGATCGTCTTGAGGCGCAGCGAACGATCTTGAGCCGACCACTCAATGACGAACGGTACCACGAGAAGAACGCCCTCGACACGGGTTAGCGCGGCCAGGCAGCCGAGAACTCCCGCAAACCACCACCGGTGTGCGCGCATGTAGTAGAACGACCCGACGGTCAGCATGAAGAAAAGCGACTCGGTATAGACCGCGGTAAAGTAGACCGAGGTGGGAAATATCGAGACGTAAAAGATAGCGCGCCGCGCTACCGCGCGATCGTATTCGCGCTCGAGGAGTTTGTACAGATAGAGAAGTCCAAAGAAAAACGACGCGTTGGAGATCAGCAGTCCTGCGACAAGGTGATTGCCGGCGAGAGACCCCACGATGCGTATCAGCAATGGATAGAGCGGGAAGAAGGCCATGTTGGTGCCGCGGTAGCCCTTGGTCGCGATATCGAGGTAGTGAACCGCGTCCCAACGACCCCAAACTGCAAGGAGAACGTGCGAGGATTCTTGGACGTGAGTTCCCGACCGCTGTCCGATGATCACCGCGGCTAGCTCCGCAATGACGATGATCGCCGCGCGTGTTGCAGCAAAGTCGATCAGAACCTCGCGCACCGTCTGATTGAATCGCGCCGCGATGAGGACTTTGCCGACGCACGCAAGCGTGATGGCCGCTAGAAAGAGCCGCGCGCCGTGCGTCAACTGCGGCGGTAACAAGAATGTGAGCCAGAGAAGTAGGAATGGAAGCCACGTCAGCGCTTCGTAGCGTAACGAACGAACGAGCGTGATTCCGGCTCGGCGTGAAAAGTAGTGCGCATAGCCCATCCATACCGTCGTCGAAACGAGCAGGCCCGCAACCGAGCCTGCGAAGAGCCCGGCCTCGCTAAGGAAACCGTGATGGTGCGGGACGACAAGCGCGTACCAGCCGAAAAATCCCAAGGTGAGACCGGCGCACGCAACCGCAGCCATCGCCGGCCAGCCGGCCGCGAGGATGTCGGCGAAATGGACGAACCGGGAGTGCAAAGGTCGCGAAAGTGTGGTACCGGCGAACACGCCGGAACGACTTTAACAGGAAATACGCCGCTTCCCTTTGTAGCAGGCCAATGAATGCCTCGATCTGTTATGCGAGCGGTGCTGGACCATCCGGTTCATTCGCTCGATTTCGTGAAGGTGACGGAGAGTGCGGCGCTTGCCGCGTCGCGCTGGATGGGTCGCGGCGAACGCGACGCGGCCGACGGTGCGGCGGTCGAGAAGATGCGGGAAGCGTTGGGGGATATGGAGATCGCCGGCCGCATCGTCATCGGTGAGGGGGAGCGCGACGAGGCTCCGATGCTTTACATCGGCGAGGAGGTGGGCACCGGAGGAAAAGAGGTGGACATTGCCGTGGACCCGGTCGAGGGAACGAACCTGGTCGCAAACGGTCTGCCGAACTCGATCGCGGTGATGGCGATTGCCGAGCGCGGCGGCCTGCTGCACGCGCCCGACACGTACATGAAGAAGCTGGCCGTCGGCGCCAAGGCGGCACGGTACGTGCATATAGATGCGCCGGTGCGCGAGAACGTCGAAGCAGTCGCTAACGCCCTGGAAAAGCCGATCAACGACGTTTGCGTGATCATTCTCGATCGTCCGCGCCATGCCGACCTAATCCGCGAAGTGCGCGCGGCCGGCGCTCGTATTCGTTTGATTTCAGACGGAGACGTAGACGCATGCATCGCGACGGCGATCGAGTCGACTGGGATTCACATCGCGATGGGGACCGGCGGCGCGCCCGAGGGCGTGCTGGCCGCCGCCGCGATCAAGTGCCTCGGCGGAAACTTCATGGGGCGGCTCGAGCCGCGCAATCAGGCCGAGAGCGAACGCGCGATCGCGATGGGCTTTGGCGCTATCGAGCGCATCTTGGAGCTCGACGACCTCGTCCGCAGCAACGACGTGATTTTCTGCGCTACCGGCATCACCGACGGCGACTTAGTGCGCGGCGTTCGTTTCTTCGGGAATCAGGCGAGGACGCATTCGATTCTCGTGCACTCCAGCGGGACGGTACGTTTTATCGAATCGACGCATCGGCTCGGCGCTCGCCCGCACGGGCGGTAATGCCGGATCGGGCTCGCCGCCACGACCTGATTGTCATCGGCGCCGGTTCGGGGGGGTACGCGGCCGCGCGCACCGCACGTGACGTCGGCTGCGACGTGGCACTCGTCGACAAGGGACCGCTTGGAGGGCTCTGCATCTTGCGCGGCTGCATGCCGAGCAAAGCGTTACTCGCTTCGAGCGATGCGCTTGCGGATGCGCGAGAAGCGCGCGCGTTAGGCATCGAGCTGCAGACGCTGGGCGCCGATATGCCGTTCATTGCAAAGCGAAAACGCGAGCTGGTGCGAGGGTTCGCCGATTACCGGATCGAGGGAATCGAGGAGTTCCCGCTCTATCTGGGGCCGGCGCGTTTCGTTTCGCGCGGGCAGATCTTGGTGGGCGAGAATACCTTGCTGGAGGCGCCGAAGTTCATTATCGCGACGGGAAGCATCGTACCGCCGAGCGTGCTCCCCGGCCTTTCCGAGACCGGTTACATCGACAGCGACGGGGTACTCGATCTCGAACGGATTCCCAAATCGGTCGTGGTGCTCGGCGGCGGCTATACCGCCTGCGAGCTGGGTCAGTTCCTAGCCCGCATGGGGGCGAAGACGACAATGCTCATTCGCAGCGGCCACCTGCTGACCCACAGCGACGACGACGTCGGGGCTGCGCTCACGCGGTATTTTCGGGAAGAAGGCATCGAGGTAATCGCGCATTCGTCGTTGCTGAGCGCGGAGCGTCGCGGCGCCGAAAAAGTCGTGCGATATCTGAATGGCGGCGTGGAGCGCGAGGTTGCCGCCGAGGAAATATTTTACGCGCTCGGCCGCGCCCCCGATACCGAGGGGCTCGATCTAAACAAGGCCGGCGTCGAGGTCGAGCCGGGAGGCGGGATCGCGGTCGACCGCGGCCTGCGCACGAGCAATCCCAACGTCTACGCGGTCGGCGACGTAACGGGAGAGTACATGCTCGTGCACGTCGCGATCTATCAAGGCGAGGTCGCTGCCCGTAACGCCTGTCTGAGCCTAGACGAGCGCGCCGACTATCAGCTGACGGCGGCTCATACGGTCTTTTGCGATCCGCAGTTCGCCGCAGTGGGGATGAGCGAAAAGGAGCTTGCGCGCAAAAACGTATCCTACGTCCGCGGACGCTACGATTTTGCGGAACACGGAAAAGCGCAATGCTTGGGCAAGACCAAGGGCTTCGTGAAGATGATGGCGGATCGCGACGGTGGCCGAATTCTTGGTGCAGCGGTGCTCGGAGCACAAGCCTCGGAGCTCATTCACGAGATCATCGTGGCCATGACGTATGATGCGACGGTCGATCGCTTCATGCGCATTCCGCACCTCCATCCCACGCTCGCGGAGATCTGGACCTACCCGGCCGAGGAGTGCGCGGCCGAGCTGGGCCAGAAGATTCCGGGCGACGAGCAGGTGGAACTGGCGACGAGTCTCACCGGTGAGTGACGCACCGCACCACCTGCGCGTAGCGTTGCTGCAGACGAAGCCGGCGAAAGGGCAGTATGCCCGAAATCTGGCCGACGCGCAGAACGCGTTCGCACAGCTTGTCGCCGATCCACCCGATCTGATCGTGCTTCCGGAAGCCGGATTGACAGGCTATTTTCTGGAAGGCGCCGTCTACGATCTGGCCCTTTCGGCGAAAGACTTCGCGCGCGACCTGGCCCGCGCGTGGCAGGCAGCGGGCGGAAAAAGAGTCGACCTCGCGGCTGGGTTCTTCGAGAACGACGGCGGGACGTATTATAACAGCGCGATCTATCTGCAGGTCACTCCTGAGGGTGAGCAGATCGTACACGTTCATCGCAAGATATTCTTGCCGACCTATGGCGTGTTCGACGAAGAGCGCTTTCTTTCACGCGGGCATAGAGTCGGCGTTTTCGAGACGCGGTTCGGAAAGACGGCGCTGCTGATCTGCGAGGATGCGTGGCACGCGATCGTTCCGACGATTGCGGCGGTAAAAGGCGCGCGCGTTCTGATCGTTCCCAGCGCTTCGCCGGGGCGCGGTATCGAAGGCGACGGCGATGGCGAGCTCGAGAGCGTTCGCCGCTGGCGCGACATATTGCGGTTGGCCGCAATGGAACACGGAGTCTACGTGCTGTATGCGGGCCTAACCGGATTCGAGGGCGGAAAGGGAATGCAGGGATCGTCGTGCATCATCGATCCCCGCGGGCGCACCCTCGTGCAAGCTCCGGCGTCCGAGTCCGCTATCGTGCGCGCCGACCTGGACCTGCGCGAGGTCGATCTTGCGCGCGCGAGATTGCCGCTGCTCGGCGATTTGGAAGCCGTGCTGCCGGATCTGCTGCGGGACGACGATCTTCCTCTGCCGCGAAGCCGATATGACGCTGCCGATCTTTGAGCCTTGCCCGTCTATAGGGCCCCCTGGAATCGATCCCGTCGTTACGACGCAATGGCTCGTCGCCTTTCTGCGTGACGAGTTGATAGCACGTCGCGGCATCCCGCGGGCCGTGGTCGGTCTCTCCGGCGGCGTCGACTCGGCGGTGACCGCCTTTCTCTGCGCGCGCGCGCTCGGCGCGGAAAATGTTCATGCAATCCGCATGCCTTATAAGACGTCGCACCCTTCAAGCTTGGACGACGCGCAGCTCGTAGTCGATGCGTTAAACGTCCCATGCGTAACGATCGAAATCACCGCCGCCGTCGACGGATACTTGCAGTTCGAACCGGAAGCCGACGCGAGGCGCCGAGGGAATGTCATGGCGCGGACGAGGATGGTCGTGCTGTTCGATCAATCCGCGAAGCTCGACGCACTTCCGATCGGCACTGGGAATAAGACCGAACGCCTTTTGGGTTACTTCACGTGGCACGCGGACGACACGCCGCCGGTAAATCCCATTGGGGATCTCTTCAAGAGCCAGGTCTGGGAGCTCGCGCGCTATCTCGGCGTCCCCAAGCGATTGATCGAGAAGGCGCCGACCGCAGATTTGCAGGCAGACCAAACGGACGAAGCCGACCTTGGAATAAGCTATGCGCGGGCCGACGCGATCCTCGCGCAGCTCTTGCTCGGCTACTCCGACGCAGAGCTCGTCGAGCACGGATTCTCTACTCAGGAAGTAGCGCTGATTCGCGGCCGCGTCGACTCGACTCACTGGAAGCGGCACTTGCCGACGACCGCGATGCTTAGCAGCACCGCCATCAACGAGTTCTACCTTCGCCCCGTCGACTATTGACGACGATGCGTAAGGCATTTTTTCCAGTAAGCCTGAATCTTGAGGATCGCGTTTGCGTCGTCATCGGCACGGCCGACGACCGCGAAGCAGTCGAAAAGAGCGCGGCGCTCGAGGAAGCCGGCGCGCACGTGCGGCGAATCCACGATCCCCAGGGTCTGCGCGATGAAGACGTTGCGGACGCGTTCTTCGTCATCTCGACGCCGCAGGATGCCGTGCTCTCCGCCAGGCTCCGCGCGCTCGCTGACCGGCATCGCTTCCTGCTCTGCTGCATCGACCAACCACGCTTCGGTTTCGTAGCGATGGCGGCAATCGCGAAAGCCGGCCCGGTCCGGGTCGCAATTTCGACGGCGGGTCTCGCTCCGCGGGTAGGCAAGGCGCTCAAGAACGCGTTACAACGCGCGATGGACGAACGGTTTGTGCGTTTCATCGAGATCCTGGCTCGCCGCCGCGAGAAGACGCACGTGGCGCATCCGGCGCCGGCTGAGTCGAGCCTTCGGCGCACGGCAATGATCGAGGCGGCTCGGGGATTCCGGGCCGACGTGCGCTTCGAATACCCGGAGTGGTTTGACGAACACGATGCCAAGCGTTGAACTCATCGCGGTTGGCACGGAGTTGCTGCTCGGGCAGCTCCTCGACACCAACACGGCCTTTATCGCGCAGCGCTTGGCAGAGCACGGTATTGACGTCCATGCGACGCACGCGGTGGGCGATAACGTCGAGCGGATCGCCGCGTCCGTCCGTTCGGCGCTGGGACGCGCGGATGGCGTCGTGACGACGGGCGGCCTGGGCCCGACCGTGGATGACCTTACGGCGGAGGGGGTCTGCAAGGCGCTCGATCTCGGCACCGAGCTCTACGAACCGGCGCTGCGGCAGATGGAGAAGCTCTTTGCAGCGCTTGGACGCCCAATGCGGGATAATAACCGCAAGCAGGCGGAGCTTCCTCGTGGGAGCCTCCCCTTGGACAACCCAAACGGGACGGCGCCCGGGTTCATTGCATTCGCACGCGACGGAAAGTTCGTTGCGAGCATGCCGGGTGTGCCGCGCGAGATGCGACCGATGCTCGTCGAGCAGGTCGTGCCGTTCTTGTGCGAGCGTCTGGGGAGCGGCCAAACGATCCGAACGCGCGTTCTTCACACGATCGGGCTAGGCGAATCGGAGATCGACCATCGCATCGCCGATCTCTTTCGATCTTCCGAGAATCCAAAGATCGCGGTGCTCGCGCACGATTTTCGCGCCGACGTCAAAATCATGGCCAAGTCGGCCTCGGCAGGTTCGGCGGAAGCGATGATTGCGCCATTGCAGCACGAGCTCGAACAGCGATTGGAGGGTTTCGTCTTCGGGTGCGACGACGATACGCTCGCGAGCGCGATTCACGCGCTGCTTCAATCGCGCGGACAAAAGCTCGCGATTGCGGAATCGGTTACCGGCGGACGCATTGCCGCGGCCTTGACGAGCGTCTCCGGGTCGTCGCTCAGCTTTCTGGGCGGCGTGATCGCTTACGACAACGCGGTGAAGGTCGCCGAACTTGGGGTTCGGGCGGAAACGGTCGCACGAGTAGGTACCGTGAGTGAAGAAGTGGCGCGGGAGATGGCTCGCGGCGTTGGTAAGCGCCTTGGAGCGGATGTTGCGCTCGCTACGACCGGTATCGCGGGTCCGACCGGAGGATCGGCGCAGAAGCCGGTCGGTCTAGTGTGGGTCGCGCTCGACGATGCGGACGGAACTTCGAAGGCCTGGCGCTACCAGTTAAACGGTGAGCGCGAAGCGGTCGTCGCGCGTACGACTACGATCGCATTAGGGACGCTCTGGCGGCATCTGAAGAGTCACACCTCGTAGCCGATCGCGGCAAGCGTTTCTTGGGTACGAAGTGCTTCCGTGAAGGTCGGCAACGCGTTAGGCTTGGCTTCGATCTTTTTGACGAACTCGTCGTAGAGCTCCATCAACGGCGGGACGTTCGGACCGATGGTTGCAAAGGCGCGGTGCGGCGAGGGTTTGCAGTCGAGTTCCTCGGTTTTGTCGCCGTCTACAGCATAGAGCGTAAGGTCGAGTATGTCCGTTCCGCTCGCGACCGCTGTACGCTTTTCACCGTGGACCGCGCAGGTGTACGATTCGAGAGCGGTTGCTCCGTCGGCACAGAGCCGCGCGACCAGACCCTCGCCGTAGTCGAGGAGCCCGAAGCCGGCGTCGTCGACGCTCGACTCGAAGCTGCCGCGCTCGTCAACACGTTGCGGATTCGCCTGCCGCAGAAACCCGGCAGTTTGTAGGGGTGGGCGGCCCGCGAGCCAGTTGGCAAGATCGATCAAATGTGAAAGTATGGCGCCCGTTAAGCCGCCGCCGCGCTCGCGTTCGAACCACCACCCGCGGGGACGGCGCTCGTGACGGCGAAGCGACGCGCGAAGAAGGGTGAGCTCGATGTTTCGAAGCGGATCGAGATGCCCGTTGGCGACGAGCTCTTTGAGGGCAATCGTTTCCGGAACGAATCGGAACTCGTGGCAGACTCCGCAGGCGACATCCACGCTCTTCTCGGCCTCGACGAGCGCCACCGCATCGGCGACGCGCAGCGTAAACGGCTTTTCGCAGATCACGTGTTTGCCCGAAGCCAGCGCTGCAAAGACGTCGTCGCGATGGCCGAAGGGTGGTGACGCAACGGTCACCGCGTCCAGCTCGCAACCGGCGACCATCTCTGCGCACGAGCGAAAGGCGTGCGGAATATCCGCCTCTTGCGCGACGCGCTCTGCGCTCGACGGCGACGCGATCGCGACCACTTCGAAACGGCGATGGTTGGTCAGCGCCGGAAGGTGAGCTCTTGCTCCGAACCCGGCGCCGACGATTCCGATGCGATAGCGTTCCATTGTCAATGCGCCGGCGTGGTGTGGGCGAAGAGAAATGCCAAAGTGTCGCCGAGCGTGTCCGCAAGCGCAACTTTTGAGCCTCTAATGTGGCCGCGGTTCCTGGCTACATAGAGCAAGACCGGATTCGGCGTTGCCTGTGCCCACTGCAGCGCGGCGGCGAACTTATACGAGTGAGCGGGCGAGACGCGTACGTCGTTTTCGGACGTCATAACCAGCGTCGCGGGATAGGAGACGCCTTTCTGAATCGCAACGAGCGGCGCATAGTCATAGAGCCATTTGAACCGCGCCGCGTTGCCGATCGGCGATCCGACCTCACCGGTCCAGGCGGATTCGCTGCCATAAGTATACTCGCGCAAGACGTCCACTGGGCCGGCCTCCTCAGCCACGGCGCTGAAGAGCGCCGGATGTTGCACCTCAGTGACACCGACCAGCAATCCACCGCCAGAGTACCCGTATGCGGCAAGCGTTGAGTGTGACGCGAAGCCGCGTTCGATCAAAAGATTAGCGGCGGCGGCGAAGTCGTCGAATGCGTGCTGTTTGTTGCCGAGCATACCTGCGCGATGCCACTGCTCACCGTACTCTCCGCCTCCGCGAACGCATGCTATCGCGACGACACCGCCGTTCGCGAGCCATACGGCACTGAAATTCTGCCAAATCGGCGTATACGGTACGCCGAAGCCGCCGTAGCCCGTGAGCAGCGTCGGATTATTGTGGTCCAGCTTAACGTCTCGCCGATGGGCGACGAAGACTGGGATCCGCGCGCCGCCGGTTGACGTCGCGAAGAGCTCTTCGGTGACGTATTGGGCGGGATCGTAAGGAACCGGCATTTGGGAGTAGACCGTGCTCTTGTTCGTCCGAACGTCGTACGAGAAGATCGTCGGTGGATGCGTTGGGCTCGAGAACTGGTAGTAGCCGATGGGATCGTCAACGCTGCCGGAGACGTTGGTTGCGGATCCGACGCCGGGAAGCTCGAGCGAGTGCAGGGGTCTGCCGGAACGATCGAAGAGGCTGAGTTCCGAGTTCACGTCGCGGAGGTAGAGAGCAATGAAACGTCCGCCGGCTGCGTTCACGCCTTCGAGCACAGCGGTCTGTTGCGGGATAACGTCTCGTTCGACGGACGGATGGCGCAGGTCGACGGCCACTAGCTTTCCGCGCGGTGCCTGCGCGGTCGTGAAAAAGTAGAATAGCGGACCTGCATTGCTGACGTAGTCGTACTCGCCGCGTCCAAGCTGGCGCAAAATCGTCGTTGAGCGCCGGCCGCCGTGAAGCTCGCGGATTGCGACGAGGTTGCCGCTGCTTCCGGAGCTCTCGTACGAACTCAGAATCAGGTACCGCCCGTCCCAGCTTTCGTTGACCGCCGCAAGCCAATCCGGATGATCGGTGCGCTCGTAGATGAGACGGTCGTCCGACTGCGAGGTTCCCACCCGATGAAAGAATATCCGGTAGCCCTCTCCAACGGGAAGGGCGGGCCGACGCGCCCGCTCCGAGCCGTAGCCGCCGTAATAGAAGCCGCTGCTGTCGCGCGCCCACCAAATTGCTCCCCAGTCAGGAACGCCGCGAACCGTTCCGGGATCGTCGGCGCCGCTCGTTGTATCGAGCGTGTGCCAACGAAACCAGCCCGCCCCGGCGACGTTCGTAGCATAAGCGACGGTGCGTCCGTCGGGAGAGAGCGACCAGTCTGCTAGGTACATGGACGGGTTATGCCAGCGCTTCGCGGGATCGAAGAGCACCGACGTGCTGCCGTTGCGACGTATCATTAGAATGGTGTGTGCTGCACCGGCGCGGTCCCGGCCGAAGATCGTCGCGTACTTACCTTTCTGAGGAGCGTAGTCTATCGAAGTCGAAATTAAACCCAGCATCATCGAGCGCAGCGACCGGCGCTTTGGAAGCTGCGCAAGGCTCTTTGACGTCAGATCCGTTTCGAGCGCTACCCAACGTTTGACTTCGGGCGACTGCGTTTGCTCCATCCAGCGATACGGGTTCGGCACGGTCGAACCAAAATAATTATCGGTACCGTCGCTGCGCGGAGTCGGCGGATAGACGATCGCCGGCACGCTTGCGCCGACCGTCGACGGGCGCCCGAAGCCGAGAAGAACCCCGGCCAAAATGACCATGCAGAACGCAACTCTAGAGTGCATGACTTGCACCTTTCCTGATGGCGGTCTCGAGAACTTCAACGGCCCGATCGAGCTGTGATTCTTCGATGGTCAGCGGCGGGCTGATCCCGATCGTGTCACCGGCGACGCCGGATTGCAAGAGGATGACGCCGTTCGCAAGCGCGCCTCTAACGACCGCAAAGGCCGTTGCGGCGTCGCGAAGCGCAATGCCCCAAAGCAGACCGCGTCCGCGGACGTCGACGACGCCGCTCTCCCCACGCAGCCCATCGAGGCGCAAGCCGAGCCGCTCGCCGATTCGCTGGGCTCGCGCCGGAAGACCCAAGCGTTCCATTTCGTCGAGCGTGGCCAATGCGGCCGCACAGCCGAGTGGATTTCCGAGAAAAGTAGATGTGTGCAGCGCTTCGCCGGCGGAGAGCGGCCATGCATCCATGGTCGCGGCTTTTCCGATTGCCGCGCTGATCGGAACGCCTGAACCCATCGCTTTCCCGATGCAAAGAATGTCGGGTACGATGCGGTCGGGATTCACTGCGAACCAGTCGCCGGTGCGCCCGAAGCCGGTGAAAATCTCGTCCGCGATCATGATGATGCCGGCGTCGTCGCAAACGGCGCGCAGCGCTGCGAGGTAACCCGGAGGTGGAACGATGCAACCGGCGCGCCCCTGGATCGGCTCGATCACGAGCGCGGCGAGATCCCGTTCGGCACCAAGCGCTTCACGCGCTTGCTTTGCGGCTCGCTTGCCATCTGATGCATCGCGGCTGCGAGGGAACTCGAGCAGCAGCGGCTCGCGGCCAAGCACGCTTGCAAAAGGTGCGCGAAATCGCTCGATGCCGCCGACGGCGAGCGCGCCGAGAGAGAGACCGTGATAGCCGCCACGATACGCCGCAAAGCGAGACTTCCCGGTCGCGAGGATCGCCGTTTTGAGCGCGGCTTCGATTGCCTCCGATCCAGTGGTGGCAAGGAAAAACCGATCGAGACCTTGCGGAAGAATCGTTATTAGGCGCTCGAAGAGACGCACGCGAAGTTCGGTCGGGTGTACGTCACCCATCCCGTGCGTTAGGCACGCCGCCTGCGACGCGACGGCGGCGGTGACTCGAGGGTTGCAATGACCCACGTTGGCGACGCCGAACGCCGCCGTGCAATCAATGTATTCGTTGCCGTCAACGTCAATAACCGTTGCGCCGCTCGCGGATTCCCAAAAGACCGGAAAATCCTCGGCGAGGAACGTGACGTTGCGCTGCTCGTAGCGACGCAGACGCTGCGCCAATGTCGCGCTTCGCGGCCCGGGTACGGGGCTCACGTCTCGTTGCCAACCCAGCGCACGAACTCCGCGATCCGCGGCCGTCCGCCGTGAAAGACGCCGGCCGGCGGCGTTTGTAGCGTCCCGAACTTGGCCACTCGCGCCGCTTTTAAGCGTGTCGCGAGCTCGAGCAGATCGGCGCGGCTCTCCGTGACGGCAAGCGCTTCGATCGAGACGCCGTGGTGCTCGAAGTATTCGGCGACTTCGTTGACGCGCTCGACCGCGCGAATGCCGATTGTGCGCGGCAAGAAGAGCGGAGGCTCGTCGAAGGGTGGATCGAGAACGGTAAGGTAACCTGAGTCGCGACCGAACGCAGCCCGCTCGGCGGCGCCGCGAAAGGTGGCGAGATCGCGCCGGGCCGCCATCCGCAACGCAGTCGCTGAGTCGCGCAGCGCCGGCGGAAATGCGACCGCGGCCTTTTGCATCTCGTCAGCCAGCATCTCTGCGAATCGCTGCGGGGAGATGACGGCGCCGCGCTCGACGAAGAGAGCATGCAGCGAGAGACAGCCTTCGCTCTCGTAGAGCGAAAGGTCGAGTGCGGCCGCCGCGGCCGTCGCGCGAGCGTTATCTTCGTGCTCGAGCGTTGCGCGCGTCACGAATCCTGCGCTCGCCTTCGACCCGTAGCTTATGAACCGCGTACGCGGCGATAGTGCGGTCGCGATTTGCGCGAGGGTCGTATCGTTGCCGAAGGCGACAACGGCGTCGAACTCGGTAAGTGCGTAAGCGTCGTCATCGCCATTCCAGATTTGCGCCGTCGCGCAAGCACCAAGCTCGGGAAGCGTCTCAGCTAAGGTTTCGAAGAAGGCCGCCACGAGATGGTCTTCGCGATCTTTAACGAGCACGTCACATTTTGCACAGAGCGCGAATATGGCCGGAAGAATCGCGACGCCGACCGTAGTGCGGCTCGAGACGATACAAACGCGGCCGAGAGGGAGCGCGCGCGTTAGCGGACGGCCGGTGCGCGCGACGAAGCGATCGAGCACGTCAAGGCTGCCGAGCTCATCGGTTATCACCGCTTCGAGCCGATCTCGGCGCAACGCGCCGAAAAGGCAGTCGACCGCATACTCGACGGTCGGAAGAGAGTACCCGGTACGCGCGGAGACGGCGTCAATAACGTTCGCGCGGCGTGGGCCTCGTCCGTTCCAACGAGCGGCCGCGGCGTCGATCGCGCCGATAATGGAGCGCACGGGTTTCCTAACCATCGTTTCATCTCTTCAGGAGTGCGCCGTGGGACTCCCCGAGGTTCCAAGGTGCGCCGCGGCAAAAGGTGACGTGATGCGCGGTCGCTGGTTCGCACGCCTCTTCTTTACGGTGGTCGCTGCATTTGCCGTAGCCGGCGTGATGGCCGGTACCGCGTGCACTCGCTGGGGACAACCGGGCCCGACCGTCCCGATGGTCGGACAGATCACGGGGCTATTCGTGGATCCCAGCACGGGAAGCGATACGAGCGGAAATGGCAGCAGCCCGAAACCCTACAAGACGCTAACCAAGGCCGTCGAGGTGCTTACCACGGCGAAGAACTTATCTCCGAAGGGCGTTATCATCACGCTTGCAAACGGCGACTACAACGCTGCCAACGGCGAGAAGTTCCCGATCGTCATTCCGACCAACGTGAGCCTAACCGGCGTAAGTTACGGAATGGGGTTCAAGAGCGGTGCGTTCATCAACGGCCTCGGTGAGGACAGGAACTTCGAGAATCTCGTCCACGCGCCGCGGCACTCGGCCTATACGACGTTGGAAATCGCGGCGGCTAGCGTGACCGTCAGCGACGTTTACGTCGGTGCCTCCGTGCTGTCGCTTCCGGGATCGCACGCGACCTACGTCGCGCTCGACAATCTGGCCACGATGATTGTATCGACCTCGAGTTTCGGCGCGGGGATCACGTCGGCGCTGCCCAACGTTGGCGGCGTGCTCGTTGCGGGCGGTTCGTTTACGTGCCACTCCTGCTTGATTCGCGGCCATGAATTTGGGGTCGGCGCGCTTACTGTCCCAATTGCAACGGCTTCGCCAAGCGCCATCACTCCCACCGTCTTTTTGGATCATTCGAACAGCGATAGCGTGATCACCGCCAAGGAGGTCGGCATTCTTACCGACGGCAGCGTAAACGTTACGGCCGAAGAGCAGACGTTCCAAGGCGGCCTGTTCGGCTTTGCCGATGCGCTAACACCGGTCGTCCCAGTCTCTATTCGAGGCGCCGTCGACTTCGGCGGGGGCGCCGAGAACTCCACCGGCGGAAATAACTTTATCGGCGCAAAGAACACGGAGATCTACGTTACTCGTCGGAACGAAACGGTCAGCGCGCTCGACAACGTGTGGAATCCGAGCGAACAGCGGGCGAACCGCTTCGGTCAATACCCGCGAACGATAAGGTTCGCGGCGGGCGCTGTCGGGAGGAACGTTACGATTCGCCACAGTGCGGTCGGCTCGACCGTCACGGTCGGCCCCGCGCCGGTGCCGACGCCGTCGCCGACAGGCTCGCCTTCGACGTCGCCGACGGCGACCGCAACCTCGACCTAGCATGAGCGATACGCTACAGAAGATCTACGCGGCGAAGGCCGTGCTGCTCGAACAGGAGCAGGCGCGCGAGCCGTACGAGGTTGTGCGCGAGCGCGCGCTCGCGCGGATGGCGCAGCGTCGCGGGTTCCTGGCCACGTTGCGCAACGCTCCCGATGGCGCCATCGTTGCCGAGATCAAACGTGCCTCTCCTTCGAGCGGTCTGATCGCGCGCAGCTTCGATCCCGCCGCGATTGGGCGGGCGTACGACGCCGCCGGCGCCGACGCGATCAGCATCTTGACGGAGCGCGACCATTTTCTTGGCGAGTTGGCCTACCTCGACGAGGTGCGCGCGGTGACGTCGCGTCCGCTTTTGCGAAAAGATTTCATGTGGACGCGCTATCAAGTCGCGCAGTCGGCCGCCTACGGTGCGGACTGCGTGCTCTTGATTGTCGCCGGCATGGACGATTCCACACTGCGGGAGTCGATGGCTGAGGCCGCGACGTATGCGCTCGACGTGCTCGTCGAAGCCCATGACGAAGACGAGCTGCGCCGTGCGATCGCGGCAGGGGCGCGGTTGGTGGGCATCAACAACCGAAACTTACGAACGCTGGAGACCGATCTCGCCGTGAGCGAGTATCTGCTGCCCAAGGTTCCGCCCGAGATCTATGCGATCGCGGAGAGTGGAATGCGCGATGCGGCCGACATCGCGCGCTTACGGGCCTCGGGTGCGCGAGGCTTTCTGATCGGTGAGGCGCTGATGCGGGCGGAGGATCCCAGGTCGCTGATCGGTGCGTTGCGCGCCAGTGCGCGCAACCCGGCCGTCGCATCCCTATAGTAAAAAGAAGAGCCCCGCGCCGACGAGCGTGCCGAGCGTCGCGACGAACGCTGGGGCCGAACGCCTTCCAAGCGAGGCAGCCGCGAGCCCACCCAATCCGATGCCGACGATCCCAGTTCCCGGGTAGATTTCGCCATGCTGGAGGTAGCAGGTCAGCAATACTCCGGTTGCTCCGAAAAGAAAAGCGATGAGCGGGGAGTGCCGCCGGTCGAGCGCGACCGCAATCAGCATCAAAATCGCGATCGCGAGCAACGCGTGGAGGCGTTCGAATGGCTCTCCGGCCATCCCGACTCCCAGGAAGAAGGCCGCGATCGCGACGGCAACCAGCTGCGACATGGCGGAGGCTTCGCGCCACAGCAAGCAGGCCCCCGCGCCGGCGCACGGGCTCTCAAAGGATAGCGCGTGCGCCGATTTGTGTCATCCTGAGCTTGTCGGAGGACGAAGGGCTGGTACTATATCGTCATGACAACGACAGCCACGAAACCCATCCAAGAGATCGCCCCATTTCAAAACGAGCGCGTCAAGGATTTCAAGGATCCGGCGGACGCCGCGGCGATGCGTTCCGCGCTCGAGGTAGTGAAGCGAGAGCTCGGCAAGCATTATCCGCTTGTGATCGGCGGGCGAAAGATCGAGACCGAGAAGAAGATTCTATCGCACAACCCCGCAAACCCAGACGAGCTTGTCGGCGCGACGAGTGCGGCCTCGAAGCAACAGGCTAACGAAGCGATAGAAGCCGCCGCACGTGCGTTCGAGTCATGGCGTCGCTTGAGTCTGCCCGAACGTGCGGCCTACATTTTTAAAGCGGCGGAGCTCTTGCGAGCGCGTCGTTTAGAGTACGATGCTCTCCTCGTCTATGAAGTCGGAAAGAGCTGGGTCGAGGCTGACGGCGACATCGCCGAAGCGATAGACTTTCTGGAATTTTACGCGCGTGAGGCGCTCCGCTATGCGCAACCGCAGCCGGTCGTGCCGATCGACGGCGAACGCAACGAGCTCGTCTATATCCCACTCGGCGTCGGTGCGATCATTCCGCCCTGGAACTTCGCGGGAGCAATCATGATGGGGATGACCGCAGCCGCGATCGTCTGCGGGAACGCCGTGGTCCTCAAGCCGTCGAGCGATTCGGCAGTCATCGCGGCGTGGTTCGTCAATCTGTTGCACGAAATCGGTGTGCCGCCCGGTGTCGTCAACTTTGTTCCTGGTTCGGGCAGCGAGATCGGTGACCTGATCGTCACCCATCCTGAGATCCGTTTCATCTCGTTCACAGGCTCGAAGGAAGTGGGGTTGCGCATCAACGAGCTGGCCGCCAAGCCGCAGAAGGGGCAGAAGTGGATCAAGCGCGTGGTCGCCGAGATGGGCGGTAAGGACTCGATCGTTGTCGCGCAGGATGCCGATATCGACGCGGCGGTGGAGGGCGTTGCCCTTTCAGCCTTTGGTTTTCAAGGACAAAAGTGCTCGGCCTGTTCGCGTGCAATCGTGGACGAGCGAGTCTACGATACGTTCGTCGAGAAGCTGCGGCGGCGCGTTGGAACGATTACCGTCGGAGACCCTAGCGACCCCGCGAACTTCATGGGTCCGGTCGTCAACGAAGGCGCGCTGAAATCGATCGAAGGATACATCGAGCGCGGACTGACCGAAGGACGTCTAGTTGCGGGAGGAAAGCGGGTCGGCGACCGCGGCTACTTCTTGGAACCAACCGTCATCGCCGACGTCGAGCCGACCGCGACGATCGCGCAAGAGGAAATCTTTGGGCCGGTTCTGGCGGTCATCAAGGCCAAGGACTTCGAAGATGCGCTTGCGATTGCAAACAACACCGAGTTCGGTTTGACCGGTTCGCTCTATACTTCCAATGAAGCAAACATCAAACGCGCACGCGACGATTTCTTCGTCGGCAACCTCTACTTCAATCGGAAGAGCACGGGTGCGATGGTCGGCGTTCACCCGTTCGGCGGTTTCAATATGTCCGGAACCGACAGCAAGGCCGGCGGCCGCGACTATCTGCTGCTCTACATGCAAGCTAAGACGATGTCACGCAAACTCTAAAAAATCTCTATCTAAACCCGTCCCCTTCGAATGAGGATCGTCTGACCGAGCGTCGGAGCCAGGACGGCGGGAGGCGCGAGGCAGACGATAGGAGCGCGACACGAGGTTGCGCGACGAATGTATCTGAGTTCGAATGGGGACGGGTTTAGATCTCCTCCGGCGCTCGGTCAGACGGTCCGCGTTCCGAACGGGAACCGGCTAAGTCGGGAGTTGGTGGTAACAAACAGCCGGTCCTCATTCCGCTCGGGACCGCTCAGCTCGGAACCTCGCGGAAACAAATTTCCAGTTTGTTGCCGTCGGCATCTTCGAAGAACGTCGCGTAGTAGAGCGGCGTATATTCGGTGCAGATGTGGGCCGGCTCGAAGGCTGCGGCGCCCGCCTTCTGGGCAATGCCGGCCAAGTGGTCCACCTCGTCACGAGCGGCGGCGCGCAGAGCGATGCGGGTTCCGTTCGGGCGGTGGTTGGGGTCGAGATCTAGGCCCAGGAACGGCGCCGAGCGGTCCTCGCCGGGACGGTAGTAGCAGATGGATTCGGCGTCTTCAGCGATCTGGGTGAAGCCCATCGCCGGCAGCAAGGCATCGTAAAGGCCTCGCACCTTACCAAGATCGCTGACTCGCAGGTCCATGTGATCGAAAAGCATGGGTTGCTCCTTTTGCCGCAGACCGGCCGGCCCCGCCCGGTCGTTTCGGCGCCTGCCTGGTCGTCTGGGCTGAAACCAATTGACTGAGCCGGTGGTCCTGGGCTTTAGTAACGGCCGCTTTTGCGGCCGGAAAGTCTGCCGAGGCTTTCCTTGACACGCCATATAGGTGGCGATATGATAGCCGTCGTGCCCCGAGCGACCCCGTGCCCTGCGCGGCCGGTGGAATCGCTCCTGGTTCGTGTTCGCTCCTTGAAAACTGAACAGTGCGGCAAGCGCAAAAGTCTGTGGGTCTCCGGCCATTTTTGGTCGCGAGATTTCGTAACAAATCTAAGAGTTTGAGAGCCATCGTCAAAAGGCTCCATGATTTTATTATGGAGAGTTTGATCCTGGCTCAGGACTAACGCTGGCGGCGTGCCTAACACATGCAAGTCGAACGGGGTAGCAATACCCAGTGGCAGACGGGTGAGTAACACGTGGTCAACCTACCTCTGTGTGGGGGATAACTAGCCGAAAGGTTAGCTAATACCGCATACGATCGTTTTGGGGCATCCCAAGGCGATGAAAGGAGCAATCCGCACGGAGAGGGGACTGCGTCCCATTAGTTAGTTGGTGGGGTAATGGCCTACCAAGACTCCGATGGGTAGCTGGCTTGAGAGAGCGACCAGCCACACTGGAACTGAGACACGGTCCAGACTCCTACGGGAGGCAGCAGTGAGGAATTTTCCGCAATGGGCGAAAGCCTGACGGAGCGACGCCGCGTGTGGGAAGAAGGCCTTCGGGTCGTAAACCACTGTCGAAGGGGACGATAATGACGGTACCCTTGGAGGAAGCCCCGGCTAACTACGTGCCAGCAGCCGCGGTAAGACGTAGGGGGCAAGCGTTGTCCGGAATTATTGGGCGTAAAGCGCTCGTAGGTGGATCGGCAAGTCCGCAAGCAAAGACCCGGGCTCAACTCGGGAATCCGTGTGGAAACTGCCGACCTTGAGGGAGTCAGAGGATGATGGAATTCCCGGTGTAGCGGTGAAATGCGTAGATATCGGGAGGAACACCAGTGGCGAAGGCGATCATCTGGGGCTAACCTGACACTGAGGAGCGAAAGCTAGGGGAGCAAACGGGATTAGATACCCCGGTAGTCCTAGCCGTAAACGATGGACACTAGGTGTAGGTGGTATCGACTCCATCTGTGCCGCAGTTAACACAATAAGTGTCCCGCCTGGGGAGTACGGCCGCAAGGTTAAAACTCAAAGGAATTGACGGGGGCCCGCACAAGCGGTGGAGCATGTGGTTTAATTCGACGCAACGCGAAGAACCTTACCGGGGCTTGACATCCTGCGCAATCCTAGGAGACTAGGTTTCCGGGCAACCGGACGCAGAGACAGGTGCTGCATGGCTGTCGTCAGCTCGTGCCGTGAGGTGTTGGGTTAAGTCCCGCAACGAGCGCAACCCTTGCCGTGTGTTGGTCGCAAGATCTCTCACGCGGGACCGCCGGTGACAAGCCGGAGGAAGGTGGGGATGACGTCAAGTCAGCATGGCCCTTACGTCCCGGGCTACACACGTGCTACAATGGGAGGGACAACGAGTCGCGAACCCGCGAGGGCTAGCTAATCTCACAAACCCTCTCTCAGTTCGGATTGAAGGCTGCAACTCGCCTTCATGAAGTCGGAATCGCTAGTAACCGTAGATCAGCTACGCTGCGGTGAATACGTTCCCGGGCCTTGTACACACCGCCCGTCACGTCACCTGAGTTTAGTGTACCCGAAGCCGCCCGTGCAACCGCAAGGAGCAAGGCGTCTAAGGTATGCTAGGTAAGGGGGACGAAGTCGTAACAAGGTAGCCGTATCGGAAGGTGCGGCTGGATCACCTCCTTTCTAAGGAGTACATGTCATCGGATCGTGCTTGCACGATTGCGATGACGTACGAAAACCTTAAGTCGACCACAGACATGTTTCCGAGCCAAGGAGTCTATCGATCATCTCGATCGTATGGCCGGCGGCTCGAATCATCCGCGTTTCGCCTGCACTGTTCAGTCTTGAGGGAACGAACCTCGCCCTTCACCGACGCTTCGCGCGTTCGGTCCGACGGGCGAATCGTTTCTGAAGCATCGCGGATGCATTCGCAAGGAGCGAATCGCCGCGAGCGATCCTTGAAAACTGTATAGAGAAGAACTTTCATGTGTCGTGTCAAGCGACACATAAAAGCGGCCTCCTTCGATAGGCTCAGGAGGACACGGTTATCCTATCCTTAGGATGACACGGGTCGTTCTGCGCTCGAGAAGGGGGTGCAATTTTGCGTTAGTTAGAAAAATAATTAAGGGCATGCAGGTGGATACCTTGGTTCCACAGGCGACGAAGGACGCGCCAAGCTGCGAAAAGCGTCGGGGAGCTGCTAAGAAGCGATGATCCGGCGATATCCGAATGGGGCAACCCCCATGCCGTCATGGGCATGGACGCCACGATGAATTCAATAGTCGTGAGCGAGCGCACCCGGTGAACTGAAACATCTAAGTAGCCGGAGGAAAAGACATCAACCGAGATTCCCCTAGTAGTGGCGAGCGAACAGGGAAGAGCCTAAACC
>JBAVSO010000117.1:0-5812 GCA_049695635.1 Candidatus Cybelea sp. | reverse complement strand
GCTCGGTCAAGCCCAACGCGATCGCGGCAGCGATACGCGGCGAAGCGACGATGATTCGCGCCGCGTAAAGCGTTTACGTCAAAAGAACTCTGACGCTAACCGCCACGCGCTTGTTGGCGTCGGGGCGCTCGTGATAGATTGAGGTCGGTGCTGCAGACGCTGCCGCTCGCGGATCTTTTACGGCAGTTTCGGGCCGAGGCGCATCTCTCGCAGGAAGAGCTGGCCGATCGTGCCGGCATTAGCGCGCGCGCGATCGGCGATATCGAGACCGGCGTTTCGCTCTGGCCTCGCGCAATTACGGTCTCGCTGTTGGCCGAAGCGCTAGCGCTCGATGCGGAATCGCGCGACGCGTTTCGTTCGGCCGCGAGCCGCCGAGGTCTGCGCCGGGGCGAGGTGGCAGCATTGCCTGCGGCCGTCTCGTTGGTCGGCCGCGACGCTGAGATCGCCGCCCTGAGAGCGCTCCTGGTCGATTCCGCGACGCGACTCGTTACGCTCGCCGGCGGCCCCGGAGTCGGTAAGACCGCACTCGCCGTCGCGACAGCAACCGAACTCGCCGGCGAACACTTCGAGCGCGCGCTCTTCATCGAGTTTGCCACGCTTCCCGACCCGGTTCTCGTCCCCACCAAGATCGCGCTCGCGCTGGGCGTGCGAGACGTCCGCGGTGAATCGGTGACGGTTTCGGTGGGGTCGGCAATCGGCGACGGTTCGTTGCTTCTGGTGCTCGATAACTTCGAACGGATGATCGCGGCGGCTCCCGTCATCGCAGAGTTGGTCGGCGCAACACGGAATCTCAAAGTGCTCGTAACCAGCCGCATTCCGCTTCACCTCTCGATGGAACGCGTCGTGAAGGTCGAGCCGCTCACGCCCGATTCCAGCGCCCGCCTTCTGATCGATCGCATTGCGACCGGCGGAACACCACACTTGCACGACGACACCGAAATAGCGGAGCTGGCGCGTGCACTCGGTGGGCTACCGCTCGCAATCAACCTGGCGGCGCCGCTGTTAGGGACCGCATCGGCGCACGAGCTTGCGACTCGACTGAAACACCCCCTCGACGTTCTGGCTGCGATGCACGACGCAATCGCGTGGAGTTACGATCTGCTCGCCGTCAAGGAGCAGCATCTTTTGCGCGCGCTTGCCGTTTTTGACGGCGGCTTCACCGAGGAAGGCGCGCAGCACGTCGCAGCCGGAGCAGACGCGCTCGAAACGTTACAGGCTCTCGCCCGGTTGATCGATCACAGCCTGGTGAGCGTTTCGGAGACCGGCACGAGCGATGTCGAATTCGGGCTGCATCCGCTGGTTTCGGAGTTCGCGGCAAAAGCGCTCGAGCGCGAAGGCGAGAGCGAGGCGGCATATCTTCGGTTGGTCGAGTATTGCACCGATCTCGCACACGTACAGCCGAGGCCCGAGCCGTTTGCCGATCCCGCGACGCGGGCTCGGCTCAATCGCGAGTCCTCGCACTTCGATCGCGCGCTCGGGTGGCTCAAATCGACGGGACGTCTGGAAAACGCGCTCTCGCTCGCGTACGAGCTGTGGCTGATTTGGTATCGGCGAGGAGCCAACGCACACGGATATGCCTGGGCGCGTTCGTTGCTCGTCGCGGCCGATGAGAGCGCACTGCGGATCGACGAGGGATTGCGCGCCGACGCAAACTGGGCCGCGTCGGGCCTCGCTCTTGCATCGGGCCAGTTCGACGACGGCGAGCGCCACGTGGCCTTGGCGCTTCCGCACAAGCGCGCAATCGGCGATCGGAAGGCCGTCGCCTCACTACTGGCCGGAGCCGGCGTCTGCGCGAGTTTCAAAGGCAACTACGCCGCCGGCCGGACTTACTTCGAAGAATCGTTGGCGATCCGGCGAGAGCTCGGTGATGGACTCGACGTCGCGCGGTCACTTAGCGATCTCGGCGTGCACGCGTCCGACGAAGGCAATCAAAATGAGGCAAACAGCCACCTCGAAGAGGCGCTGACGCTCTATCGCGCTGCCGGACGGCGAATGGGCGTCAGCCTCACTTTGGGAAGTCTCGCGCTCGTCGCGGTGCGCGCGGGATTTCCGCTTCGGGCCGAACCGCTGGCGCGCGAAGCTGCGCGCCTTGCCGATGAGATCGGTTATGCGGAATCTGCGAGAGCGGCCAAGATCGCTTTGAGCCGTGCTCTTATGGATTCGGGCGACTTCGCAGAAGCCAAGGGCATTGCATTTGCCGTTGCGGCGGGCGACGAGACCGCGTCGGGAGATCTTGGCGGCGACATCCTTAGACTGCTGGCCGCAACCGAGTTCCTCCTCGAACGGCCGCCTGCGGCAGCGCGCCTGTTGGGCGCCGCCTCCGCCGCACCGGCGTTGCCGGTGATTCCGCTCGCCGATCGGGCGGCGCACGACGCGCTTGTCGCGTCGGTCGCCGGCGCGCTCGGGCCTAAATTCGAGAACGAATTGAGCACCGGCCGCGCCCAGGGAGCACGCGCCGTGCTGGCCGCCTGCCAATTCCGTGACTAAGTTCCTGGAGCCGCACGCTCTGCCAGACCTACGTTGGATTCATCAATCTCTCGCTGCTGAAAGGAATCCAAACCATGCACACGCTCACGATCTTCCTTAATCTGGCCGCCGCATCACTCGTACTTGCTGCTGCCCCACGGCGGGAATCGGAGTCGAACGCTCTTCCCGCGTCGACGCGCACTAGAGCGCTGCTCTAGGTCGCCGACAACGCCAAATCTCGGCTCCGTCAACGAGTGCACCTGTCCAAAGATCAAACTCGTCAACGCGTACCACGGAACGCTGAGCCACGCGAGATTCTGGGGAGTTGCGGTCAGCCCGGCCGGCACGTTCTAGTGCCGCTACGCGCTTCGTCCAGTGCGCGTTCGAGCGTCATGCTGATGCCGATGCGCCACTGGACGAGGAACGCATCGTCGCCGAGGCATCCGCGAATCGCGGAGACCTCGGCGTCGTGTCGCTCGCGTTCGATCGGAAAAATCGGCAAGCCAATCGTGTTGCGTAGCGTCTGTGCCGCGCCCAGTAGCCGCGCAGCACGCGACGGGTCGTCAAGCGCCGCAACGGTAAACGCAAAGTCCTCGAGCGTCTTGGCCAGCGCCGACTTGTCTCGAACCGCAGCTAACAGATCGAGCGCTTCGCCAAATCGCGTCAACGACAGCTCGTGGTCCCCCCGCCGGTGCGCGACCGCCGCGAGGTTTGCAAGCGACTGATGCATGCTGCCGACGTCCCCAGCTGCTTGCTGCACGGCGAGCGCTTCACCGAAGAGTTCCTCGGCGGACTCGTATTTCTCGTAGGCCATCGCGATGAGGCCGATCTTTACGAGCGCGTTCGCGAGGCCGGACTGGTTGTCTAAGCGACGATAAGTCGCCGCACTCTCTTCCGCCAGCCCAGCAGCACGTTGAAGATCGCCGCGCCCGTACGCAAGCAAGGCGAGATTTGATAGGCCCGCTGCGACTCCCGCATCGTTACCCAGCCGTCCGCTAATTTCGAGCGACTCGACATTCGCGCGCTCGGCCTCCAGGTGCTCGCCGCGAAACTGTAAAACGAGGCCGAGCGAGGCCAGCGATGCCGCGAGGCCGGCGTCGTCGCGGAGGGCGCGTTGCAGCGCAATGGCTTGCTCGTACGACGCGAGCGCCTCTTGGAAATTTCCGAGCGCCGATTCGAGCGCGGCGCTTGCGTGCAGCACGGCGGCGTGATGCGTCGCCGAAACGGAGTTCGGCGACGCGGCTTCCATTCGAAGAAAGCGCGAGATCCAATCGAGGCCTTCGACGATACGACCCTGCAGCTGCCAAAACCGCCAAATCGCGCCGATCAGCTGAAAACCAAAGTCCAGCTCGCGACAACCTGCCGCCCACTCGAGCGCAGCTTGGACGTTAGGATACTCCCGCTCGTAGAATTCGCGCTCGCCGCGCCGAGCGACGCGCAGAACGTAGGCGGCGTGGCTGCGCTGCGTCGCCGCAAGCTCGCCGTTGCGCGCAAGCCGATCCTGCGCGAACTCACGCAACATCTCGAGCATCGCGACGCGCGGCTGGCCGCCGGCATCCTCAAAGACAAGCATGTTCTTCTCGGCGAGCGGCGCGAGACGCGCGAGGATCGAACGCTCCGGGACGTCACTTCCGGCAACCGCGGCGGCGGCTTCGAGCGTTCCGCCGCCCGCAAGAACCGAGAGACGCTCGAAAAGACTGCGTTCGTCGTTCGTAAGCAGATCGTAGCTCCACGCAATCGCACCCTGCATCGTCTGCTGCCGTTCGGGACGGTCGAGCGCGCCATCGGCGAGTAGCGGCAGCCGGCGCTCGAGCCGCGCAGCGAGCGCATTCGGTGGAAGCAGCAACAAACGCGGAGCTGCAAGCTCGATTGCGAGCGGAAGGCCTTCCAGATGCTCGACGATCGTGGCAACCGCCGCTGCGTTGGCTTCCGTGAGCTCGAACTCGGGCTTCGCAGCTTTGGCTCGCTGCACGAAGAGCCGCACCGCAGCATCGCTCGCGAGTGGGCCAACGGCATAGACGTGCTCGGCGGCGAGATGGAGGCGCTCGCGGCTGGTGGCGAGCACGGTAAGCCGCGGGCACGCGGAGACCAGCGCACCGATCCACCGGGCTGCCGGCCTCAAGTGTTCGAGATTATCTAAGATGAGTACGCAGTCGCACTCGCGCAGGTAGTTCGCTACCGCTTCACGCGCCGCGTTTCTTGCCGGCTGCCGAAGCCCCAATGCACGCGCAACTGCCGCGGGTACGAGCGACGGCTCCTTGATCGACGCAAGCTCGACGATTGCCGCACCGTCGGCAACGTGCTGCGCTCGTTCGATCGCAACGCGTCTCGCAAGGCTGGTTTTTCCGACGCCGGCTGGGCCAACGAGCGTTACGAGGCGCGCGTCGGCTCGCGCGAGCAGTGCGCTCAACCGCGCGACATCGGCATCTCTTCCCTCCAGCGCTGCGCCGTGCAGCGCGGACGACGCAAGCGTCGAGACCGCTGCGCCGCTTGAGACTGCCATGCGCGCGGCATCTTGCAAGCGGGTGCGGTCGGCTTTGGATAGACCGAGCGCATCAGAGATCAGCATCAGCGTGACCAACCGCGGCGAGTGCGCCGCGCCGGTTTCGATGTCACCGATTGCGCGCGTTGAGAGCCCGCAGCGCTCCGCAAGAGCCTCTTGTGAGATTCCCAAAGCCGTGCGAAAACCGCGCAGCAATGCTGCCAGCGACTCGTCCACGCTGCGGCTTACGTTCGCGGATGCCGCTTAGAATTCAGTCTCGACGGCGAGGTAGCGCGGGCGCGCGGGCGGCGGACTCGCCATGACGGTCGGGTCGTCCACCGGCGGTGCGACGTGAAGGGAACCGTGGCTCAGCGTAAGCGGCCGGTAAGTATCAGGTTCGTTAAAGAACCGGCTCGGCCACGCGAGAATCCGTTTGTCGGGATAGTCGTAGACGATGTTGAAGCGCTTGAGCAATCCGGTGCCAATGCTCGCGTCCTGCGGCCCCAGCGCGAAGGCGCCGCCGCGGTCGCGCGAGGCGCGCGTCACCACGCCGGGAATCTTCGTGCCGAAGAGGGATACGGTCGTGCGAAGCACGTCGCTGTAGATCGGGCCGCCGATACCGACGCCGGTTATCGCGTTGCGGACCGGCGCATCGCGATAGAAGTCGTTCGTCTGCGCGAACCGGCGAAAGAGGGTCAGCGAGGAACGGTCACCAGTGTCGATCATGAAGGTGCCGTGCACACCGTCGACTGCCGCCGGAATTTCGGGAATGCTGCCGCCATCGGTGACGAACGCCACCTTCGTGGCGGTTTTTGGAGCCGGCAGCGGCGGGTACGAAAACGTCATCGTTTGATCGTCCATATC
>JBAVSO010000116.1:0-10557 GCA_049695635.1 Candidatus Cybelea sp. | reverse complement strand
CTTCACCACCTCCGCCGGTACAGGGCCCCTTCGGCCCGGTATGCCCGACCTCACTATGTTTCCGCGCGCCGTTTGGGTGCGTTGCGCGCGCAAAGCCCTCGATGCGTACGGCGGCGATCTCGGGTACAGCCGTGCGTCGGGATTACCCTCGTTGCAGGATGCCATCGTTTCGCACGTGCGGCAATTCCGCGGCGTGACCGCGCTCGCCAAGCAAATCGTCGTCGTCGAAGGGGCGCAAGCGGCAATACATCTCATCGCTTCCGTCCTCGCCCGCCCCGGAGATCGCGTTGTCGTCGAAGATCCATGTTATGCCCTCGCGCGCGCAGCCTTCGAGACTCACGATCTGTCGCTCGTTCCAGTTCCAGTTGACGCCGACGGCTTGTGCGTCGACGCGATTCCAGGTCATGCGCGTCTGGCCTACGTGACGCCCACGCATCAGTATCCGCTCGGCGGTGCGCTGCCGGTCGCGCGGCGCACCGTCCTGTTACAGTGGGCCGTCGAGTGTGGCGGCTACATCGTCGAAGACGACTACGATAGCGAGTTCACTTCAAAGGCGCAGCCGCTGCCGCCGCTCCAATGTCTCGATCGGGAAGAACGCGTGGTGTACGTCGGCAGCTTCAGCAAAACGTTGGCGCCGGGCATTCGCGTGGGATACATCGTCGCACCGCCGCACCTGGCCGATGCCTTTACGGTCGCGCGTGCCGTCGCCGGGCTCGGCATCGGCATCCACCTGCAAGCGACGCTCGCGGATTTCGTCGCGCACGGGCACTTCGCGCGGCATATCCGCCGCGCGAACGCGCTGTACGATCGGCGCCGCACCATTCTCGTGGACGCCTTGCAACCGGCGCTGCGTGCCGGATTCCGGCTCGGCCCGTCGCTCACCGGGCTTCACGTCGCGCTGTCGGCCAAGCCCGGTTTCGACGACGTCGCACTAGCCTCAACCGTTCACGGCCAACGGCTCGTGGCATTGTCGGCGCTCTGCATTCGCCGCCGCGATTGTCGCGGTTTTCTCCTCGGTTTCACGAACGGCAGCGACGCGCAGATTCATGCGGCCGCCGAAGACGTCGTAAAGGCGATCGCTATCGCGGCCAAGTGAGACGAAGCATCCGCCCCAGAACCATAGCTCAATTCGAGCCGGGATCGATCGCCACGCCTTCGGGCTGCGCGAGATTAGCGTTTGTATAAGCGCGTTGAAGCGCGCCGCCCGGGAATTTGCGGGCGATCACGGCGTCGCGCGGTGTGTCAACGCCGAAGACAACGGTTTGGCTTGCGTCCAGCGCGATATCCCCCCAAAGGTCCGAGATCGTCCCGCCGGTATGGATTAAACGTCGCGTGCGCTTGCCGGCTTCGGTGAACTCCACGACCGCCGGCTTTGACTTCGCGTATGTGGCGATCAGGAGCGTTCCTACGGCGGTGGCCTTGATACCGTTCGACGACCATGCTTTTTGTGGAAACAAATAATATCCGGACTCGCGGCCGTGACGCCAACCCGTGGTTGCTGGAAACGGCGAGGCCCCGATGAAGCCGGTCGCAAAAATATTCCCCGCTTCATCGCACGTCACGTAGAACTCGATCCCGCCGGCTCCGCTTTGCTGAGCTGTGAGCCGGCGCGTTGGAGCCGTGCGCCGCGGTGGATACACGGCGACGCCGCCTTGGTTAAGGGAATCGGCGACGAACGCGGTGCCGTCGTCACGGACTGCGACATCGTTGGGTTGATTCGTATCGTTCAGCGTACGCGCGGGAGCCATCGAGCCGCGTGGAAAGACAAGCACGTCGTTTGCGCCGGGGTTGGCGACCCACAAGTTGTGTTGCGCATCGACGAAGAGCCCAGCGGGTTCGTTTAGTCCGCTCGTGATCGTGTATTGAAGATGGCCGCCGCGATCGAAGACGTCGACGAGATTATTGGTGTGATCGGAGACGTATACGAGCGCCATCTGCCTACCGGCGAGCTCAGCGTCGAACGGGCGCGGCGCATATGAAGAGCTCGCGTTAGAGGCAAAAGAGCATGCGGTCAAAATCGGCAGGGCAACGGCGATTATCGAACGCGGCACCATAGAAACTACTCCTCCAGAACGAATGTATCTACGGTCTTGTGCAGCGACGTCGAGGTTGTCCTTCCAGGGCAGGCGCAGCGGTGCCGGCCCGCCGAAGCCTTACCGGAATGTTTTCCGGTTTGGGCCGACGCGCAGAGGTTCCGCTAGTGCACGATCCTCGCTTACGACAGAGCACCACTATTGTTGCCCTACTCGTGCTTTGTGCCTGCTCCGGAGCGTTCGGCAGTTCTCGTTCGCCCGGCGGTTTGCCGTCGAGCGGACTGCCGGCATTTCTTCCTTTAGCTAACCGCCCGCGAAATCATAAAATTCAGCACGTTGTTATTATCATTCAAGAGAATCGTTCGGTCGATAACTTGTTCCGAGGGTTTCCAGGCGCGGACACAGTGCCGTACGGATTTGATAAGAAGGGCCAAAAGATCGTACTGAAGCAAGTTGGTCTCGAGGCGCGATGGGACTTCGACCACTCATCCTCCAGTTTTTTCGCCGCTTGTGACGGTCGTGGCAGTCTTCCCGGAACCGACTGCAAAATGGACGGCTTCAACGGAGAGCCCGTTCGCTGCGCGCCAAAATGCCCCGGCGCAAACCCTGCGTATAGCTACGTGCCCCATGATGAAACGCGCCCCTACTTCTTCATTGGCGATCACTACGTGTTTGCAGACAACATGTTCCCGTCGAACTTTGATTCGAGCAGCTTTGTCTCGCATCAATACATTATCGCGGCTCAAGCCAGTTCTACGGTCAACTTCCCGATCGGGCCGTGGGGCTGTGAGGGCGGAGGCCGGATCCCGACGGTAACGCAACGACGGACGATTGGACCCGACATTTCGCCCTGTCTCAACAACAAGACGCTCGGCGACGAGCTCGACGACGCGGGGATATCGTGGCGATACTACACCTCTTACGTAGAAGCCGGCGGCGGGATATGGAGCGCGTACCAAGCGATCAAACACATTTACGAAGGCCCGGATTGGCATAAAGACATCGTCACGCCCCAGACTAAATTCTTTCGCGACGTCTCGGCCGGAGATCTGTCCGTCGTGAGTTGGGTGACACCAACGTGCGTCAACTCCGATCATTCCGGCTGCGGGGGAAAGACCGGTCCCGACTGGGTCGGTTCGCTGGTGAACGCGATCGGTGAGTCGAAATATTGGGATTCTACCGTGATCTTCGTGTTTTGGGACGACTACGGAGGCTGGTACGATCACGTGCCGCCTTTGATGAAGAGTTACGACGGACTCGGCATTCGCGTCCCACTGCTGATAGTTTCAGCATACGCGAAACAGGGATACGTCTCGCAGGTCCACTACGAGCACGGCAGCATTCTCAAGTTCATCGAGGACCAGTGGGGGCTGGCGAGACTTTCGGCGAGCGACGCGCGCGCAAACAAGATTTCGCCCGAGTGCTTTGATTTCATGAAACCGCCCAGACCTTTTACGAAGATACCGGTCGCGCACGACCCAGATTATTTTCTCGCTCAGCCCCTTGATACTCAGCCTCCCGACACCGAGTAACGCTAGCTTCGCCCGATAGGCGCTCGCAGTATGCTCGTGTCACCCTGAGCCTGCAGCTAGACGGCGACCTCCTTGTCCAAAACGAAGACCTTCACCGTGTCCCGCAACAGCCCGTCGCTCTCCATCGCTTTGGCTGTTTCGGGCGAGGAGAGTGCCGAGTGGGCCTTCGCCAAATCGTTGGTCTCGAAGCAGGCGACAACGTGGTTGTCTTCGCCCATTCCGTAGCTTACCGGCGTTGAAATGCCGTACGCCGTTTTGAAGAGATCTCCGTGAGTGCGGAAGCCCGCTTCCCACTTTGCCTGATCTTTGCATTTCGCGATAACTAGAATCTTTGTCATTTTCTTATTTCCTTTCAGTTGGAAGGTTAGTCAATCTCGCCCGGGGACGTTTACCGGATCGTAATTCCAAACGGCTCGTTCAGTCCCGTTCTCGTGCCTTTTATCTTGTTGATCGGGGCAACGTTGCCGGTCGAGCCCGCAGCGTAAGCGGTGATCCAGCTCCTACTTGCGCTCGGGACGTAGATGTCGCCGGCGCCGTCAAGCGCGATGCCGCTTGGACCCTTTAGCTTCGTCGTGTTGCCGTGGATGTATTGGACTGGCCTTGCGTTGCCGTTCGCCCCGGCAGCATAGACGGTTACGGCGCCATTCTGGTTCGATACGTATATATTAGAAGCGGAGTCCACGGCGACTCCAAAAAGGTGGTCTAGCTTGGTACGGCTGCCGGCGATGATCCGCATCGGTGCAACGTTACCGGTGGCACCCGCCGCATAGACGGTGACGCTATTGTTTGCGTAGTTGGCGGCGTAGACATTCCCGCTTGCAACGTTGTCAGGATCGTCTATTCCGGTGGCTCCGCCTCCGACCGTCGCGATCGGTGTGACGTTGCCATTTGCATCTGGAGGGTAAGCCGTTACGGTGTCGTTGCTGGTATCCGCTACGTAAATGTCACCGGTGACCGGATCGAGGGCGGTGCCGATGGGATGGTCGAGTCCGGTATTGCTGCCCTGGATCGTCTGGATTGGCGCGACGTTGCCGGTGGCTCCGGCGGCATAGACGTTCACAGAGCCCTGGCCGGTTTCGCCGCCGTTATAGTTAGTTACGTAGATATTTGCGCCGGCATCTACGGCAACGCCCATGGGCTGCTTCAAAGTGCCTGTAATAACTTGGATAGGCTTCGCACTGCCCGTTGCACCGAATGCATACGCGGACACGCTCGAAGCGGAGTAGTTGGTGGCGTAGAGGCACGGACACGACGACGTCGCGTGCCTCTCGGCGTGGGACTTCTGCGGAAACGCGAGCGGTATTGGTGGCGTTGACGATCCGTCCGCACAGCTCGTAAGCAACGCAATAGCTGCCGTTGCTACGAGCGTATATTTGAGGTGCAAAGTGTGCATGGTTGATCCTCGCGTAGATTGCCGCCGGAACTCAGATAGCGACAAACGCCCCGCCTTCAAAGCGCCTGATCTCTGGGGCAGGTGGCAGGGACGGGAAAAGATCCAATGCCCGGTTATTTACCGGGAGCGCATACATGCGATGAAGGTCTCCGCCCCACCTCCAAGCAGCCGCCAGCGCGACCTTCCAGGGCCAGATCGCTGATCGGCGGGGCAAATGGCGACGGAACCGTTTACAGCATCAGCACGGCTGGCACGGAGAGAGTGCTATACAATTTCGCTGGCAACACCGACGGGGCGAACCCGCTCACGGGTTTGATCAATGTAAAGGGTACGCTGTACGGCGAGACCTATTTCGGGGGTGGTTACGGATGTGGCCGCGGCGACAACAACCATGGCCGTGGAACTGTTTTCGCGTTGACGCCGTAGCGCACAGCTCGTAGTTGCGCTCGTCCCGCGTTGCGTATTCGTTTCCGGTGGCAGCTTTGGGAACTGCCCGCGCCGATTGACAAAGCCAGCGGAAGGGCGCATTCTTGCGCTGGGGGCTTCTCCTCTGTGGTGCATGGCAGCCGCGGCGCCTTCACGATCTCTCCTAGCAACCCCGGACCTTCGCGTCTTGCTAACAGGCGGTGCGTGACCGTTTGCGCATCGCGATTTATGGAGGAGCACTTTTAGATGAGACTTAGAGACGACGCCGCTCGCGCATCAGGGTTGCTGGCGGTGCTCATCGCGCTCGCGGCGTGCGGGAGCAGCGCACAACCACAATTTTATCCATCAAGTACAAGCCAAAGCCGAGCCAACTCGAGACTTGGTTCGATCTCGTCCCTAACCAAAGGCAGCTGGATGACCGAGCCGTCGATGCCTGGCGGTCTTCGCGACCTGGCGGCTGGATTCGCAAACCATGTGGTCATCTTAGTGGGCGGCGACGACAACGGTTCCCCGAGTGGTGGCGCGACTAGCGAGACGTGGTATTACGAGCCGTACATCAACGAATGGGCCATTTCGACATCAATGCCGGACGCACGTGCTGGCTTGTCGGCTGCCGGCGTTGGTACTACCTTGTACGCGATTGGCGGCCAACTAGCTAACGGCAACTTCACAGGAGAAACCGACGCGTACTCTACGTACACGATCCAGTGGTCGGCCGAAGCATCGATGCCGACCGCGCGCGCGAATGCGGCAGAGGGTGTCGTCAACGGCATCGTGTACGTTGTAGGCGGTAACACGGCGACGGGCGTTCTAGCGACGAACGAGGCCTATGATCCGTCTACGAACACTTGGACAGAGGAGGCGCCAATGCCGACCGCGCGCACCGAGCTTGCCGTTGGCGTCGTGAGGGGTAAACTTTATGCAGTTGGCGGTCAGGACGCCAGCGGAAACCCCCTCGGAACGGTGGAGGCCTACAATCCGAGAACCAACACGTGGCGGAGAAGGGCTACATTACCGATTGCGCGGCAAGCCGCCGTGGCTGGCGTTATCGGGAACCTACTGTACGTTGCTGGTGGATACAATGGTGGAAGCGGCCAGCTCAGCAACGTTGAAGCGTACAGCCCCTCAAGGAATAAATGGACGGAGAAGGCACCGGATCCCACGAGCCGCAGCAACGCCGCGGCTGCCGTCGTCCCCGGGATGAGCCGGATGTACGTATTCGGGGGAACCACTCCTTCGCAGTGCTGCATTGCGACGAATGAGGTATTTGAGCCCTGATCCCATGATGCCGGTAACTCCGCGCGGGGGACCATTGCTAGCCCGAACAAAAGTTTAACCACGCATGGCCTCTTCGCTCCTCACGATCGTTCCGCTGATCCCATCCGGCGCAGACTTCGCCGCCGGGCTAGCTTTCTTCGTCGAACACATGGGCTTCAAAGTGTTATGGCGAGCTGACGGGATGGCCGGCATTGTTCGCGATAACATCGCGTTCAATCTCGTGCAAAACGACACTCAGGCCTGGGCAGAGAACGCCAGCTTTAGCGTCGCGGTTTCCAATCTCGCAGATCTCTATCAAGAGTATTCGCACCTACCCGCGAAGGTGGGACCCTTAGAAGTTAAGCCCTGGGGGCGGCGAGAGTTTCACGTCATTATCCCATCTGGCGTGTGCTTGCAGTTTTACGAGGCCCAGCCTAGCGGCGTTTAAGTGCGAATCCTTCGTTCTAGCACGACAGCGGCGAGAGATGCTTTGGTTCGTAAAGGCCGAGCTTGTCGCCGCCTGGGAGTTCGAGCGTCGTCACCAAACCCCAGCCGCGGTCGGCGACCGGTGTCGTTTTGATTCCCTTTTTTTCGAGATGCTGTACCGTCGCGGCGATGTCGTCGCAGATCAGCCACAGTTCGTGTTCGGGATTGTCTTCCGTGTCGTGGACTGCGAGTTCCGTCGGCGGTGCGGCGAAGAAGAGCCGCCCGTTGCCGGCGTCGACGTAGCGTAGGTCGAGCACGTCCTTGAGAAAATCGTACATCTCCTTGGAGTGCTTTGTGTAGAAGATCGCGTGGATGCCGGTGATCACTCTGTCCCTCCTCGAACTACGCGCGGTGAGCGGCTTGAGCTGAAATGCGGATCGGGGCTAGCGAATGTGCGTGGCACGCGAGAGGTGTATCGCGTCCCCCCTGGACACGAAATGAAACGGCCAAACCTCAAAGCGTCGCAGCGTAGCGGCGCACGGTTTGTCCTCTGCATCGAACGCAAAAGCGATCTCTTCGTCGGTCGGTCTTGACCCTTCCAATTGGTGTGCGTGAATCCACGGTAGGTACCATCGCTCGAAGGAGCTGCGCGCAATTAGCAACGTGGTAGCTTCTTTTGCCTTTAGGATCGCATGCACTGCGACCGCAACGAGCGAAGCACCGATCAGCATAAAACTTACGCCGATAGCGTCCCCAATCGCCCGCGTACTCGCGACGCCGAAAAGTGCGGTCGAAGTGGCGAGCCACGCCGAGGCATTTTGGGCCCCCGCGTAGCGCTCGGATATTACTTCGGTCACGCCTTGCTGCATTCGGTTGATTTCCGCACTACTCGGCGTTGCGGCGGGGTTGTGAACATTGACGTTGTTTGCGCTTACGGTTTTGCCCAAACGCGCCGCGTGTGCTCCTGCGAAGCCGGATGACACGGCTGTGGCAGCCGTGAGCATACCGTACACTAGGCCAATATCCAAGCATTGCTCCTATAAGGTTCCTCGATCCGAGCGATGCTTACACCGAGCATCTCGATCCTAAACAAATCTCGCACGAGCTCTTCGCGGACTAGTGAGGGTTGCTGACGGCGATTCCGTTTCCGCTGGCGGAGATGTGCTCGTATTCGGTCGGCACCGTACTCGGCGTGAGCGGATAGGGCATCGAGTAGACGTATCCCCCTTCCGAAGAAACCCAGAGGGTCGTCTCGCTACTCTGCATCGCCAACTGCGCGAGATTACCGATCCCGGAGAGCGTTATCGTCACCGACGGGGTCGTCGCTCCCGGCGGAAATACCTCGATACGATCGTACACTGACTCGACGACAACGAGGTTCCCGGCAGTATCGAGGACCAACCCTTGAGGCTGATCGATCGTCATACCCAGAAGCCGCTTGTTACTAAGGCCTGGTCCGAACTCCGCGATAGAACAATTAGGTCCCGTACGCCGGTATGCCACGTAGAGATTGCCGTTCCCGTCCTCGGCCATCCCGTCTGCTTCTGAACCTAATAGAGAGTGCGCGATCGGAACGTTAGTGCCGGCGTTGTACTCGAAGACATGCCCCCGATTGTGGCGGCCCGGATCGCGACCCGATACGAAGACGTGCCCTACCGAATCGGCCAATGCGTATAACGGCTCGTGCACTCCCTTCGAGTACGTCATCGACGGGCTTGAGGAGCCGTACGGGTAGACGGTGACGGTCCCGTTCGTTCTGTCAGCGACGTAGAGCGAGTTGTTGGCGTCGAGGCTCAATCCCCACGGGTAGACGATGCCGTTGGAGATCGAGCCTATCTGTTTCTGATTCGGCCCCGTTAGAGGAAAGATGTCGACGGCGCTGTTGTCGTCATCACCGACATACAACAGGGGCTGACCGCTTTTAGCGTTGCGCGGAAGCGGCCCCGACGGATGGTGCGACACCGGGCCGCTGGGCAACGGTGTTGAAGCGGGATCCTCTTGGGGCTGCGGGAACGCCATTTGCCCGATTTGCTGCGGCCCGCCGCAACCAGCGTACGCTGTCCCAATCGCAATGGTGAATATGAAGCTCAGATGCTTAACGATTCTAGCCATTGTCTTTCCCCCGCCACGGGCTTCTTTGCGGTTGCCTCGCCCCCTGCCCGACGCGGTCGAGCCCTCAGCTCTTCTTACACGTGATGGTCACATTCGTAACGTGTCCCTTCGGATCGGTCGTCGTATTGGCGTCACTCGTTTCGGAGTCGCTCACCTTGGTAACGACGTCAGCGACCGTCGAGCCGTCTAGTCCTTTGCCGCTCCACGACGCGGCGTTGCCCTGCCAACCCGACGTGGATTCGATTCCATATCCGCCGAGGTTGTCGTAATAAACCGACACCCACTGTTTGATCGTAGGGTCGTACGTCGTGTAAGTCATGCCGTTCTGTGCAGCGGTCCGATATTGGTCGAATGGCGGAGAAGTTGCCGCGTCGACCATCCACATGCCGTCGTTGCTCATCGTGTAAACGTCGGTCTCCGAGCGCGTCTTGCCGCGCAGCGGCTGGGTGCACGTCCACGAGCCAAGTAGGAAGTTCATCGACGAGAAATCGGGATGCGGCACCGGAACCGGCGTAGGCGCTGCCGCCGTCATCTGGGCGACCGAAACGACCGGAGCACTGGAAAGTCCAATAGCCAAAAGCGCAAACCCCAGCGCCGATAAAACGAACTGTTTCATGTTCAACTAAATCCTTTCACACAACGGATGCACGAAGCTCCTTCCGTCTGGTAGAAGGTGGTGATAAGAGGTCAGGGCGACCGCTTCCTTCCTTAGATGAAAAAGAGAGGCACGACGAAAGAGCAGTCGGGATTAGACGGGAATCGAATAGCAAACTGAGCTCGCTAAAGTATGCTGTAGGTGTAGCGCGGGCGCGGCGCAGTCGTCGTTCATCCCCTCGAATCCAGCGGTCCACTCCGAAAGCCGTCACGCGCAACGCGATTCGGCAGCAGCGAAGGGCTACACTTACATCTCGAACTTGACGAAGCGCGGCATTTCGCAGTTGCTCGTCTATTCCGGAACTCAGAATCTTGCGCCAATTAGAATAGTCACCGAGGACTCTCAGACGTGCAAGGTGTCGCCGTCGATCCGACCGGCAACATCTACGTCGCGAACGGCAGCGGCGACAACCTCCTGGAGTTCTCGCCGGGCGGCGCGTCGCTGATGCAAACCTATTCGGAAGGCCTCGTCCATCCCGCCGGCGTGACCGTAGCCGGCGGAACGCTCTAACGGATCAGGGCGATGCCCGCAACGGTTACCTGCAGCAGGTTTATGAGTACGAAGGTCGACCCGTCGAGGTCGGCCCATGCAATCCATCGTTCCATCAATTGTCTACCAGGAAATAACGATCTTGCCGTTTCCCGCGGGTCCGCCACCGCGCGTTAGCTGAACGTTGGTTGCCGACTTCTCGACGAACGAGGAGCCACCACCGCCGCCACCACC
>JBAVSO010000115.1:0-11047 GCA_049695635.1 Candidatus Cybelea sp. | reverse complement strand
GACGCGAGCCGCGCATGCCCCAAGGGCCGCCGCGCTCGATCCCGGAGCCGGTAGCCGAGCCCGTTTCCGAACCAGTTGTCTCGCCGGTCCTTGAGCCGGCTGTCGCGTCGACGCCCGAACCCGCCGTTGAACCGATTGCGCAACAAGTACCGGCGCGCGTCGCCGAGCCGATCTCGGATCCCGTCGTTACGCCGATATCAGAGACGTTCGCGACGCCTGCGCCGCCCGATGCCTCTGGCGAGGTAACGCAATAAGATGCTGACGCCGAAAAGAGTAAAGTGGCGCAAGGTGCAGCGCGGCCGAATGTCGGGTGCGGCGGTGCGCGGAAACTCGCTGAGCTTTGGTGACTACGGTCTGCAGGCGATGGAGCCGTGCTGGATGTCCAACCGGCAGATCGAGGCGGCACGTATCGCCATGACGCGTTACATCAAACGCGGCGGCAAGGTCTGGATCAAGGTCTTTCCGGACAAGCCTGTGACAAAAAAGCCGGCCGAGGTGCGGATGGGTTCCGGCAAAGGAAATCCCGAGGGCTGGGTCGCGGTCGTTCGTCCCGGGCGGGTGCTCTTTGAACTTTCGGGCGTCGCTCCCGCGGTCGCTCGCGAGGCGCTGCGCCGCGCCGCTGCAAAACTGCCGATCGATACCAAGATCGTCGCGCGCGAGGAGGCCTAACATGCCCACGAAAGAGCTCGAGGGTTTGCGCGAACTCACCGTCAAGGAGCTGCAGCAGAAGGCTCGCGACGTAAAGTCGGAGCTCTTCAATCTGCGGTTCGCGCTGCGCACCGGTCACTTAACGGACTTTAGCAAGATTCGCGCGATGCGCCGCTCCTACGCGCAAATTCAAACGATCATCTGTGAGAAACGGCTTGCCGAGGGAGAGCATGGAGCAGCCTAGCAATTCTGTCTCGCGCGAAGAGACCGCTCGGGGAAAACGTCGTATTAAGCAAGGACGAGTTGCCTCTAACAAGATGGAGAAGACTATCGTCGTCGTCTCCGAGACGCGCGTGCCGCATCGCGCTTACGGCAAAATCGTTCGCAAGTCGACTCGCTTCAAGGCGCACGACGAGCGTAACGAGGCGAACGTGGGCGACGTCGTCCGCATCGCCGAGTGTCGTCCGCTCTCTCGCGAGAAACGTTGGCGCCTGATCGAGATCGTGGAGCGCGCGAAGTGATCCAGCAAGAGACGCGGCTTAAAGTTGCCGATAACAGCGGGGCGCGAGAGCTGCTCGTCATTCACGTGAGCGGCGGCGGCCGGCACGTCTACGCGCACGTAGGCGACGTGGTCGTCGGCACGGTCAAGAGCGCGATTCCTGGTGCGGCGGTCAAGAAGGGGCAGGTCGTTAAGGCCGTCGTCGTACGCACGAGTGCGCCCGTTCGGCGCGTGGACGGCTCGGTCGTCCGCTGCGACGATAACGCGTGCGTCATTATAAAGGGTGAAAAGGATAACCTCGACCCGCGCGGGACGCGAGTCTTCGGTCCGGTGATGCGCGAGCTGCGCGAGCGCGGATTTCTCAAGATCGCTTCGCTCGCCCCAGAGGTGCTATAAGCGATGAAAGCAACGATTCTCAAAGGCGACACGGTGATGGTCCGGCGCGGTAAAGAGCGCGGCAAGCGAGGCACGGTCAAAGACGTGCAGGCTCGCACCGCGACGGTCGAAGGTGTCAATATCGTCAAGCGTCACGCAAAACAGCAAGGGCAGCAGCAGTCCGCCATGGGCAAAGCGATGCAGACCGGGGGCATCATCGAGAAGGAGGCGGCGCTGCCTCTCTCGGCTTTGCAGTACGTCTGCGAGAAATGCAAGGCGCCGACGCGCCTGCGCCGCGGCCGCACGGCCGACGGCGCCGTGCATCGCATCTGCGCGCGTTGCGGCGAACCGGCCCGCGACTCGGCGAAGGGAGCGTAAGGCGTGGCAGAACGTTTAAAGGAAATGTACCGGCAACAGATTCGGCCGAAGCTTCAAGAGCGCTTCGGGTATAGGAACGTCAACGAAATTCCAAAGCTGGAAAAGGTTGTCGTTAACATGAGCGTCGGTGAGGCGATCGCCAATCCGAAGGCGCTCGATGCCGCGGTGAGCGAGCTGACTGCGATCACCGGTCAGCGGCCGATCGTAACGAAGGCAAAGAAGTCGATCGCGGCCTTTAAGCTTCGCGCCGGGACGAACATCGGAGCCAAGGTAACGCTTCGCGGCGATCGGATGTACGTCTTCGTTGATAAGCTTTTCAACGTCGTGCTGCCGCGCATTCGGGACTTCCGTGGTTTGCCGGCCAAGTCGTTCGACGGGCGCGGAAACTACAATCTCGGCCTGCGCGAGCAGCTCGTCTTCCCGGAGATCAACTACGATAAGGTCGATAAAACGCGCGGGATGGACGTTACCATCGTGACGACCGCCAAGACCGACGAAGAGGCATCGGAGTTCCTCGTTGCGATGGGATTGCCGTTGCAGAAGGGGCGCCCCTAGTGGCCAAGACCAGTTTAATCATCAAGTCGCAGCGCGACCCGAAGTTCGGGGTACGCCGGCACAACCGGTGCAGAGTCTGCGGACGGCCGCGCGGCTATCTACGGAAATTCGCTATGTGCCGAATCTGTTTTCGCGAGAACGCGCATGCGGGCGTAGTCCCGGGCGTGACCAAGGCCTCGTGGTGAAGGAGGCGAGCAAATGTCGATAACCGATCCGATCGCAGACATGCTTACACGCATTCGTAACGCCAACACGGCGAACCACAAGACGGTTGACGTGCCGGCGTCGCGGGTCAAACATGCGATCGCGCAGATCCTGCAAGATGAGGGCTTCATTGAAGGCTTCGAGCGAATTGACGGAGGCCCGCAGGGAACGATTCGCATCGCGCTTCGTTACGGTCCCGAGAAGGAGAAGATCATCACCGGATTGCGCCGCATTTCGCGTCCCGGACTGCGCGTCTACACGCCCAAGACCGAGATACCGCGCGTGCTAGGCGGCCTCGGCTTGGTCATTATCTCTACGCCGCAAGGCATCATGTCGGGCAAGCGGGCGAAGAAACAGGGCGTCGGCGGCGAGGTTCTTGCGTATGTGTGGTAAGCCATGTCGCGCATAGGAAAGCTCCCGGTAGCGGTCCCTTCCGGCGTCGAAATTAAGCTCGAGGCCGGCGAAGTTCTCGTAAGCGGTCCGAAGGGCCAGTTGCGCCAGCGCATTCTCGTGGACGTCGTGGACGTGAGCATGACCGACGGTAAGGTCGTCGTCGCGCGCAAGGGCGATGCGAAGGTACATCGCAGCGCTCACGGTCTGACGCGCACGCTCATTGCGAACATGGTGGAAGGCGTCAGCAAGGGGTTTCGCAAGAGCCTCGAGATCAGCGGCGTCGGTTATCGCGTTGCCAAGTCGGGCGAGCGGTTGAACTTGAGCCTAGGCTATTCGCATCCGGTCGCTTTCGAAGCGCCCGCAGGCGTCTCGCTCAGCGTCGAGGGCCAGAACAGGATTCACGTAGACGGCATCGACAAGCAGGCCGTCGGCCAAGTAGCAGCCGAGATCCGGCGCCTGCGCGAGCCGGAGCCGTACAAAGGCAAGGGCATCCGTTACGAAGGCGAGCGGATTCGCAAGAAACTCGGTAAGGCCGGAAAGGCGGCAAAGAAATGAGCAAGGCCGAAGCTCGGCGCGAACGGCACGCACGCCTGCGCAAGAAGGTTTCAGGGTCGCCAGCTCGCCCGCGCCTGTACGTGCGGCGATCGCTTCATCATCTCTACGCGATCCTCGTCGACGACGCGCGCGGTCACACGCTGGCCGCCGTATCGACGCTCGACAAGTCGGTCACCGCCGAGCTTGCGTCGAAGACGAACGTCGAGGCGGCAAAGGCAGTCGGCAGTGCGATCGCAGCCAGGGCCAAGGCTGCCGGAATATCGGATGTGGTCTTCGATCGTGGAGGCTACAAATATCACGGCCGCGTGCGCGCGCTTGCGGATGCGGCCCGTGAAGCGGGGTTACATTTCTAATGCAATATCGGGGTCGCGACCGCGATGGCAGCGGACTCGAAGAGACTGTCGTGCGCGTGAACCGCGTCGCAAAAGTCGTCAAGGGCGGAAAACGCTTTAGCTTCAGCGCACTCGTTGTCGTCGGCGACCGCAAGGGGAAAGTCGGCTTCGCGATCGGCAAAGCCGGCGAGGTTCCGGAGGCGATTCGCAAGGCCGTCGAGCAAGCCCGCAAGAGCCTGGTCACGGTCGCTATGGTAGAGCGGACGATTCCTTACGAGGTGCGCCACGAGGTCGGCGCCGCCACGGTATTGCTCAAACCTGCCGCACCCGGAACCGGAGTCATCGCGGGCGGCTCGATGCGTGCAGTTCTCGAACTCGCCGGGATACACGACATTCTCACCAAATGCCTCGGCACCAACAATCCGATCAATGTCGTCATGGCGACCGTCTCTGCTCTCAAGTCGCTGCGCACGCCCGAGCAAGTTGCGGCAATGCGTGGCAAGACCGTCAAAGAAATTTACGTAGCCTGATATGACAAACGAATCGATTCTAAAACTGGGGGCGCTCAAGCCCGTACCCGGGAGCCGGCCGAAGCGTCAGCGCATCGGTCGCGGTCACGGGTCGGGTATGGTCAAGACGGGCGGCGAAGGCGGTAAAGGCCAAACCGTTCGCTCGGGCGGCGGCAAGGGACCGGCCTTCGAGGGCGGCCAGACCGCCTGGGCGCGCCGGCTTCCGCATCGGCGCGGCTACTCGCAAAAGGCGCGCGACCGCGGCCACTTCACAACGCGGCTCGCCGTCGTCAACCTGCAGCGTCTCGCGCATTGGGATCCGGCCATCGAGGTTACCCCCGACTCGTTGCAAGAACACGGGCTCGTTAAGGCGGTGCGCGACGGGGTCAAGATTCTCGGTACCTTAGGCGACACGGCGCTCCCGGCCGGCTTGCGCATGCGCTACGTGCTCTTTTCGAAGAGCGCTCGCGAAACGCTCTTGGCAGCAGGGGCGCAGCTCGAAGAGAACTCCGGCGCGGACAACTGATGTTCGATAACCTGCGAGCGGCGGTGCTCGTCCCCGAAATCCGGCAGCGCGTCCTCTTCGTCTTCTTTGCCTTCGCGTGGTTCGTTTTCATGATCCACGTGCAGCTTCCTAACGTCAATCAAGCCGCCTGGCAGCGCGTTCTCCAAAGCGGCGCGTTCTACAATCTGCTCGGCTTCCTCTCCGGCGGAGCGCTCCAGAAGCTCTCGATCATCGCGATGGGCATCACGCCGTACATCAACGCCTCGATCATCATGCAGTTGATGACCGTCGTGCTGCCCCAGCTCGAGGAGATGGCGAAGAAAGGCGGCGAGGAGGGCCGAAAAAAAATCAGTCAGTACACGCGCTGGCTGACGATCGTGCTCGCTACTGTCCAAGCAACGTTCATGGCGATTTCAATGGAACGTTCGGGCGTCTTTTTCGACACCAGCACGTGGTATCTGCTCTACGCGATCGTCGCGATGGTCGGCGGCACGCTCTTTCTGATGTGGCTAGGCGAGCAGATCAGCGACAAAGGTATCGGCAACGGCGTCTCGCTGATTATCTTCATCGGAATCGTTTTGCGCTATCCGCAGTACGTTACCCAGACGTACGCGTCTGCAAGCCAAGGTGCCGAGTCGCTGCTCAATTTGCTGCTCTACATCGTGATCGCGATCCTCGTGATCGTCTCGATCGTCTTTCTCTACCAGGGGCAGCGGCGCGTCCCGGTTCAACAGGCGCGGCGAGTCGTCGGGCGCAAAATGTTCGCGGGCCGGTCTACCTATATTCCGCTACGCCTAAACAACGCGGGCGTCATCTCGATTATCTTCGCGATCTCGATTCTGCTGCTGCCGCAGCAGGCGCTGGGGTGGTTTGGGCACGGCGCGGGCGCGCAGCCGACGTTCGTGCACCTCTTCGGACCGTTCGAGTTTCCGACCAACCCGGCGGCGCTCGCGAGCGTCTTCAACGTCTGGTTCTCGCCCAACGGCGTGATCTACAACATCGTCTATTTTGGGCTGGTCGTCATCTTCACGTTCTTCTACAGTTCCGTCGTGCTCAACACCCGCGACGTTGCCGATAATCTGAAGAAGACCGGAGCCTTCGTTCCCGGTATTCGCCCTGGGCAGCCGACGGTGGATTACCTCAACAAGATCCTGATGCGAATCACGACGGCGGCGGCCATCTATCTCGGTCTTCTGGCGGTTCTGCCGGGTGCTTTCCAACGCGGCCTGTCTATCACGACCTTCTATTTGGGCTCGACGTCGCTGCTGATTGTCGTCGGCGTCGCGCTCGATACGATCACGCAGATCGAGGCGCGCCTCGCTATGCGAGACTATCGCGGCTTCATCAAGCGGTAACGGTAGTGCCGACCTCATGCACATAATCTTTCTGGGGCCCCCCGGTGCGGGCAAAGGAACTCAAGCGCGTCTGCTTCACGAGCGCTTCGGCGTCGAGCAGATCTCGACCGGGGACCTCTTGCGCGCCAACTTAGCGCGCGGAACGAAGCTTGGGAAAGAAGCGGAAGAGTACATGCGCCTTGGCCGGCTCGTCCCCGACGGGCTTGTCATCGGAATGATCGAGCACGAGCTCGAGCGAGCGCACGATGGCTTTGTAATCGACGGCTTCCCGCGAACGGTCGCTCAGGCAGAGGCTCTCGACGCGTCGCTCGCACGCTGGCGCTGTCCGCTGGATGCAGCGATTCTCTTCAGCGGGCAACGCTCTGCGCTGGTCACGCGCCTAGCCTCGCGTTGGACGAATCCTCGCAACGGCCGAACGTACAACGCGCTCACGAATCCTCCGAAGGTAGCGGGCATAGACGACGAAGATGGCGGCAGACTCGTCCAGCGCGAGGACGATCGTCCGGAAACCGTCACGAAGCGGCTGGAAGTTTACGACTTGCAGACGCGGCCCCTGATAGCGTACTACCGTAAGGCGGGAAAGCTGGTCGAGGTTGATGCGCTCGCAAGCGTAAAGGCGGTCGCGGACCGGATTGCTGCGGCGGTCGGCGCGGAACCGGCGCACAACTGATGGTTACGCTTAAGTCGGCGCGCGAGATCGAAGCGATGCGTCGCAGCGGCAAGATAACGTCGCAAGTACTGACGGGGCTCATGAAGGCCGTGCGTCCGGGCATGTCGACGAGCGAGCTCGACGAGCTGGCCGAACGCGGCATTCGTCAAGCGGGCGGCGTGCCGACGTTTAAAGGCTATAACGGCTTCCCCGGATCGATTTGCGCGTCCGTCAACGAGGAAGTCGTGCATGGGATTCCGGGCCCGCGCGTTTTGCGCGACGGCGATCTTCTTTCTATTGACATCGGCACGACGCTCGACGGCTACGTCAGCGACAGTGCGGTAACCGTTCCCGTCGGCAGCATTTCGCAAAACGCCCGCCGCCTTCTCGACGTCACGAGGGAGTGTCTCACCGTGGGGATCGCGCAGATAAAGCGCGGTAATCACGTCGGCGATATCGGAGCCGCGGTGCAGGCGCATGCCGAGCGGCACGGATATGGAGTCGTACGCGAGCTCGTCGGACACGGGGTCGGCAGAGCGATGCATGAGGAGCCGCAGGTCCCCAACTACGGAGAACCCGGGACGGGTATGGAGCTGCGCCCAGGTTTGGTGCTGGCGCTCGAGCCGATGATCACACAGGGGGGGCCGAAGATTCGTATCCTCGCCGACCGCTGGACAGTCGTCACGGTAGATGGTAAGCTCGCAGCGCACTTCGAGCATACGGTGGCGCTGACGGAGGACGGCCCGAGGATTTTAACCCTACGGGCCTTTGCGGAGGATCCCGCGATCGAGCGGTACCGTCCGCCGCAGGAAGCGATTGCATAAGAGGTGTTCCGTTAGTGGCGCGCAAGCGGGGCGGTCGCCCTCCTCGCGGCAAAGCAAGTGCGGAGAAAGCCGCGAAAACGGCCACGCCGAAGGAAGAGGCAATCGAGGTCGAGGGCACGATCGTGGAACCGCTGCCCAACGCGATGTTTAGAGTCGAGTTGACGAACGGACATCGTGTGCTCGCGCACGTTTCGGGAAAGATCCGTATGAATTTCATCCGGATTCTGCCTGGAGACCGCGTTCTCGTCGAACTCTCGCCCTACGACCTGACGCACGGCCGAATAACCTATAGATATAAATGAAATCGACAAAGTTCCGATCGGAAAAAGCTAAAGTGATAACGAGTCAAGATGTGAAAGGCGCCCATAGGTTGGGGGCCCCACTTAAGTGGGGGGCGCGCAGCCCGGGGCGAAGGGCCGTATAAAATGAAAGTCAGACCCTCGGTCAAGAAAATCTGTGAGAAGTGTAAGATCATCCGCCGTCGCGGCAAGGTGCGGGTAATTTGCGAAGTTAACCCCAAGCACAAGCAGGTACAGGGGTAGTAAGTCCCTTCGACAGGCTTAGGATTAAGACTAAAAAAGGAAATTTAATTAAATATGGCACGAATCGCCGGCATCGATCTCCCGCGCGAGAAGCGCGTCGAAGTTGCGCTGACCTATATCTTCGGCATCGGCGCACCGACCGCGCGCAAGCTGCTCGCCTTTTCGGGCGTGAATCCCGACCTGCGCGTGAAAGCCATGAGCGAGGAAGACGAAAAGAAGCTGCGCGATGCGATCGATTCGCTGCAGTTGCGGGTTGAAGGCGACCTTCGCCGCGAGGTGCAGGGCAACATCAAGCGCCTGATGGACATCGGCTGCTACCGAGGGCTCCGGCATCGGCGCGGCCTGCCGGTTCGCGGACAGCGAACCAAGACGAACGCGCGCACGCGCAAAGGCCCCAAGCGTACCGTTGCCGGCAAGAAAAAGACTTTAGCCAAGAAGTAGAAGTTGCAGGAAGCTTTCCCGCTGTGAAGGCCGTTATCACTGCGGGAGGTCGCATCGACGGCGAGTTTGCGGCGGTCGCCGGCACCGACGTGAAGGCGCTTGCACCCGTTCGCGGTGCGACGATGCTGCAACGGGTGATCGATGCCTTACGCGCCGCGGGCGTTACCGAAATCGCCGTCGTGGGCGGGGACGAGGTAAAGGCCGCGTGCGCCTCCACGGTCGATCGTTTCGTCGCGGAAAGCCCTTCGGGCAGTGAGAATCTGCTGCGCGCGCTGCGTGCGTGGCCCGACGACCAGCGGCTTCTTTACGCGACCAGCGATTTGCCGTACGTTTCGGCGGCGGCGGCGACGGATTTCGTCAATCGCGCCGGCCATGGTACCCTTGCGATCGCGCTTGCGGAGTTTGCCGACTTCAACGCGCGCTTTCCCGACGCTCCATCCTTTGGAATCCGGCTTGGCCGCGAGCGCGTCGTCAACGGTGGTTTATTCTCGATTCCGCCGGGATCCGGCGAGAAGCTCGCTGCAATAGCGACGCGCTTTTTCGAAGCTCGGAAGAAACCTTGGCGGATGGCGAGCTTAGTGGGTCCGTCGGTTTTGATCCGCTTTCTCTCGGGAAGATTGCGCGTCTCGGATCTCGAAACGATGGCGCTGCACGTGCTGCAGGTACCGGCGCAGGCTCTTCGCGGCTGCGCTCCGGAGCTCGCCTTCGACGTGGACACGATCCTCGAATACCGGTATGCCTGCGCGCACGCTTAGTCCGTTTCGGCTCGCGCTTTTCTGGCTCGGCATTCAAGCCGTGTGGGGCGCGCTTTTGGGAATCTCGTTGCAGTCGCGCACGATCGAGCTCGCTGCGAGCAACCCGGTGATAGCATACGGCCGGCTCGCGACCGTGGGCGCGGCAACGGCGGCGATCGTGCAAATCCTCGTCGGCGTTTGGTCCGACGGGCGCCGGCGGCGCGGGAGCCGTCGCATCGAGTTCTATATTGCCGGCGCGATCGGCGGCACCGCGGCGATCGCTTTTTTTTATGACGCGGAGACGTTTTTCGCGCTGACGGTCGCGTACGTCGCGTTGCAGGCGGCACTGAACGTAGCCATCGGCCCGTATCAGGCGATTATTCCGGACTTCGTCGAGCGGGTGCGAATCGGAAACGCGTCGTCGTGGATGGCGGCGCTGCAATCGGCGGGAAATGCGATCGGCGCGCTTTGCGCGAGCTTCATAACCAACGCGCGGGCACTGGGGGCGGCACTGGGTGCGCTGTTGCTGGTAACCTCTGCGATAACGTCGTCGCACGCGCACCGGCTGCCGCTGCGCGATTCCCCCGAACGCGTCGGGGGTCTGCGCGTTACGCGTCCGTTCGTGGATTTGTTTGTGTCGCGCGCGCTTGTGTACGTCGGATTTTACACGCTGCTCGGCTATCTGCTCTTCTACGTCGAAAGCGTGCTCGGGGCTGCGACGCTCGCAGACGCCCGCCGTCAGACGGGAATCCTGATATTCACTTTTACGCTGGTCGGCGCGCTTGGCGCCGCACTCGCAGCGCGCCCGAGCGATCGGAGAGACAAACGCTTCGTGGCGACGATTGGCGGCGGTGTGTTCGTCCTGGCGTTGGCCGTTTTCATCGCGGCGCACGGCTTTGGAGGCGTCGTCGCCGCCACGCTGATCGCCGGCGTCGGCTGGGGCGTCTTTCTGGTGGCCGACTGGGCGATCGCCTGCCGCGTCCTGCCGCCCGCCGCTATGGCGTCAGCAATGGGGGTCTGGAATCTGGCGATCGTGCTGCCGCAGATCGCTGCGCCCGCGCTCACCACCCTCGTGCTGCAGCATTTGTCCTTGGCGGGGAGCGCTGCAGCCCCTAGAGTGGCCTTTGGGCTAGCGCTCATCGAAACGCTTGCCGGTATCGCTTGGTTATGGAGGTTATCGCCCGCTGTCGTAGCAGGCTAGCGGGCGGCAGCAGACCCAGGAAGGCACCCTTCCGCATGATCTTTTCGGCAGCGTGACGAACCAGTCAGCAGGCATGACCTGCAATACTCGATTCGAACAGAAGGTTCCCTAAGGAGGTACTCAATGAACCGACTGAGCACCGGAGTGCTCGCGGCGTTGATCGCAACGCTTTGCGGGTTGAACGCGGTAGCCGCTCCGTCGACTGCGACGCAAGGAAACACTGGAAACGGCGTCGCGCAGGCGGGGGGAGCTCCGCCGGCGGACTTCGGAAGTCCGCCGTCCGGCCAGATTCCAATCCTTTTTAACGATCATCACGTCTACAGTAAGCCCGACCGTCTCAAACAGGGT
>JBAVSO010000114.1:0-24972 GCA_049695635.1 Candidatus Cybelea sp. | reverse complement strand
CGTCGGCAGCGATCTGCGCAACGCAAACGCTCGCGGCGCGCGGTTGGCGGGCGCCGATCTAGAGGGAGTCGATTTCGTCAACGCGGATCTGCGCGACGCCGATCTGCGAGGCTCGCGTCTCTGTTCGAGAAACGAAGACGCGCGAATCGGCTGCGCCGATTTTCGCGGCGCCAAGTTACAGGGTGCGAATCTGCGCGGAGCGTTGGTCTGCTCAGGCGGCCGCGAGCCGCGCAACTGTGACCCGATCGACGCCGCAATGCTGCGGCGCATCAGCGGCTCCAGCTTGGATGGCGCAATCCTCTAATGCGCTCCCGAATTTGCACGCTGCTCTGCACGGCTGCAATCGCGGCTACGACGGTGCGCGTCCTCGCTTACCCTGCCGCTACCGTTCCGAAATCAGCCGATCCGTCGCTCGACCCGAACGCGGTCGCAACCGAGTGGGCGCGGGCCGGCAGCGTGCAGCTCAGCTGGGACGCGGTTCACTCGCGCCCGGCCAGCGAGCCGACCAAGGCTTGGATCACCACCGACGGCCAAGCGCTCTACCTGCGCTTCGACGCGACGCAGCGCGAGCCGATCACTGCCGTGCAGCACACGAACGATGTCGGCCAAGGAAGCGACGATGCCGTCTGGGTCGACTTGTGGCCCAACGGCATCAGCGGTTACTTCTATCAGTTCTACTCCACGCCGAACGGCACTCATTACGAATACTCTTCCGAGAACACCGCTTACTCGCCGAACTGGGAGTCGCAAGGAGCCCCGCACAATGGCGGCTATACCGTTACGATGCGAATCCCGCTCGACGTAATCCGCAACGCGCACGGCGGCGTGTGGAAAGCTCAGTTCGTGCGTTACGTGCGCGCTACGGGCGAACAGCAGGTTTGGTCGTACAACGCGGTTCAGATGCAGCCCGACAGCTACGGCAACGCCGACTACGCCCACGCCGGCAGCATCACGGTGCCGCAGCTGAGCGTCGGCTCCGCTCGTCCGAAGCCGCGCGCCGCACTCTACGCGCTCGGCGAGGCGGCGAGCAAGACTATCGGCGGCTCGACCTCCCGCGTCGGCGTCGATCTCTCGATTCCGATAACGCCGACCGCGTCGTTCTATTCTACCTTCCATCCCGATTATTCGAACGTCGAGCTCGATCAGCAATCGATCTCGCCGACCGTCTACCAACGGTACTACAACGAGGTGCGGCCGTTCTTTACTCAAGCCGCGAGCTTCTACAATCAGTTCAACTGCAACGCCTGCCAGAACATTCAGTCGCTCTATACCCCTGCGATTCCAACGCCGGCGCAAGGGTATGCAGTCGAGGGAAAGCAGGGGCCGATCGGCTTCGCTTCATTCGATGCGATCGGTGACCAGCGTAACGATTTCGCAAGCGCGGTGGATTACACGTCGCCCGGAACGAACTGGTTCTCGAGCGTTCAGCACATCTCCGTCAGCATGCCGGGGTTCATCGATGACACCACCGAGGCCGGCGTCGCGTATTCGGATCTCAAGCATTTCAACGCATACATGAACTATGGCGACAACTCGGGAACGAATGTCCTCGTACCCGACGAAAGTCAATATTACGAGTTTGGCGTCGGTTGGTCGAACCAAACGTTCGGATTCTTCGGAGCGACGCGAAAGATCGGCGAGTACTACAACCCAACCGACGGGTTCATCTCGCATCCGGGCATCGCCGGTTACGCTATGTACATGGCAAAAATTTGGGATTTCGACGGCAACGATAGCCTCGCATCGGTCGGAGCGTCGGGATTCGTCGACCGGTTCCAAGGGCCGTTGTACGGCATCGCGCAGAGCGATAACCAGCTTCTCGTCGATATCTTAACGAAGCACGCGCTCGATCTTCAATTCTTCACGGGCTCGAACTATTGGCGTTTCAACGACCTTTTGACGCCGATCTCACAGAATGGCGGCTTTCAATTCACCTACGATAGCGGATTACAGACGAATAACCCGGGACAGTTCCCCTATCACGGCCCCTCGTCGTATCCGACTCAGATCGCGTACAATGGGGGCCGGTACGGAGCCGGCAGGCTCGACACGTGGTTTCGTACGACGACGATTCGGGTCGGCAATCGAGGCGCGCTTACCCTGGCCGTCGACAGTACCGATCAGTCGATGCCGGCGCCGTATATGGACAACATACAGTGGTTCGAGAGCCTAAGCTATGCCTACCAGATCAGCACCAATTCGTCGTTAGCAATCGGGCTGCGCCGCGTGATCGGAAATCCGCCGCTTCCCAACGGCGGCGGCGACTGCGTCGGGGACTGCTCGAACGTCTCGGTCGCCTACCACCTGCGGCTGCGCAACAGCGAACTTTATATCGCCTACGGCAATCCCAACGCGCTGACGACCGTGCCGCAAGCGATCTTCAAGGTCATCTTCTATGCAGGCGCGGCGAAAGGGACGTAAAATCAAGGGGCATGCGTTTATCGGTTTTTGCATTCCTAATGCTCGGACTTTCGCCGATCGCCGCGGCGGCAGCGGCTCCGGTTCAACCGGAGGATCTTTTCAAGATCACGTTTTTGAGCAATGCGGTCATCTCGCCCGACGGTACGCACGTGCTGGTCGAGGCGTCGCGGATGAACGGTCCTAAGAACAGCTACGACCGGACGATCGAGTTGGTTGACGTGTCGAGCGGAAACCTTACCCATAACGTGACGAAGAAGATCGGGGACGGCGATTACGCGTGGATGCCCGACGGCCGCAGCTTCGTCTTCGTACGGACGGTCGAAAAGCAGAAGCCGCAACTCTACCGCTATACGCTGGCGAGCGGTCAGATCGTGCAACTCACGCACATCAAGCAAGGCGTATCGTCGCCGGTCGTTTCGCACGCCGGTGACCGGATCGCGCTCAGCGTGACCGATACCGACCCGGCACACGACACGTACGTTGATTTTGCCAAGGCCGGTTTCACGCCGAAGGACGCGCAGAAGAAGAGCGACATCGACGTCATCGACCAGCTCTTCTTTGAGACCAACGGACAAGGCTACACCTATCGCGATCACCAGCATATTTGGACGGTCGCCGCCGATGGTTCGCATCCGGTGCAGCTGACGTCGGGCCAGTACTCGGAAGGGTTCGACGCGTGGTCGCCCGACGATCGGACGATTCTCTTCGATTCGCTGCGATACGAACCGGTCGACGCCGGGCCGAACGACGTCTATACTATGCCCTCGACAGGCACGACGATGCAAAAAGTAGCGTCGCCGCTGCCCGCGAATTTCGGGATGTTCTTCGGAAACGGCGGGCAGCGGGTTTATTACTTGAGCGGAGACGTGAAGGACTCAGCGCAGCTGCCCGCGCTCGTTTCCGCGAAGCCGGACGGCTCCGACCGGCTCGTAGTCGCGCAGCGCGACACGGTCAGCTGGGGCGATACGCTGCTCGCCGACATGAAAGAGGGCGGTGGCCTCTGCGGATCCCCGCTGCCGAGCGGCACGCAAGCGGTGCTCAACGTGGACGGCCCGGGCTATTCGAATCTGCGGGCGATAGATCTCTCGAGCGGGTCGATGACGGACGTCACCCCGCCTAAGGGCGAAGCCTGGTCGTGCAGCGTGACGACCGACGGCACCAAGGTCGCGTACCTATACAGCGACTTCTTGCACCCTGCCGACGTCTACGTTGCCGACGTCAGAGGCGGCTCGCCGCGTCAACTTACTAACGTCAACGCCGCATATCTCGCGTCGGTGACGCTCTCAAAACCGCAGGAGCTTAGCGTTAAGGATCCGGCCGGAAATACCGTGCAGGCGTGGTTCATGCCGGCAACTACCGGTGCCGCGGGTGAGAAGCATCCGACGCTGCTCGACATTCACGGCGGTCCGGAGACGCAGTTCGGCGAGACGTTCTTCCAAGAGTTTCAAATCTACACCTCGATGGGGTATAATGTCGTCTTTGCCGATCCGGCGGGAAGCACCGGTCACGGTTATGCGTTCGAAGAATCGCTCGAAAATAACTACGGCGACGCGATGTTCCAAGACGTGCAAGCGGTGATGGACGCGGCCGTGCGCCGTCCGGACGTTGATGCGACGCGACTTGGCGTGCTTGGGGGATCCTACGGCGGATACGCAACGCTCTGGGTGATAGCGCACACCGACCGTTATAAAGCAGCAGTCGCGGAGCGCGCCGTCAGCAACCTGCAAAGCGAGAATCTGGCCGCAGACTTTGCGGCGAAGAACGGTCTCGGCGGCGGCTACTACACGTGGGGGCCGCCGTGGGACCCGGCGAGCAGCGATTACGCCAAGTTCTCTCCGCTGACGTACGTCGAGAACGTGCACACGCCGGTCTTGATTCTTCACGCCGATGAAGATACACGCGCGCCGATAGACCAGACGCTGCAGGAGTTCACATCGCTGAAGATCCTGGGCCGAACCGTTGAATACGTCGCGGTGCCCGGCGAGAACCACGATCTCTCGCGCACCGGTTCGCCGATCCATCGGATCGAGCGCTTGCACCTGATCCTCGACTGGCTGCGCCGCTACCTTTAAGGCGCTCGGCTAAGGCGCTCGGCTGAGGCGCTCGCCGTCACAGGCAGGTCTCGCCGGGCGTCCTAGCAGTAGAGAGGTTAGTCTTGCGAAGAGTTGTCGCGCTCATGGTTGCCGTGCTCGCGGTTGGCGCTACGCCGCCTCCGACGATCTATCACATCGTCACGCGCCCGTTGTGCGGCGAACTGCACGAACACATCGCCCCCGCGATCGGCATGATGCTGCAGAACGACACGACCATCAAGAAGAGCCCGGCCCTCTTCAAGCAGTACAACGAGGCCAGGCTCTACAGCAGCGGTCCGTCGACGACGACGACCGGCGGGAACGATCCGGTCACGCGCGACCCCGACAGCGGCTCGAACCCTGCGCAGAACATGGCGCTGCAGGGAATGGAGAACCTGATCCGCCCAATCGCCAACAACATCATCGCGATCCAGACGGCGCTCGATTCGCCCGCGCTTCGCACCGGGACGGGACGCCCTGAGGACGACCAGCTGCTGCAAGACATACGCGAGAAGCTGCTCAAAGCGCTCGCTGCGCAAAATGCCTCGCTTGACATTATCAGCGGATTCGTGGACACACAGCAGATGGCCGACCTGCAGCACGCCGGCGAGGCGTACATCAACTCGATTAACCAGCCCGACACGTCCGGCGCGAAGATCTCGACGCCGGCGCCGAACCCGCTCGAAGCGAACCCGAACTACGCCGGACTCCCGCCCAATCCGTACAACATTGACTTGGCGAATGTCCCGGGGCTGACGCTCGGTTACAATCCCGTGACAAGACTGCTCGACGCGCTTCGGTGGACGATCGATCAGACCGCGACACGCGAGAACGATGCGGCGAAGGCCGTGATGTCGAGCGCCGCGCTTTGCAGCAATCAGGTTCCGACGCCGGCGCCGTCGCCGTAGCTACGGTTTGTACGTAAAGCCCTGAATCGAGGCCGCGCCCGTCGCGCGGTCTGACCAGACGACCCAGATCGTGCCAGTCTTCGGATCGATGGCGGTGGTGTGCACGCCCTTGGCGATCGGAAGGGTCGCGAGAAGCTTCGGATCGGTCGTGCCGTCGTAGGAGTAGAGCGTTATGCCGCCTCCCGCGCAAGCGAGCCATGCGCGCGACGGATCCCAACTGCATTGATCGACTCGCGACGGATAGCTCACGCGGTGAAGAAGTTTACCGGAGCGGTCGAAGACGGCTAAGACGCTGTTTTCACCTGCGACGAGCAGCGCACGATCGGCGGCATCGTACTGCAAGGGATGGTTGCTCTTTATAAACGGAGTCGCGATCGAGCGCACGACCTTGAATGTTGTCGGATCGATGACGGCGATTTGGCTCACCAACGTATCGTCGCTTGAGATATTCTGGTAGACGTCGTGGGTCTCGGGGTCGACTTGAACGTATTCGGGCTTGTGGCCGGGTAGCGCCACGACCGCGATTTGCTTAAAGGTCGCCGCATCTATAATGAAGATGCGCGTGCCGTCGTCTTCGTCGGCGTAGATGCGTCCGAGGACCGGGTCGTAGGCGATCGCATCTACGGGACCGTCGACGGCGACCGTTCGCAGAATCGTCTGCGTGACCGGGTCGACTTCGCTGACGGAGCGCCCGCTGCCGTTGCCGGTAAAAACGTGGCCGGTCTTTGAATCGACCGCGACACCCGCCATTGGTCCGACTTTAACGATGCCGATCTCTTTGCCGGTGGCGGCATCGGCGATCAGCAGGCCACCCCCACCGCCGTGCGCGGCGTAGATTCGTCCACGCGCGGCGTCGACTGCGACGTAGTCGAATCCGCCGCCCGGCGTGACTGGTTGAGGTTGCGTTACGGGAACAATGGGCATGCCCCGTCCTCCGGCAGCAGCCGTTCACAATCCTGTACTCGCGAACCCCAAAGGGCCTTGCCTCCCGTTACGAGCATCGAAGGTGGTAAGGGGCTGACGACGTATGCTCTCGGCGTGCACAACGTAACCGAGGCGCTGCGGCTGCCGTCGCCCGCGCCGCGCCCACAGGCGCTTGCTTTCGACGGCGAAAAGCTCTGGATGGGATCGATCGAGACGGATCGTTTGTATGCGATCAATCCTCTACAATGGACCGTGATCGAAGAGGATAAGGTTCCGGGAAAGCCCTGGGGTATGACGGTACTCGGAGACGAGCTGCGGATCGTCTGCGGGGTCGGCGAGGAAGACGATCGCGTGATTCGCCGCTTCGTTCCGGGACATGGATTCAAGACGCAAGATTCGATCGAATGCCCCGACGCGACCGGATCGCAGCTCAGCTATGACGGACGGTACCTGTACTTGAGTCAGTGGTACAACCGCCGGATTCTCGGACTCGACGATCGCGGGAATATCGTGCGGCAGATCGCGGTGCCCCACCAAATCTGCGGACAGTGCTACATGGACGGCAACTTCTATCTCGTGACCACCGATGACGAAGAGAGCGGCGAGTATTTTCTGACGCGCGTTTCCGGGAACGGCTCCAACGCGTCGGAAGATCTCGCGCGCATCCCGTTTGCGGCGCGGTCGCTTGCCTTCGACGGATCGAGATTCTGGACAAACCATCGCGAAGCAAACCAAATCGTCGCATTTGATCGCTGAGCGATTCGCGTCGGACGATCCACACGCGCGGATCGCCCTTGCGGCGCTGCACGCGCTCTTCGGAAGCGAATACGCACGTGAATTCGGGATCCAGCTTTGGGACGGAACCCGCGTGCCCGGCGCCGAGGCCGAGCGATTCGTCTTGAGGGTCAATCTGCCGGGCGCGCTACGCGCGGCTTTTACTCCTCCGCTCGATCTCTCGGCTGGACGCGCCGTCGGCGCTGGTTTGCTCGATGTCGAGGGCAGCCTCGAACACGCCGTGGATGCCCTCCATCGCGCGAGCACGGCGCTGCGAGGCCTCGCGATCGTCCGGTTCGTTCGCTTGTTGCGGCGGCTGCCGCGAATCGCCACGCCGTCGTTGCGTGAGGCAAAGCTTCGCGGACGAATCCATTCGCGAGCTCGCGATCGGGCCGCAATCGGCTTTCACTACGATCAGCCGACAGAGTTCTATCGCAGCTTTCTCGATCGCGAGATGATCTATTCGTCGGCATATTGGGACGACGGTGTCGACTCGCTCGACGATGCCCAGTCGGCCAAGATCGACCATACCTTGCGCAAGCTGCGGTTGCGTCCCGGCGAACGTCTACTCGACATCGGCTGCGGGTGGGGTGCGCTCGTCATCCGGGCGGCGCAGCTCGGAGCGCATGCGCTCGGTATTACATTGAGCCGTCCGCAGCGCGACGAGGCGCAGCGGCGAATTGCTGCGGCCGGCGTCGCGGCGTTTGCGCGCGTCGAGTTCCGCGATTACCGTGAGCTGCGTGGCGAACTTTTCGACAAGATCGTCAGCATCGGGATGTTCGAGCACGTCGGCCGCTCGAAGTTTGCGGAGTACTTTCGCGCGGCTTACGACGCGCTGCGTCCGGGAGGATTGTTTCTCAATCACGCGATCGCCGATCAGAGCGGCGAGCGCGGCTGGAAATCGACGGGATTTATGGCGCACTTCATTTTCCCCGACGGCGAGCTCGTTCGGATCGCGGATGCGCTCCGCTTTGCCGAGCGTGCCGGTTTCGAAGTACGCGACGTCGAGAACCTGCGCGAGCATTACACGCTGACTCTGCGTGCTTGGCTTTCGAATCTGGAGCGCAATCGTGAGGCCGCCGTCGCGGCAGCCGGCGAGACGAGCTATCGCCTTTGGCGACTCTACCTTGCGGGCAGCGCGCAAGGTTTTTCTGTCGGCCGCCTAGGAGTCTATCAAACGCTCCTTGCAAGGCCCGACGACGAAGGCTGGGTCGATCTGCCCGCAACGAGACGTGATCTGTACGCCTCCGCATAAGAAGAACATGACGCGCGGTCGTAGCTCAACGGATAGAGCACCAGGCTTCGAACCTGTAGGTTGGGGGTTCGAGTCCCTCCGACCGCGATTAAAACAGAAGCGGGCTAGAACGGCAAGTTTGGGTCCGCGCAGAGCGTGAGCGGATCGGCGAGCACCGCGTCGCGTTGGTAATAGGCGGCGACAGCGATCATCGCCGCGTTGTCGGTGCAGTATTTGGGCGGCGGGACGAACGCGGCGATTTCGCGGCTCTCCGTCCACCCGCGGAACGCGGCCTGCAAGGCTGAGTTTGCGGCAACGCCGCCCGAGAGAACGACGGCGTTATAGCTATCGCGCTCGTAGGCGGCTCGCAAACGGGCCATCAGCACGTCGACGACGGCGGCTTGAAAGGATGCGGCGACGTCTTCCGGCTTGGCGTCGCGGCCGGTCTGCGACTCCAAAAAGTAGCGCACCGACGTTTTGAGCCCCGAAAACGAAAGATCGAGTGAGTCGCCCGCCGGGCGGTGCCGCGGAAAGGAGTAGGCCCGGGCGTTGCCGCGCTGTGCCATCGCGTCAAGCGCCGGTCCACCAGGATACGGCAGGCCGAGCAGACGCGCGGTCTTATCGTAAGCTTCGCCCGCGGCGTCGTCGTGCGTCCGCCCTAAGACGCGCATGCACGTTGCCGATTCCACCCTAACTAGTTGCGAATGGCCTCCCGAAACGAGCAACGACAGGAACGGATAAGGCGGCTCGTCGTCGCGCTCGAGGAAAGGCGCGAAGACATGCCCGTGCAGGTGGTTGACGGCGTAGAGCGGCCGTTTCAGAGCAAAGGCGTAAGCTTTGGCGGCAGCTACGCCGACGACAAGGCTGCCGATCAACCCGGGGCCGGAGGTCACGGCGATTGCGTCGATCTCCTCGAATGAGGTCTGTGCGCGTGCGAGCGCATCTTCTACCGCTGCCGAGAGCAGCGCCACGTGCCTGCGGCTCGCGATCTCCGGAACGATGCCGCCGTACTTTGCGTGAAAAGCGTCTTGATTCGTCGCGACACTCGAAAGAACGCGAGACCCGTCGCGAACCACTGCGGCGGCGGTGTCGTCGCATGACGTTTCGATCGCTAACAGAAGCACCACGCTGCGATTTGGCGGTTGGAAGGAGCGCGCCTCCAAAGCAAGCAATCGACTTCGTCGTGGCTGCGCGAATTTTCGGTTCTGGCGAACGCATCTCGGTCTACGAAATCGACGACACCGATCTCGCTGTCGGCAGCACGCTCGGCGGTCCGAAGGGAGCGATCGTCATCAAAGCCTCGGGCGCGATCGAGAAGTTTTATTCCAGCGATCTGGGCGTTACGCTGATGAGCGGTCTCTCGATCCAGTTTTGGGACGGTCTGACCGGCGCCGCACGGTCCAAGATCGACGGAAGGTTCGGAATCCATCCCGACTTTCAGGAATACACTTATCGCATCGATGACCGCGTCAGCGTCGTGGAGAAGCTCTTTCTGCTCAACACCATGCCAAACGGGAACCGCGTCAATCCGCTGATCGCGTACATGATGGTGGAGATTCGCAACGAATCGCACGAAACGCGCGATTTCGATAGCCTCATGGGGGCGCTGCTGCGTGGCAACACCGCGCGCGACGTGCATGCGGCCTACGCTCCCGCCATTCGAGCCGTGGTTGCAACGAACGCGTCGGCGCGCAACCAAGGGCGCGCGATCGGTTCGTCTAGGATTCCGTCAACCTTCGAGGTGACAAGCGACCACGGCAAGCTGAACCGGCCGCATTTTGCCGGCAGGCTGTCGAACAGTGTCGAGCGTGACGCTCCCGACCCTATCGCGCTCTTCCACCACCGGCATCATCTCACTGCGGGCGCGCGGCGCCGGTTTTGGTTCACGCTCGCCGGCTCGCCGGAGGGCGCTCGCGGCGTGCGCCGCGTTTACGCCGGGGCTCCGGCAGCTCCAGCCGCGCTTGCCCAGACGCGCCGTCACTATGAAAAGGTTCTAGAGCGCACCATCGTCGTCACGCCGGATCCGATCGTTAACCGCGGTGTGCTCTGGGCTAAAGCGAACATGTTGCGAACCGAGCTCTATGCGCCGACCGGCTGGTGCTTCGTCAACGACCCGACGCGTACCAACAACAGCGTCGGCCGGGACACGGCCGCGTTCGCGCTGGGTTCCGACTACGTAACCCCGGAGTTTTCGAGAGAATCACTGCGGTGGTATGTTCGCAACGCGGAGCGAGGCGGAAAGATTGTCGAATATTACGACGTCCGTACGGGCGAGCCAAGCGATTACGGGCTCAACATCAACGACGATACGCCGCTGGTCATCATGGCACTCGGCCATCACCACCACGTTACAAACGACCTCGAGTTTTTACGCGAGGGATACGCGGCTGCCAAACGCGCGGCGGAGTATCTGCTGACGCAGCGGGACGCGCGCGGGCTCATCTGGTGCACGGCGACGGGCACCGCCGATTGGGGGATCGTCGGTTGGCGCAACATCATTGACGACTATCGAATTTCAGGAGCCTCGACCGAAATAAATTCGGAATGCTATTTGGCCTTCGTCACGATGGCGGAGATGGCCGATGCCCTCGGGAAGAAGCAGGACCAGCAACGGTTCGCGCGCGAGGCGGGCGCGCTACGCGCCGCGATAAATCGTCACCTTCTCGATCCAGAGACCGGGCTTTACTATTTAAACATCGACGTAGACGGCACGCCGCGTTCGAACGTGACCAGCGACATGCTTTTTCCGGTCATCTGCGGCGTGGCCGACCACGATACCGCTGCCCGCATCATCAGCCGTTTGAGCGTGCCCGCGTTTTGGACCGCGGCCGGCATCCGGACCGTGCCCCGTGACGACCTCGAATATGACCCGATTCAAAGTTGGGGACTGCTCGGCGGCGTTTGGGTCGGCATGACTTTCAACTTCGCTTTTGCGGCCGCGCGTTTCAACTCCAGCTTCATGGCATATGCGCTCGGCGCCAGCTTCCAACATTATTCGCGCGATCCGGGACGCCACAACACGGTGCCGGGCCAGTTCTCCGAGTGGCTTCACGGCGAAACACTGGCGAATCAAGGCATGATGCTTTCGCCGTGGTACCCACCACGCTACGTGTGGGCGGCGATTGAGGGTGCGTGCGGTCTCGACGTACGTGGCGAGGCGATTTCGTGCAATCCGCGGTTAGCGCCGCAATGGAAGTGGATTGGCGCCCGCAACGTGCCGGTTCGCGGCAAGTCGCTGACGTGGTTTGCGGTGCGCCTTCCGGAGCCGACCCTCTACACGAACTTCGACTGCGTTACGGGGTTGCATCTTCAAACCTACGACCGGGACGTCACGCCGATGCTGCAGCTCGGTGACGACGTTACCGAGATCGCGCTCCAGCGCGGCAAAGACTTCGTGATCTTCATGGGAAACACCGCATCGCGAACCATTACGACGCCGCTTCGGTTCGCGCGGTCGCTGAACGGCCGCTATCACGTACGTTATTTTACCAGCCTTCTCGGCGAGTGGTCGTATCGCGAAAACGTCGAAGGCCGCGAGCTTGCACGCGGCTTAGCCGTTGACGTGGACGCGCTGGGATTTTGCGTCATCGAGCTTCAAAGGCTGGAAAGCTAGAGCGCCTCCGCCGGCGATGGACCTCTAGAGCTTGCGCTTCTTGCGCGTTGGCACCGCGTTGCGCCCGGCGCTTTTGGCGACGCCAGCACGCTTACGCATAGCGGCTCCCTTGCGAGTCGCGCGCTTCGCGACGCCGGTGCGCTTGCGCGTGGCCGCACCCCGGCGAGCGTTCTGCTTGCGATTTCGCTGGGGGTGAACGCCAAAATCTTGCGCGGACGTCTCGGAAAGATCGACGCCGTAGTAGCTGGCCGCTTTCTTGATGTTTGCGAACGCCAGTGCGCGATCGCCGGCCGAGACGCCGATCACTTGATCGAAGCGAGCCGCCGCATTGCGAACGTGGCGTGCGTCGGTTAGCGGTTCTTTGCGCTCCTTGGGAAAGGCGTAAACGCTGGCCGGGAGATCGCTCCTGCGGGTCAAGCGGCCGTGCTTTTCATGAGGTTTCCAGGTTGCTCTCATGAAACGATGATACCCAAAAACGGCCAGAAGGCGGCACGGCTAGCGGAAGACGAAAAATCGGTCCAGCTTCGCCAGCATTAAGATGCGGGCGATATTCGGCGCAACGCCAAGGAGGATCACGGGACGCTCTTGACGACGCAACCGCATCGCGGTGACCTCGGTGAGGAACGTCGAATCGATGTAGGTCACTTGGCGCATGTCGATGGTGACCGGCGTGCCGCTGGTAATGGCGGCTAAAGCCGAGGAGAGCTCTTCCTTACGAGCGAGATCGTATTCGCCGGATAATGCGATATAGCGCGGCCCTGAGGCAGTATTCTCCATCATACCAGGACGGTATACCCGCAAAGAGCGTTTTCTGCTAGGGCACCGGCTCGCGAGCGGAAATGACCGGCAAGACGGCGCGGACGTGCGTGCCGAACCGTGGGAGCTGCTCGACCGTGACCTGCGCCCCGAGTTGCTGAATCAGCCACAACCCACGACCCCGCTCGGTTAGCGGATCTGCTAGGCGTCGCTCGGGGCCCGTATAGCCTTGCCCGCGATCGATCATATGGAGCACCGCGTTTCCTTGCCACTCGAGCGCGACGTCAATCAACCCACCGGCGTGTTGGGCGACGTTCGCGGCGAGTTCGCCGAAGATCAGTTCGGCCGCACTCAGGTCGCTACCCGGCTGCGCCTCGGCCGCGAGGCTCGCGAGAAACTCGCGCCGCGCAAGGCGAGCGGCGCGACTGTCTAACGAGTCAACCGTCCATCTCTGCGACCGGACGAAGTTGAGCAGCAGGATCGCAACGTCGTCGTGCGATTGATCGCGCAGACAGAAGCTCTCGAGGAACTCGGCCGGATTCTCAACGTACGCGATAGCATCGGTGCGCAGCGCCTGACGAACCAGCCGCTCTCCGGTAAGCACGTCGCGGGTCGCCTCCGTCAGGCCGTCCGTGAAGAACGCCAGCAGCGAAGCGCCGCCGATCGGATTGCTCCGAGCTTTTTGCGACGGGCCGAACGAACGAAGGCCGAGCGGAAGCCCGTCGGCCCGCAACTCTTCGAGCGAACCGTCGCTGTTGCGTAAGAACGGGTATGGATGGCCCGCATTGGCATAGGTAATGGTGCGCCGCCGGGCGTCAAAGATGGTGACAAATGCGGTCGCGACGGAATCCGGATAGCGTCGCAGCAGAATTCGTTCGGCTGCGTCGAGAATTCGAACCGGGTCGGGTTCGTACATCGCAACGACGTTGATCGCGTGGCGGAGCTTTCCCATCACGATCGATGCTTCGAGCCCGTGCCCGGTGACGTCGCCGACGGTTAGCAACACCCGGTGCTCGTCGAGATCGAAGGCATCGTACCAATCGCCGCCGACCAGCACGCCGGAGGCCGCCGGCCGGTAGACGGCGCTCAGGGTCGCACCTTCGACGGTTGCCAATCGTGTTGGTAGCGTTGCCTGCTGCAAGGTCTGAATCAAGCGCCGCTCGCGAGCGAAGCTTTCGGCGTGCTCGAGTGCGAGAGAGGCACGCCGGCCGACCTCTTCGATCAGCTCGAGGTCGCCGGCATCGTAGGTATGCAGGTTGGAGCAGCAGATAAGCGCACCGAACGTCGTGTCTCCGGCGAGGAGCGGCACCATTACCCACGATCGCGGCGGTATGGATTCGTAGAGCGGACCGCCCGCGACCTCGGGGCGGTGTCCGACCTCCGAAGTCTGCCCAATCACAATCGAACGGCGCTTGCGCAGCGCAACGATGACCTCTTGGGCGGCGTCCTCTCGAAACGGCGCTTTCGTGCCCAAGGCGGCGAGTATGCGTATGCGTCCGTCCGTAACGGTCGCGGCGACGGCATAATCTGCGAGACGTTTACAAAGCTCGTCTAGCAAGAACTCGAGCATCTTCGCGCGATCGAGCGTGGTGAAGAGACGTTCGGTAATCCGCGCCAAGAGGCGGAAACGATCGGTGGCGCGACGTTCACGCTCGAAGACTCTGATGTTCTCAAGCGCCGTGGCAAGCTGCCGAGCAACGACGGCGGCGACCTCGAGGTCGTGCGACCCAAAAGCGCTTAATCGCTCCGATTCGAGAAAGCTCAGCGTGCCGATGCAGCTCGTGCCCACGAAGAGCGGCACGACGATCGTCGAACGGGCCACCTGCGTCCGGCCGACCAGCAACGGCTTTCGCGTGCGCACCACCACTGTGGCCTCTTCTTTGAGTGCGCCCGCGCCGATCTGCCGAGTGCCACGCCGCGAGGCGATCCCTTCGACGCTCATCGCGCCGTCGTCGGCGAACGTGTGAACGGCGCAGAGATCGCAGAAGTGATCGACAGAGGTCTGGACGAGGCGGTTAACGATCGTCGCGCGATTGAGCGACGACGCTAAAACGGTGGCAGCTTCGGAGATGAATCGTGTGTCGGCCTCGGCCCGTCCGTCGGTTTCCGCCGCAATCCCCGACCAAAAGAGCACGGCATCAAACTCGTCGAGAACCGGGACCGCACGCATAAGAAACGTGCGCGCAACGCCGCCCGCGTCCCGGACGTGGTAGATGGCACTGAAGCGCTCCGCGCAACGAGCAGACTTAAGCCAAAGCTGCTGAACCTGCTCGACTTCGGTCTCGTCCAGCTCGCCGGCGCCGACCGGCAGGGACGGCCGGCACGGCACGATGCGGGTGACGCTGCCCTCAGCATCGGCTTGCCAGAGCACGTCGGTCATGCGCGCCATGACCGACCGAACGGAGTCGAGTTTCGTTTCGCCGGAATCGGACGCGCGCTCGTGCGGGTCTGGCTGCCTCATGCGATGCCTTTCAGGTCTTCGCGAGGAGGCTGCTGCGTCTTGCCAACGGGCTCAATTCGGCGACACCGGCAAAGCCGCGTCAGGAATGGTTCGATTACCCCAAGATCGGGGTAGACTGGCTGCAATATGATCAAGCGAGCATCCGTTGGAGGTTAAATGGTAGGCATACTGTGGACGATCATCGTCATACTGTTCTTCTTTTGGCTGATTGGGTTTTTGCTTCACGTCGGTGGAGGGCTCATTCACATACTCCTGTTGGTCGTTCTGATACTGGTGATCGTAAATCTGGTCACAGGGCGCGGCCTGCGCGTTTAGCGTTGTAGCCGAAGGAAAGGAGTCGCTGAGATGCCGGCACGCAAGAAGTCGAGCTCGGGCAAGAAGTCCGCGCGAAAGTATGGCCCGAAGGCGCAAGAGAAAGTCGAGCGAGCGATGCGCGAGATGAAGAGCGGCGAGCTCAAATCGGGCCGCTCGGGCAAGAAGGTGAAGAGCCGTAGGCAAGCCATCGCAATCGGCTTGAGCGAGGCTCGCCGCTCCGGCGCCAAAGTACCAAAACGCAAGCGGCCGTAGAGCGCGAAGGGCCGTTTGGCGGTCATCTTTCTGTACAGTTCCTGATAGACAGCGCGCTCCTGGGAGGTGTACGGTGACATCTATGGATCAGGCTGAGCCCGCAGCAATTTCGCTGGGCGTGACCGTCGTTGCGCTCGACGGCGAGTTCGACCTGGCGGACAGGCAGCGCTTGGCCGATGCGTTCGAAGTCGCCGTGCGCGACCCGGTCGTGATTGTCGACCTAAGTCGTACCGCTTATATGGATTCGACGGCGCTCTCAGAGCTGGTGAAGCTGCGAAGTTACGCCGCGAAGCTGGTTGTAACGCAACCGACCGGGTCCGTTTTGCGACTTTTTGACGTGGCTCACGTCGCAGGTCTCTTTGAGCTGCGCCCCAGTCTCAAAACGGCCCTTGCCGAGCTCGATGCCGGCGACGACGATACGAAGCGCATCACGCTCGTCGGCAAGGAGACTCACCCCTAAGCGGCCGCTGCCGGCGCCTCGAGCTCCGAGGCGTTCGAAAGCACGCCGCGGTCGGTCGTGACGCAGCCGCATACGTGAAGCGCGCGGTCAAGTAGAAGCTTCGAGTTCGCGTCGTCGCCGCAGATTTGAACGTTCGAGCCGGATTGCGGTATGTGGATCAGCGCCCGGACGATTCGATGAGTGTCCAGCTTGCATGCCAGCACTTCGGCGCCGCTGCGTGAGGCGTTTCCGCGTTCGTCCTCGACCGCATCGACAATTGTCGCCTTGGCGCCCGAGCCCATAGCCAGCACGGCCCGATCGATCTGCCCGCGACGGACCGCCAAGACTAGTAGATCGGAGCACATAGCCTGCCGGTAGGGGCTCTCGTCGCCCACACCCACCGCAGCCGCGGCGCGCTTCGCGCGCTCCTGCCCGGCTGGGTCGGCGAACGTCACTCGGTGGCCCCCACTGCGCATCAGCCGCCCGATCGCCATCGCACGCTCGTCAGAACCGACAATTCCTATTCTCATACCGAGTTCGTACCCGGCGATGGTGTGAAGAATCGCAGGCGGGCGCCAGGCCGGATGAAACGGCTGGTGACATTCATGGGTTCATTGTGGTAGAATCGCGGCCTGTGCCCCTTGCCAGCGGCGACGGTGGGAACCCTTACGTGACGACGTGAGACGCGTTTTCCCTGCGTAAGCGGCGGCAGCGGCGGGCCAGACGGAGTCCCTTCTTTTGAATCTCATCGACGTCAACAACTTCGACGCAATGCGCATCGGGCTGGCATCGCCTGAGCAAATTCGCGCTTGGTCGTTCGGCGAAGTAAAGAAGCCTGAGACGATCAACTACCGCACGCTCAAGCCCGAGCGCGACGGTCTCTTTTGCGAGAAGATCTTCGGCCCTACTAAAGACTGGGAGTGCCACTGCGGCAAATACAAGCGAATACGCTTTAAGGGCATGATCTGCGACCGCTGCGGCGTCGAGATTACACGTGCAAAGGTGCGCCGCGAGCGGATGGGCCACATCGAGCTCGCTACCCCCGTGAGCCACATCTGGTATCTCAAGGGCGTCCCCAGCCGAATCGGCATTCTGCTCGACATGTCGCCGCGCCAGCTCGAAAAGGTTATCTACTTTGCGGCATATGTCGTCATCGATCCGGGCGACACGACCCTGACCAAGCGCGAGGTCCTTTCAGAGCAAAAGTATCGCGAGGCGCGCGAGAAGTTCGGCAATCGCTTCAAGGCCGGCATGGGTGCTGAGGCGATTCGCGAGCTGCTGCGCGACCTCAACCTGCGCAAGCTCCAAGAAGACCTTCGCAAAGAGTTCAAGGAGACGAGCGGACAAAAGCGACTGAAGGCGATCAAACGCCTCGAAGTCGTCGAAGCCTTCCTTTCAAGCGGCAACCGTCCGGAGTGGATGGTGCTCGCCGCCGTTCCGGTAATCGCGCCCGAGCTGCGACCGATGGTTCAGCTCGACGGCGGCCGCTTCGCTACCTCCGACCTGAACGATCTTTACCGCCGCGTCATCAACCGCAACAACCGCCTCAAGCGGCTGCTGGAACTCAACGCGCCCGAGATCATTATCAAAAACGAGAAGCGCATGCTCCAGGAGGCCGTTGACGCACTGATCGACAACGGGCGTCGCGGACGCCCGGTGACCGGTCCGAATAATCGTCCGCTCAAATCGCTCTCCGACATCCTCAAAGGGAAGCAGGGCCGGTTCCGACAGAACCTGCTTGGCAAGCGGGTCGATTACTCGGGACGATCGGTTATCGTCGTCGGTCCCACGCTTAAGCTGCACCAGTGCGGCCTACCGAAAGAGATGGCGCTCGAGCTCTTCAAACCGTTTGTAATGAAGAAGCTCGTCGACCGAGGGCTCGCGCACAACATCAAGAGTGCGAAGCGCATGGTCGAGCGCGTGCGACCGGAGGTCTGGGACGTGCTCGAAGAGGTCATCAAAGAGCATCCCGTGCTGCTCAATCGCGCGCCGACGCTCCACCGTCTGGGAATCCAGGCGTTCGAGCCGGTGCTCGTCGAGGGAAAAGCGGTCCATCTGCATCCGCTCGTGTGTACACCGTATAATGCCGACTTCGACGGCGACCAGATGGCCGTGCATTTACCGCTCTCCGCGGGAGCGCAGGCAGAAGCGCGCATTCTGATGCTCTCGTCGAACAACATCCTGTTGCCGGCATACGGCAACCCGGTTTCGATTCCGACCCAAGACATGGTTTTGGGCCTCTACTACCTGACGTTCCATCGCGATCAGTACGCGGGACCCGCGAAAGCCGAGATTCTCGACGAGCACGAGCGCGTCGAACGGCCGACGAACAAAAACGCGCCGGCTGCCGACGCGCCCGGGGCGATTCCCACGTTCTTTGACGGCAAAGAGGCGATCACGGCATACGAGACCGAGCAGATCGGCCTTCAAGAGTGGATTTACGTCCGCTGGAAGGGCAACTTGATCAAAACGACGGTCGGCCGCGCGATCTTCAACATGGCCTTCCCGGAGAGCTGGAATCACGAGTACGTGAATCAGATCATCGACAAGGGCAGCTTGCGGAAGATCATCACTGACTGTTATCGTCGCTACGGCAACTCCGAAACGGCACGCTTCCTCGACGCGATCAAAGAACTCGGCTTCCACTACGCGACGCTCTCGGGAACGACCGTCTCGATCAACGACGTCATCGTCCCGCCGAATAAGGATGAGATCGTCGGCAAAGCCCAAGACGAGGTAGACGAACTGCATCGGCTCTACGAGCAAGGCTTCATCTCCGAAGACGAGCAGTACAACAAGACGATTGACGTTTGGTCGAAGGCCTCCGATGAGGTTACGACCTCGATGCAGGCTTCGCAGAACCCGCTCAATCCGGTCTTCATGATGGCGACCTCGGGCGCGCGCGGCTCGATCGCGCAAGTCAAGCAGCTCGGCGGAATGCGCGGATTGATGTCCGACCCGTCGGGACGAATTCTCGAGATTCCGGTCAAGGCGTCTTTGAAAGAAGGGCTGACGGTTCTCGAGTACTTCATCTCGACGCACGGCGCGCGCAAGGGTCTGGCCGACACGGCTCTACGGACGGCCGACTCGGGCTATCTGACGCGGCGTCTGGTTGACGTCGCTCAAGACGTGATCATCCGCGAGGAGGATTGCGGAACGAGCAACGGCATAACGGTCAGCGATATCCGCGTTGGAAAAGAGATCATCGAACCGCTTATTGATCGCATCATCGGACGACGCGCGGCCGAAGAAATCCGGCTCGATCCCAAGCGTCCGACGACCGCGATCGTCACGCGTAACCAAGAGATCGACGAGGAGAAGGCCAAAGCGCTGATCGATGCCGGCGTCGCCGAGGTGAAGATCCGTTCGGTGCTCACCTGCCAGTCGAAGTACGGCGTCTGTTCGCTCTGCTACGGTCGCGATCTGGCGGCTGGAAGCCATGCGGACATCGGCACGGCTGTCGGCATCATCGCCGCACAGTCGATCGGTGAGCCGGGAACGCAGCTCACGTTGCGTACCTTCCACACCGGCGGCGTCGCGACCGAAGACATCATCACCGGTCTGCCGCGCGTCGAAGAGATCTTCGAGGCGCGCAAACCGAAGGGGCAAGCGACGATCGCCGAAGTCAGCGGCACCGTCAGGCACGGGGACGAGAAGAACAAGCGGCTCGTTTTCGTGACCGATGCGGGCGGCGACGAGCATGAGTACGAAATCCCACCGGGCACGCATTTACTCGTGCAAGAAGGGCAGCACGTCGAACCGGGCGACCAGTTCAACGAGGGCTCGCTCAACCCGCACGACATTCTGCGCGTCAAAGGTGAGACGGCGCTCCAGAACTACCTCGTTCAGGAAGTGCAGAAGGTCTATCGCTCGCAAGGCGTCGACATCAACGACAAGCACATCGAAGTGATCGTTCGCTCGATGCTGCGCAAGGTGAAGATCGTCGAGGGCGGCGATACGACGCTGCTGCCGGGTCAGCTCGTCGAAGCGGCCCAGTTCCACGAGGCGAACGAACGGATGAAGGCGGCCGGCAAGGAAGTCGCTACCGCAAATCCGGTGTTGCTCGGTGTCACGAAGGCCTCGCTCGCGACGGAGTCGTTCTTATCGGCGGCGAGCTTCCAAGAGACGACTCGCGTGCTGACCGATGCCGCGATCAAGGGCAAGTACGATCCGCTGCTCGGGCTCAAGGAGAACGTCATCATCGGCAAGCTGATTCCAGCCGGTACCGGAATGTCGCGCTATCGCAACGTCGACATCGTGCCCGAAGGGCAGGACGTCGACGACGACGGACGGCCGCGCCACGAATACGAGTTGCCGTACACCACGATGACCGCCGATGACGCGGCGCTCGCCGAAGTCATGGGCGGTGGTGGAAACGGCGACGGGATGAGCCGGCTCGTCACTGCCTACGAACGCAATCGCGAGCCGCTAACGGTGCAGTATGAGGGCGAGTACGAAGACCACACGAGCCCCCATGCGGGTCCGAAGAAAACGCAGTACGATCGTCTGAAGGGCATCAACCCCGAAGACCTGTAGCGCCAGAACGCTCGAAATAAGGACCTCGCGCAAGCGGGGTCCTTTATCTTAGCCTATTTGCCTAACAATCGGAGCAGTCCTAACCGTCGAGGGATGCGTCGCAAGCGAGACGACGATCAACACGGCAACGTTAGCGACGAGCCCGACGACGCCTGGGTTTATGCCGAGCGGGCTGATGTTGAGCGCCGCGAGCGGAACGGCGACGGCGAGGCCGGTTAGGATGCCGGCGCCGACTGCCGATGCGGTCGCGCGCCGCGAGACGAACGTTGCCACGACACCCGGCGCGAACTGCGAGATGCCGTTGTAGTAGAGCAAGAGAAGCTCGACGACCGTCTTTCCGGCGACAAGCCACACTCCGAGGGCGAGCACTGCCACGACTAGGACCAAGATACGCGTCAGCTGCGTCTGCGACTTGTCGCTTGTCGCAATACCGAACGCGTCGGCAGCTACGTTCTTCGTGATCACGCTGGCACCGCCAAGCAGCAGCGCGGAAGCCGGGACGAGCGCCGCGAGCGCCCCGGCCGCCGCGACCAACCCGAGAACCCATGATGGAAAGTAGCGGGCGACGACCAGCATGAACGATTGGTCGACATTCGGACCTTTTAAACCCGGAACGATCAGTGCTGCCGACAATCCGGCGAAGATCATCAAGCTTAAGAAGCACTGATAGAAGGGTAAGAGCATCGCATTGCGACGAAGCGAATCTCCGCTGCGCGCACTGTAAATCGCATTGAACGACTGCGGGCCCATGAAGAAGCCGATTGCCGAAAGCAGCACGGTGGACGCGAACCAAATCGTTCCGTGGTAGGCGCTGCCGAGTGGGAGAATGAGCATCTGCGGGTGTGTCTCGAGGATTCGCGCGAACATAGCGCTCGGCGATCCGAAGAAGCGCACCGGAATTGCGACGCCCGCAAAAGTCACCGCTCCCAGGACCAAGACGTCTTTGACGATGCTAGCCCAGGCCGTGCCGCGCAGACCCGCGCTGAAGACGAAGAGCGCCAAGACCAGGAAAGCGATGCAAACGGATACCGTCGCATCGTAGGCGCCGTAACCGGCGATTCGCAAGAGAATCTGCAAGCCGGTGAGTTGAATTGTGACGTAGGGTACGATCATGACGAACATTAGAACCGCGACGCCGACGCCGAGCCAACGGCTGTTGTAGCGCGTTTCAAAGAAATCCGGCCCGGTGAGCAGATTCGCGTCTTTGCCGACCTTCCAGACCAGGGGCGTTAAGAAGTACGCCAGGATGAACCCACACGCGGCGTAGGCCATCACGTAGAATCCGGGCGCACCTTGGGAGTACGAGAGCCCGGCGATGCCGAGGAAGGTAAAGGTGGTATAGATCTCGCCGGCGAGCAGCACCCAAAGAAAGATCGTGCCGAACGAGCGGCCGCCGACGATATATTGTTGCGGGTCCATCTTGATGCGACGCACGCTCCGCAGCGCGAACGCGATCGTCCCGAAAACGACGACCGCGACGATGGTCAAGGCAACCGGCGCGCCGTTCACCAGTGGCCTTCCAGACGGCCGACCGTCCAGAGGAAGCCCGGCGTGAGCAGCACCCACGCTACGATCCAGCTGAGCAGAAAGGGCACCCCGAAGATCCGTGGCTCGACCCGATTAACCAGCGGGATCGCAATGCTCAGCGCCGCGAGCGGAATAGCCGCCAGCAGCACCCGCAGCAAAAGAGCCACCGATGGAGGGGCGGGCCGCATGGCGGCGCATTTGCCACGCTATGCAGCAACGTCCTTCATATCTCGGTCCAGTCGTCGTCATTGCGCTCGTCGTAGGCATCGCGCTTTGGATGGCCAGCGTTTACAACGCGCTCGTCTCCCTAGGCCAGGCGGTCGACGCCCAATGGGGACAGGTGCAGAACGTCTACCAACGACGGGCCGATCTCGTTCCCAACCTGGTGGCCACCGTCAAAGGCGCGGCCGGCTTTGAATCGAGCACGTACGAAGCGGTCGCCAGGGCGCGCGCCAGCGTCGGTCAGATTTCGCCGGACGTCGTGCAAAACGCCGTAAACAACTCCCAGAATTTCGCAAAGTATGCGCAAGCGCAGGATACGCTTGGCGCTTCCCTCTCGCGCTTGCTCGCCGTGGTTGAAAACTATCCGCAGCTCAAAGCCACGGAGAACTTTCAAACGCTTCAGGCGCAGCTCGAGGGTACCGAAAACCGCATCGCTTTCGAACGCAAGAAGTACAACGACGTTGCTCGCGCCTTCAATACAAGGCGCGACACGGTTCCGACGGTCCTCATCGCCGGCATGTTCGGCAGCCGCTTCAACGAGAAACCCTACTTTCAGGCGCAGCCGGGGGCGGCTCAAGCGCCGGCGGTGGACTTCTCTCCATGAACCGCGAGCAGCGCGATGCCATCGCTGCAGCGATTCGTGATGCCGAAGATGGCACGACCAGCCGGATTGCGGTCCGCGTCGTTCCGGACAAGACGGTTGATGCGTTCGGCCGCGCCAAGCACGAGTTCGAGCGCGCCGGACTCCACCGGCACGAGACGGAAAACGCAGCATTGATTTTGGTCGCACCAAAGGCGCGCCAATTCGCTATCCTCGGCGACCGCGCGCTCCACGAGCGAGTCGGCGACGACTTCTGGAACGACTTGGTGAAGAAGAGCCAACCCTACTTTGCGCGAGGACAGCTCTTTGAGGGAATACTCTACGCCGTAGACCGGATCGGCGAAGCGGTGCACGAGCACTTCCCGGAAGCCGCCGAATGATTGCGGCACTCGCGTTCACCTGGATGCTCGCTGTCGCGGCCGATTTTAAGATCCCGCCGACGCCCGATCACTACGTCACCGACAACGCCGGCGCGCTCTCGAACGCAACGCGCGCATCGGTAGAAAACGAACTTCATGCGTACGAGACGGCGACGGGGCATCAGGTAATCGTCTGGATCGGGCAAACGACCGGCGACGTTCCGTTGGAGACGTGGACCGACGAAACCGCCGATCATTGGAAGATCGGCCGCCATGGCCGCGACGACGGCGCGGTGCTCTTTCTCTTCATGCAGGACCACAAGACACGAATCGACGTCGGCTACGGTTTGGAGAGCGCCCTGACCGACGCCGACTCGTATCGGATCATCAGGGACGTCATCAGACCGCGCATGCGGTCCGGCAACGTTGACGGGGCAGTATCGAGCGGCGTCGCCGCGATGCTCACCACTATTTCGCCGTCGTATAAGGGCGTCACGCCGCCGCCCGGAGCGGCGACTGCGGCGGGCGGAGATGCGACCGCCTGGGTGGTGATCGCGATTGTCGCGATTTTCATCATTTTTCCGATCCTCATCCAACTGCTGGTGATGCGACGCGTGGGTTATCTCGTAACGCGCGGTGGCGCGCGAGGGGCATTCCTCGGCGGCGCTTTTTCTTCGTTCGGTGGCGGCGGAGGCGGTTTCGGCGGTGGAGGCTTCGGCGGCGGATTCTCGGCAGGCGGCGGCGGTTTTGGAGGTGGCGGCGCTTCCGGCGGTTGGTGATCGCGTGACCGTATGTTGAGCCTGCTCTTGGGGGCTTCGCTTTTTACATACGACGTGCTGATCTCGGCGGGTCACGAAGGGCGCCCCGCTAGCTGCGCACATTTTCCGCAACGCCATTGTAACCTTGGTGCGCAAGGCGAGCGAGCCTGGACGCCGGTCGTTGCCGACGCGGCGACGCGGATTCTGCGCCGGCACGGCGTTTCCGTTGCGCGATTGCCGGCCGACTTCGAGGGCACGTATCGCGTGCGCGCCGCCGTCTTCATCCACTTCGACGGCTCCGATCCGCCGTGCCGCAGCACCGCGTCGATCGGCTACGCGCGCAAGGGCTATGCTGCGGCGGCTGCCGCGTGGCGCTCGCTCTACGGCTCGTATTGGCCGTACGGATTCCAACCGAGTAACTTTACGGCGGGGCTCCGCGAGTATTATGCGTATCGGCAAGTGGACGCGAGCGACGCGAGCATGGTGTTGGAACTTGGAGAGATCACCTGCCCCGTGCAACACGCTTGGCTCGAGCCACGCTTGCACTGGGAGGGCGCGCTGCTCGCGTACTTCCTGAGCAGGCTTGTCGGAAAAGGTAACGTTCCCGATCCCGGCAGATACTAGCAGATGCGGATTTTACGTCTTGGCGGTTTAACCGCAAGCGTATTTGCCTTGGCTGTATTGCTTGCCGGTTGCGGCCAATCGCAACCGCCGGTCGTTACGCCCGGCGCAGCATCCCAAGCCGCGCGCCAAACCGACGCAAACAGATCGAATTATAAATCGCTCTATAGCTTTGAGGG